>JANMGB010000231.1:0-5096 GCA_031374415.1 Burkholderiales bacterium
TGTCCGCGAAAGTAAATGTGGAACTTCGGCGATGGTAAATGTGGAACTATGTGATCAGAAGAGGCCGAGCACAGGTGCCTCCGGGTGGGTCAATGGCTCGTTGAGCCAGCAACTGCGGGGTGGTACGAGGCGCGGATGAAGCTTTGCGTGCGATTTTTTGACGACTTGGCTGAGCAGCCCCGACCAAGTATCCCAAGTCAGTTGAAGGTCTTCTTCGAAATGCAGGATGAGACTGTTTTGTGCTGCCCGTGGAGATAGGGTCGGGTTTTGGGGCGGGCTGAACGCAACCCACTCAGCCACGCCGAACGGAGGCACCTCGAACGAGATGCTGGCCGAGATCTGACGAGCTATTGCGCCGTCCCAGGTGCGTCGCCACCAGTGGGTGATTCGGCGATCTCGCACGCTATCGTGACGTTGGTGATCGTCATGGAACTGCGCGTATAGATGGCACAGGCAGACAAAAATTTTGCTTTGGAAATGTGGCCAGCAGCCGTTGGCAAAGGATTTCTGCCATGAGCGATCGACGGCTGCAACGGGCTGGTGCTTTGGGCAAGGCGCGGCCACCGAGCGCCGTGAGGCGATCGACTGGATCAGCGGGGGCTCACGCATCACATCCTGCAGCTTGCCGATGAACGCGAGGTTGGTGGCCGCATGAGTGTTGCGCATTGCGAGGCCATTGCCGTTGGCCCGCGCACGTGGGCCAACGGCCGGATACCAGTAGGCATACTTAGCCAGCAGAAGCTGCCATCTCAGAATGGTGTCGAACTTGGTGGTGCTGAAGTCGGCACGCATGAGCACAGTCGGGTCGGCCAGAAGAGAACGCAAGCAATGCGGGCAGGCCAGAGGATTCGCCGCGAACGCCGCGTCCAGGCGATATGGGATCTGGGCGCCGCAGTTGGGGCAGGCATCAATAAGCCGGGCGTCGTGGATCGGACAGCGTGTGATCGGTGTGAACTGGAACAGCGTGGCGTGGTAGCCATCATGTATGCATGACGGACAAAATCGCAGGTGAATGCTGGCCAATGCAATTCCAGGGGAATCCGCTGAGGCCGAACAGGCACCACGAGCCAATGATGCTCGAGGCACGCCGGTGTAGTGATCCAACGCGTCGAGGTCGAAACCACCGAGGGCGCGCAAGTCCAGGCCCTGATAGATCTCTGCGGGAGACAGTGATGACACGCAACGAGCGAGCGTCGAGTAAGCAAGGCAGTTGACGAACTGCCATTTGGACAGGATGCCCCAGAGGGATTCGAAAGGTTGGCTCCAGAGCGGCCTGCGGGTGTAGGTGGGCTGGGCAGCGGGCTTGTCGCGAAGAAGGAGCGCGGGTAGCAAGGTGGGTCCGAGCTGCTAGGTGTTCGAGGGTGAATGCGAATGCGTTTCCGGGGCCATGCCGCTGAGCGTGGCTTGCACGTAGCCACTGGCCAGCACGGCTTGGGTCCACAGCGCGATCGAAGGCCGGAACTGGGCTTCGTCGTGGTGGGAGTGCGTGAGCACGAGGTGTTCAACGGCGGCGGTAAAGAACTCCATGCCGATCTCGAGCGCTTCGGGCCACAGCGTGCTTCTGTGGGCCTGATCGAAGGCGTACCACAGCGCGGCGCCTTCACTAGCAAGCCTGAAGCCGGCGGCGTAGGCCATCGGAAAGAAAAATCGTGTGTGGGTCCAGCCCGAGTTCGCCGGGAATTCTTGCAGGTCGTAGCCCTGTAGGCAGGTGGCGCAATCCTGGGGGTCGCGCGCGCCGCGGAACGCGAGTTCATGCACCATGAAGCGCGAGACGATATGCATGCTGTTGCTGCGCTGGAAGGTGGCCTTCTGCCCGTGCAGTTCGGGCTGGCCGACAAGGACCACGAGTAGCGTCTTGCCCCATTGTTGAAGGTCATCGTGAACGTCGCGAAGCCACTCGTATTCGCAGTTACTGAAGTTTTGTGCCTCGTCGGCAAACAACAAGATCTGAGTGGCGCCCTTGCCATCGGCAATCTCGCACATTCGGTGCACCAGACGCTGGCGCATTTGTTCAGCATCCCGTCCCGTGGTCGCCTTGTGGCGGACTGCGGCGAGAAAGTTGCTGAAGAACGCTGTCTCCGAAGGCACGCGCTTGAAACGGCAGCGCAGAGTGACGACAGGCAGGTCGGGTCGTTCCACTGCGAGTAGCGCCTCAATGTAGGCGATGGCGGTTGTCTTGCCAAGCCGAGAACGGCCGTACACCATTACGCCTGGGCGCCGCCGCTCGAGCGCTTCGGTGATGAGCGTGTACAACGCCTCGATGGGCGGTGTTGGCAACCGGTAGCGGCGCTCGTGAAGAGGGTGTTGGGAGATGCTCAGTGGGCGCAGTAGGACGTTGCTCATGTGCCGCCCTTGGAGATGACCTGTCCCTTGCCGATGTTAAGCAAGGGGCGCGGCTTGACTGGAGTCAGGATCGGCGAGGCGATTTGATCCGATGTCGGTGGCGGGGTTGGCGGCGAGGGCGGGGTGGCGACGGCACGTGCGGCCTCGGCGGTTCGGTGAGAGACGCGGCCGCGCTGTTTGGTGACCTGCTTGCGTTTGAAGTTCAGGAAGGCCTGGACTGGATCGTCACCCTCGGTGAAGTGAAGCTTGCGTTGGCGCCGAAGTCGCATGATCTCCTGGCGAAGCCTCACCGAGTGTTGTGTGAGATGCCAGGGGCGCGAGGCGTTGAGCGGCCCGAACTCGGCGCCGTTGTCGAGGTAGGCGTGAACGACTCGCAGGTCTTGCGGATCGATGAAAATGCGCATCGATTTCCCGATGAGGTCCGTGGCCTGTTGCAACAAGCGGCTGGAGTAGCGTACGCCGAGCAGGTTGATGTAGGGTCGCTTGCCGGCCTTGAGGCTGCCGGCGACGCGGCAGATGCGCGACGGCTGCAGAAGACAAAGCTGGCGTCGAAACGGTTCTGACAGCACTCGCACGCAGTCGCCTTGAAAGTTCATGGCGCGCTGGAGGAACTCCAGGGGCGAGCGAGCGCCGATGCCATCGTGCGGTGTGCCGTTGTAGTTGGCGATGGTGACCTCGAGCAGTTCGAGCAGTTCGTCGAAGCTCACCGCCAACGCGTCCTTGCTGGCGGGGTCGCTCAGCCGGCGTCGAATGTCGTAGGCGTTGGAGCCCGTGCTGCCTGGCAGACGATGCGAGAGTGCCTTTGTCAACGTGCCGAAGAAGCGTTCGACATAAGGGCGTTCGGTGGGTGAGGCGACGGGTCCGGCCTCTGCGGCGCAGCCCACCACGGTGCAAAGCAGCGACAGCGTGTCGGTGGCCAGATTGGCTCTGGCGTTGTCCAGGCGAAGACGCTCCCAACATGCGCCCTCAAGCCTGGGGATGACTTCGCAGACGAAGCCGCCAGAAGGTGAATAGTTCAGGCCGGGGATGGAGAGCTTGGCTCTCTTGCGCTGCGGGGAGAGAGCTTGCTGGACCGTGCGCATGACGTCGTTGCGGTCGTACTCGGCCGACAGAACCAGGGTCCAGCCCAGGATGGCGCGACTGAAGACATCGATGATGACCAGCAGCCACACGCGGTTGATGTCGATGTCCTCCACCACACCGGCGGCGTCCTCATAGCGGACATGCAGACGGATGTCGAGCTTGTGGCCGTCAAATTCCACAATCTCCAACGGTCGTCGCGCACCGGGCTGCCGGCTGTGCGCGGCCGCCGCCCAGGGGGCGCTGACCCGCTCGGCGCCGGCAGCGCGCGCGGCGCTGGGGAAGCTCTGCGTTGCCAACTGATGGATGGCCTTGGACAGACCGCGAATGCCTTGGCGCTCCTGATTCAAGGGGTAATCGGTGGCGGTCAGGCCGAGGTCGCGGCAGACATCGAGGAAGCCGCGATGTACGGTGTGGAGTCCGCAGATCTGTCCTGCAGCGCCGATGTAGATGGTGCGCTCAGACAAGCACCGACGCAAATACAACGTCAAGTTCTCATGCTGTTGGAGCAGGTGCGTCATCGCGCCCGAGCTGCCGGACGTGCGTGTGCGGGTCGTCGGCGCCACCGGCTTGATCCGTTCGTAGCGTTTGGCCCGTCCGTAGGGGATCAAGGCTCTAAAGCCGCGGATGCGACCATCCGGATGAGGCTGAATGCATCGACGAATCAGGCGATAGAGGCCGCTGCGTCCAACGCCGGTCGCCGACTCGATCGCCTGTACCGGCTCGTGGTTTACATACAGTCGAACCGCTTCCATGCGCGATAGCAGGTCTGTGCGGCGCTGATCCCCGAGCGCACTCGGATCGACCGTTGGCCAGGAGGACAGATCACGCAGTTCTGGGGGAATCAGGCCAGCCATGAATTTGGTTCCCTCTGGGAGTCGCTGCGTCGAAAAATTGTCGTGGATGCAAGCGGACGAAGCATCAGATCGTCGCTACACAATATGCCCCGATGCATCAACATGAATACCACGGTTCTGGCGAGTTGCACGTCGACGTCGCGAACAGCATGTTCGGCGTCGAAGAGCGGTCGGGCATCGTCGAACAGCGCCGCCACACGATCAAGCATTGCGGGTGTGACAAAGCGGGCGTTCGCGACGAGGTACGGATTGATCTGTAGCCAGTTGTCGATCCACATCTGGTAACGATGGAGCCAGTCTGATGAAACCCTTGAGATTTCTACATCAGCATAGGTTGGGACTTGATCTGGTCGCTCCGATGAGAGGTCGAGCCCTCCTTCAATCTTGACGTATTGTTCGCACCCGCAACCTCTCACCCAGAGGTCTGCCATCACTTGAGTGCCGTCGACAGTGACGTAGCCGGGGTACTCGCAAAAGGCCTCAACAAGTGGGGAACTCTCTGCAAGGGCCCAGACCGCCAGACTGTCATAGGAGAACAGCACCAGGGTGCGGGCCGCTTTGGGGCTGAAGACCTGGATGCGGCGCATCCACGGTAGTCGTTTGATGGTGACCGGTTGTGGCGCTGTAACTGGCGTAGAGGCTGGCATGAAGCGGCTCCAGTGACCCGGAAGGCCACCGATTGCCGAATTTACTGCGCACCGCCACCAATTGCAACATTTACTGCGCATGCTCGTTGCAGTAAATGTGGAACTCGAAAAGCTCCCTTACCTATGAGGATGTGGTGGTCAGGCAGTTCCACATTTACTTTCGTTGACA
>JANMGB010000314.1:0-24258 GCA_031374415.1 Burkholderiales bacterium
GGCAGGCTGAGCTCAAGGCTTACTTTTCGGTGGATTATCGGGCGGGTTCAACCTTCCTGCAGCCCCCCCTGCGCGGGGATGAGCTGTTGAGTGTTGTTACTCACATCCCCGCGCTGGCGGGGATCCAGCGGCCTTCGTACGACGCCATTGGCCGCTTCACGCGGTTTGTGGAGAAATTCGGAAGTCAAGACTTCATCAGGCCGGATCAATAACTGTTTGTTTGAATATGTTTCAGGGAATTTCCATGTCGACAACCTTGCTCCAGGTGCGTGAGCTCAAAGTAGCCTATGGCGGCATTCAGGCCGTCAAAGGCATCTCGTTTGAAGTCAATGAAGGTGAGTTGGTGAGCCTGATCGGGGCCAATGGTGCTGGCAAGACCACCACGCTCAAGGCCGTCACCGGCACCTTGCCGCCCGCTGCGGGGCAGATCGAGTATCTGGGTCAAAGCATCCGTGGCCGTGGCGCTTGGGACTTGGTCAAGCAAGGCCTGGTGATGGTGCCTGAGGGGCGCGGCACCTTTGCGCGCATGAGCATCATCGAAAACCTGCAAATGGGCGCCTTCGTGCGCAATGACAAAGAAATCAACGCCGACATGGAGAAGGTCTTTGAAACCTTTCCGCGCTTGAAAGAGCGGCGCCATCAACTGGCGGGCACCATGTCAGGGGGCGAGCAGCAAATGTTGGCCATGGGCCGGGCCTTGATGGCCCGTCCGCGGCTGCTGTTGCTGGACGAGCCCTCCATGGGCCTGAGCCCCATCATGGTGGACAAGATCTTTGAAGTCATCAGCGACATTCACCGTCGGGGCACCACCGTGCTGCTGGTGGAGCAAAACGCCAGCCGGGCTTTGTCCCTGGCTGATCGTGGCTATGTGATGGAGTCGGGTGAGGTCACCATGACCGGTGCGGCCAAAGACCTCTTGAATGATCCCAAGGTGAAGGCGGCCTATCTGGGTGAGTAGAGCGGTGGCGGCTCGTGGGCTGTCATCGTGCGCCTTGCCGGCGAAGGCGGTCTCGCAGCCCCCCCTCAGGCGCGGTCAACGGCCGTTTCTAAGGTCAACCAGCCCATTCAGATCCTCAAGCGTAGCGCAGCTCCGTCGCCTTGCCGCTGAAGACACGGTAGGCAAACACCGTGTAGCCCGCGATGGCTGGCACCGCAATCACCACGCCGATCAAAATCACTTTCAGTGAGGCGGGGCTGCTGGCGGCCTGCCAGAGAGTCAGGCGGTCAATCACCACGTAGGGGTAGAGGCTGTAAGCCAGTCCAAAAAATCCCAACACAAACACCAGCACCACCAAGGTGAATGGTAGCCAACACAGCTTGCCCAGCACCTGTTTCGAGTTGAGCATGAGGCGCAAGGCCACCAGCGCTAGCACTGTGATCAAAGGGATGGGCAGCAAGGCAATGAACTCCGGCATGCTGAACCAGCGCTCGCGCACCGTGGTACTGATCAAGGGCGTGGCAATGGAGATCAAGCCCATGCCGATCACCACAGGGGGCCAGGCGATGCGGGCCCAGCGCACCGCGTGCTGCTGCAACTCACCCTCGGTTTTCAGGATCAGCCAGCACGCACCCAGCAGCACGTAGGCCGCAGGCAAGGCCAGGGCAATGGCGGCTGCGAAGGCGTTGTAGGCCCAGCCATCTTGCAGCCCCGTGATGTAGTGGCCCAGCATCCAACCCTGAGACGTCGCGGCCAGCCCCGAGCCCGCAAAGAAAGCGCGGTTCCACAGCTGCTTGTGCTGGGCTTGCGCCTTGGTGCGAAAGTCAAAGGCCACACCGCGCAGGGTCAGGCCCACCAGCATCAAAGCCACCGGCAAATACAGCGCCGTCAGCACCATCCCATGGGCCATGGGAAAGGCAATCAATAGAATACCCACGCCCAGCACCAGCCAGGTTTCGTTGGCGTCCCAGAAGGGGCCGATGCTGGCGACCATGATGTCTTTTTGGGTGTTGGTGGCGCGGGGCATCAACAGGCCCACTCCCAGGTCGTAGCCGTCCAGAACCACATAGGCCAGCATGGCCACGCCCATCAAGGCCATGAAGATGATGGGCAAGGCATGGTCGAAACTCATGCTGCACCTCCGGAGATGGCCGGCGCGACAGGGCGAGTGGACGGACTCATGTCGACGGGCTTACCCGCCATGTAGCGCAGCACACCGACGTAGGACACGATCAGCGCCAGGTAGACCGTGACGTACAGCGCCAAGGTCACCGCAATCATGGATGAGGGAACTTGCGAGGCCACTTCACTCGTGCGCAGCAGCCCATACACGATGTACGGCTGGCGGCCGATTTCCGTCACGTACCAGCCCGCCACCGTGGCCACCCATCCTGAAAACGTCATCAGTGCCAAGCCCCACAGCATCGGTCGTGGGAGGGCCGTGGCCTGCCAACGCGCCCGCCGCAACAGCCAGCATCCCAGCCAACTGGTCATCAGCATCAGCATGCCGGTGGCGACCATCACCCGAAAGCCATAAAACAGCGGTGCCACAGGCGGGTGGGCATCAGGAAAATCATTCAAGCCTTTGACCTCGCCGTCGGCGTCGTGCGTCAAAATCAGGCTGGCCAGGCGGGGAATCCCGAGCTCTGCATGGTTGCGCCGCTCGGCCTCATTGGGAATGGCAAACAGCAGCATGGGGGCACCTCGCTCGGTCTCCCAAATGCCCTCCATGGCGGCCACCTTTTGGGGCTGGTGCTTCAAGGTGTTGAGACCATGCAAGTCACCCACGAAAATCTGCAGCGGGATCAACACCGCAGCCAGGGTGATACCCGTTCGCAGCACCCGCGCGGTGGACTCGTTGGCGGTTTGCTTGAGCACTTGCCACGCACTCACCCCAGCGAGCAAAAATGCCACGGTCAAGCCCGAAGCCAACAGCATATGTGTCAGGCGGTAGGGCAGGGAGGGATTGAACACCACCTCAGCCCAACTCGTGACGTGGAAAGTGCCATCGATGATCTCGAAGCCCGCGGGCGTGTGCATCCACGAGTTGAGACTCAAAATCCAGAAGGCGCTCATGGTCGTGCCAAACGCCACCAAAAAGGTCGCCAGCAGGTGCACCCGCTCGCTCACCCGGCCATGGCCAAAAAGCATCACCCCCAGGAACGTGGCCTCCATAAAGAAGGCGGTGAGCACCTCGTAGCCCAACAAGGGCCCCGCCACATTGCCCACCCGCTCCATGAAGCCGGGCCAGTTGGTCCCAAACTGAAAACTCATGGTGATGCCGCTGACGACGCCCAAGGCAAAGGTCAGCGCGAACACCTTGGTCCAGAAGCGGTAGGCCATCAACCAAGCGCTGTCATGGGTGCGCAGCCAGCGCCAACGGAAAAACAGTAAAGCCCAACCCAGCGCAATGCTGATGGTGGGAAACAAAATATGAAACGTGATGTTGGCGGCAAACTGCGCACGCGCAAGCATGAAGGCGTCCATGACAGGGTTCCTATTTACGACGAACGGGGGGGCAGATGGGGCAACTTGGCCTTGCCGGTGAACTCCAGCAGGCGCTGCACCTTGGAGCCCATCTTCATGAGCTGCGACAAGGTTTTTTGATCCATGCGCTGCACGTCATCGAACCAGGTCGTGATGAGTTCGATCAGGTCGTGCATGCTTTTCATGCGCTCTTGCGCGATGCGGTCTTCCTCGGTCGTGGGCTCATCGAGCATGGCATTGCGCAGCATCGACAGGGTGGGTTCAATCTCACGCCGTCGACGCTCCTCGGCCAGGGTGCGAAAAATCTCCCAGGCGTCGGTGGGGGCCTCAAAATACTCACGCCGCTCGCCACTCACGTGGCGCAGATGGACCAAGCGCCAGGCTTGCAACTCCTTCAGGCCCATGCTCACGTTGGAGCGTGAAAACTCCAGGGCTTGTGCAATCTCATCGGCGTTGACCGCCCGGGGTGACACATAGATGAAGGCATAAATTTGCCCCACCGTGCGGTTGATACCCCAGCGGCTACCCATCTCACCAAAGTGACTGACGAAACTGCGAACCAGCGGTGACAGTGGAACCATGACAACTCCGATGCGAGGCCAAGTCCTCGCGAATGCAACTGATGAGTCGAACTCTATTGAGTTTTCAGGAAGTACTGAAAACTCAGTAAATTCATCCTTGTCGGATGCAGGGTCTTTGCGGGCCCCGCATCCGACCCCGGACATCAGCCACAATGCTGGCGTTTTAAGCCTTGCAAAATTTCAAATGACCGATCGACTTGATTTGGCGGGCAAGCACATCGTGCTGGGCTTGTCTGGCGGCATTGCTTGCTACAAAGCTGCTGAGCTGGCGCGTGAGCTGGTGCGCGCTGGGGCCTCCGTCCAATGCGTGATGACGCAAGCCGCTGAGCAGTTCATCACGCCGACGACGCTGCAAGCGCTGACGGGGCGCCCGGTGTACACCAGCCAGTGGGATGCCCGCGCCCCCAACGTCATGGCCCACATCAACCTTTCCCGAGAGGCTGACGCGGTGTTGGTGGCGCCAGCGAGCGCTGACTTTTTAGCCAAGCTCTTGCATGGCCGAGCCGATGACCTGCTCAGCCTGCTGTGCCTGGCGCGGCCACTGGAGCGCTGCGCTTTGCTGGTCGCCCCGGCAATGAACCGCGAGATGTGGGCCCACCCTGCGACCCAGCGCAATGTGGCCCAGTTGCGCGCAGATGGTTGCACGGTGCTGGGCCCCGCCTCGGGCGAGCAAGCCTGCGGCGAAACAGGCCAGGGGCGCATGCTGGAGCCCATTGATCTGCTCGAAGACCTGGTGGCCTTTTTTCAACCCAAGGTGCTGATGGGCAAGCACGTGCTCATCACGGCTGGACCGACGTTCGAGTTGATTGATCCTGTGCGCGGCATCACCAATTTATCCAGCGGCAAGATGGGCTTTGCGCTGGCGCGGGCGGCCCGTGAGGCGGGCGCGCGAGTGACTTTGGTGGCCGGGCCCGTGCATCTACCGACGCCCCGCGGCGTGACCCGCATTGACGTGCAAACGGCCGAGCAAATGCTGGCCGCGACCCTGGCCCAGGCGAGCGCCAGCGACGTGTTTGTGGCCACGGCAGCGGTCGCGGACTGGCGTCCTGCGCGACTGTCGCAACACAAGATCAAAAAAGATGGCAACAAAGTGGCGCCCACTTTCGAGTTGGTCGAGAACCCCGACATTCTCAAAGCCGTGGCCGATCTCAAGAAGCCCTATTGCGTGGGCTTTGCCGCTGAGAGCCACGACCTGCTCAAGCACGCCCGGGAGAAGCTGGTGCGCAAGGGCGTGCCTTTGATCGTCGGCAACCTGGGCCCCGCCACTTTTGGGCGCGACGACAACGCCCTGACCCTGGTCGATGCCCAAGGCCACCGTGATCTGCCGCAAGCCGACAAACTTACCTTGGCGCGTCAGTTGGTGGCGGAGATTGCCGCCCGAATCGCCGGGCATCCACACCCGCACGCTTGACCTCCACCTGACTGAAACGGACTCCCTCATGATCTCGATTGATTTGCAAGTGCTGGATCCCCGACTTTCTGAGCTCCCTGCCTATGCGACGCCGGGCAGTGCGGGCTTGGATTTGCGAGCCTGCCTGGAGGCCCCCTTGTTGCTTGAGCCTGACCAAACCAAGCTCATCCCCACGGGCATTGCCATTCACATTGCTGACCCCGGATTGGCGGCCCTGATCCTGCCGCGTTCAGGCCTGGGCCACAAGCATGGCATCGTCTTGGGCAACCTGGTGGGTCTGATCGACTCTGACTACCAGGGGCCCTTGATGATCAGCTGCTGGAACCGCAGCCCCAGCGTGTTCACGGTGCAGCCCATGGAGCGCATTGCGCAGTTGGTGATCGTGCCCGTCGTCCAGGCGACCTTCCGGCGCGTGAGCTCGTTTGGTGAGTCGGGTCGAGGTGAGGGCGGGTTTGGGTCGACGGGCCGCGCTTGACCCTGGAGGCGGCTTTGAGGCCACGCAATCCGCCATCCTTCTCGGCCATGCCGATGAAGACGTGACAGCGGCCTACATTGCCGTAGGTGTGCTGTCCGGTACACTGAAAAATAAATGCTGTTAAATATACAGCAAATGCTGTATATTTAACAGCATGAACAAGGCCCTTTCAATGCTGTTTGGCGGATCAACCAAGGCAAGACTGCTGGAAGTCCTGGCCTTGAATCCAGGTCAGACTTTCCACTTAAGAGGCTTGGCTGACGCTGCTGGGGCTGACTCAGGCAACACCAGCAAGATGCTGCGCAATCTGGTCGACAGCGAAATTGTGGCGCGAACTCAGGACAGCCGCTCACCGCGCTATTCGTTGAATGAGCGGTCACCCTTGGCGGGACCGCTGCGGGAGCTGATTGTTCGGGCGGGCGCGCTGGTATCAGAGCTGCGCGAGGTAGCTCAAGGGCTGGACGCCAGGCATGTCTGCATTTTCGGATCGGTGGCAGCAGGCACAGATGACTCCCAAAGCGATGTAGATGTATTGGTCGTTGGATCGCTCTCCGCAGTGGATGCGCAGGTCGCTTTCAAGGCCATGGGGCGCAAGCACGGCCGGCGGATCAATGCAGTGGCGGTTCAGCCGGACGAACTGCCGGGCAAGCTGGCGCAAGGCGGTGCGTTCTGGACATCGGTGGCGCAGGGCAAGCGAATTGACTTGAAGGGAGCGTGGACGGATGTTGCGATCAGCTAAGCAATTGCAGGCCGAGGAGAAGGCATTTCACCCGTGTGCACAAGACAAGGTTGCCATCAGGGCGTGGATTTCGGCTGCTCACGAGAAGACATTGGATGCAGATAACACGTCGGTGTCGATGGGGACTCGCGTCGAGGCAGCCTATGACGCCACCTTCAACATTGCCCTTGCCGTGATCAACGCAAGCGGCTGGCGGCACCGGGCCGTGCCAGGGCACCATGCCTTCGTCCTTGAGGCAGCATGCGAGAGCATAGGAGCAAAAGAATCGCTGTTTGATCGGCTTGACGCGATCCGGGAGCTGCGCAATCAGAAGTACGACGGCATTGCCCGAACTGCAGCTGACCTCGTGGATGTCAGAAAGGTGTACCAGCATTTCTCGGCGCTCGTGGAGAATTGGTTGCCACTGGCCCATCCGGGCCTCTTCAAATAGCGGCTCTGGGCTTGCTCTCTGGGCTGCCACCCCAGGGCCCCGTGCGACGGGGGAGGGGTTCCATCACTGCCAACACAACCCTCGGAGATCCAACAATGAAACTCGGCTACACCATCCTCTACGTGCCCGACGTTGCTGCGTCTCTTGAGTTCTTCGAGAAGGCGTTCGGGCTGAAGACTCGCTTTCTCCATGAGTCAGGCACGTATGGCGAGCTAGAGACGGGTGCTACCACCTTGTCCTTCGCCGCGCATGAACTCGGAGACGGTAATTTTCCAGGCGGCCACGTTCACGCGAGCGCGTCCGCGCAGCCTCTCGGAATGGAGATCGCGCTCGTCACGGAAGACGTGTCGGCGGCACATGCCCGTGCTCTTGCACAGGGAGCCATCGAGCTTTCCGCACCCTCCCTAAAGCCGTGGGGTCAAGTCGTTTCGTACGTGCGCGCACCCGACGGCTGCCTGGTTGAGCTTTGCACCCCCATCGGCACATAAGCTCAGTGCGGCCTCACCGGCCGCTTGGCTACAACGCGTTGCTCGAGCCCAATCGATTTGGCGTCGATGTTGATTCAGGTCGGCAAGTCACCGGCCACTCGATCAAGATTTGGTCCGACTCACGCGCAGCACGGTGCTTGATCGCTTCAGGGTGCGCATCACGTCAGCCAGGTGCAGGCGGTCGCGCACGCTGAGCAAGACCTTGAGTTCAAGTGCCTCGCCTGCGGGCTCGTTGCCCATGTCGATGTGCACAATGTCAGCCTCGGCTTCAGCCGTGGCTGAAGCCACCCGCGCCAAAACGCCTTTGCCATTGCGCAACAGCAAGGTGAGGCTGGCTTCAAACAGGCGGATCGGTTGTTCAGACCACTCGACGCCGATAAAGCGATCAGCATCCCGCTCAAACAGCCGCTTGCAAGTAGGGCACTCTGCTGTGTGAACCACCAGCCCTTCACCTCGGCCCAGGTAGCCTTTGATGTCGTCCCCTGGAATCGGGCGACAGCAACGCGCCAGCTGAATCGACGCGCCTTCGCTGCCGTCGATCAGCACCATGCTCTGGAGTGCGCCGGCGTCGATCTGGCTATAGCGCCCCAAAGACAAGGTCACGGCATCGGGTCGAACGCCTCGCTCCGAGAGCATGCGGGCCAGCTGTTTGGCCACAATACTGGCGATCTTCTTGCCCAGGCCGATGTCAGCCATGAGCTCGCCACGGTTGCGATTGCCGCTCCAGCGGGCCAGTTGCTGCCAAATGGAGGATTCGGATCCGTCATCGGGTGGCATGCCCAGGCCTTCTGCGCGCAGGGCCTGCAGCAGCATTTTTTCTCCCAACTCTTCAGACTCTTCGACCTCCATGGTTTTGAGGTGGTGCCTGATCTTGGAGCGCGCACGTCCGGTGCGTACAAAGTTGAGCCAACCGAGGTTGGGCCGGGCGTTAAGCGAGGTCACAATCTCAACGACGTCGCCGCTGCGCAGCTCTGTACGCAATGCAACGGGCTCGCCGTTGATCTTGGCTGCGACGCAATGGTCGCCCACGTCGGAGTGGATGGCGTAGGCAAAGTCAACGGGCGTTGCGCCACGCGGCAGGGCCAAAATTTTGGATTTCGGCGTGAAGACGTAGACCGCATCAGGGAACAGGTCGATCTTGACGTGTTCCAAAAACTCGCTGGCGTCGCGTGTTTCGTCCTGGATGTCGATGAGCGACTGCAGCCACAGGGAGCCCAGGCGCTGCGCCTCCTGGGCAGCCACCGGGCCGTTGTGGCCGGTCTTGGATTTGTACAGCCAGTGCGCGGCAATGCCTTCTTCAGCGACCGCATGCATAGGCTCGGTGCGAATCTGAAACTCGACCGCGGTGCCCAGCGGGCTGACCAAGGTGGTGTGCAGTGACTGGTAGCCGTTGGCCTTGGGGATGGCGATGTAGTCCTTGAATCGCCCTGGCATGGGCTTGTAGAGCTGATGCAAAACCCCCAGGGCCAGGTAGCAGTCACTCAGCCCAGCCACCACCACCCGAAAACCGAAAATGTCGTTGACCTGCGCAAAACTCAAATGCTTTTCGCGCATCTTCGTGTAGATCGAGTACAGCGTTTTCTCACGTCCATGAACCTGCATGGGCAGGCTGGCTTGGACAAACGCCTTGTCGACCTCGCGGCGAATGCGCTCCACCACATCGCGCCGGTAGCCCCTGGCTTTCTGTACGGCCTTGGTGAGGATGGTGTGTCGCCACGGTCGGAGGTACTGAAATGACAGCTCCTGCAGCTCGCGGTAGGTTTGGTTCAAGCCCAAGCGGTGAGCAATGGGGGCATAGATCTCGATGGTTTCGCGGGCGATGCGCGGCCGCTTGCTGGGGGTCATGGCCCCCATGGTGCGCATGTTGTGCAAGCGGTCTGCCAGTTTGATCAAAATCACCCGCACATCGCGTGCCATGGCCAGCAACATCTTGCGAAAGCTCTCGGCTTGGTTTTCTTCGCGGGTTGAAAACTGCAGCTTGTCGAGTTTGGTCAGGCCGTCAACCAGTTCGGCTGTGGGCGAGCCAAAGCGCTCGATCAGTTCGATCTTGGTGATGCCGCAGTCTTCCATGGCATCGTGCATGAGCGCGGCCATGATGGCTTGGGCGTCCAGGCGCCAGTTGGCACACAAGCCCGCCACTGCAATGGGGTGGGTGATGTAGGGCTCGCCACTGGCGCGAAACTGGCCCAGATGGGCCTCGTCGGCAAAGCGGTAGGCATCGCGCACTTTGCGGATGTCGGAAGGATCCAGATAGTCCAGCTTGTGCATCAGCACAGCGAACGACGCCGCTGCCGCATCATGCGCGGGGCTGTGGGCCGGCTTGCCGGTGGGGGTGCCGGCGTCGGCTACTTTGCGAACAAGGGTGGCGGATCGTGCGGGCATGTTTTGGATGTCAGGCGGTTACCAGCAAATGCCGGATCCCGGAGGTTGTATCCAATTATCGCCTCAGCGACGTCACTGTACAAACAACAACGGCCCGTACGCGGGCCGTGTTTCAAGGAAGCTGGGTGCTGATCAGATGGGCACTTTGCGCAGCATTTCGATGCCAACCTCACCGGCAGCGATCTCGCGCAAGGCGGTGACGCCGGGCTTGTTCTTGGTCTCAATCTTGGCGGCATGGCCTTGACTCAACATGCGAGCGCGGTAGGTGGCGGCCAGCACCAATTGGAAGCGGTTGGGGATCTTGATCAGACAGTCTTCTACTGTGATTCGGGCCATTAAATGCTCCTGGCAATGCGCTAAAGAAAAACGGATCCGAGGGCTTATCTCAAACCCAAGGCGGCGAACACTGAAGGCCGGTTGCGCTGCAGCGCCGGATGTTTAAGGCGCTGCGAGTGGACAACCGTTTTCAAGTCAAAAAGGGCCGTCTCGAACAAGCTGTTGATTATAACAAAATCGAAATTTTCGGCCTGAGCGACCTCTTCACGGGCGTTACTCAGCCGCTTGGCGATGACATCAGGGTGGTCTTCGCCTCGGCGGTTGAGGCGCTGGGCCAGCTCGTCCCAGCTGGGTGGCAGGATAAAAATAAGGACCGCGTTGGGGAACTGTTTTCTGATTTGCAGCGCACCCTGCCAATCAATTTCGAGAATGACGTCGTTGCCAGCGGCAATGCGCTCGGCGATGGCGGCCCGAGAGGTGCCGTACAAGTTGCCGTGCACCTCGGCCCACTCAATGAAGTCGTCCGTGGCCACTTTGGCGCGAAACTCTTCTTCGGTGATGAAGTGGTACTCACGGCCCTCCTGCTCTTGGCCGCGGGGGGCCCGGGTGGTGTGAGAAACGGACACACTCAAATGGGAATCGAGCTCAAGCAGGGCCTTGACCAGGCTCGACTTGCCGGTGCCGCTGGGGGCAGCGACCACGAACAGATTTCCGGGGTAGTCCATGGCGATTCCCTTCCATTCGATAGATTGTGTGTCAACGCGAGGTGGGTACGGCTGTTTGATTGGGATCGTGATTCCGAACCGTGGCATGTCGTCCATGGCCTGCCATGGCAATGCAATGGGCGCAAAGCCTCCGTAGGCGCCGATGCTAGCACTTTGGTGCGTTCCGAGGTGGCTTGAGTCTCGATGTTGATCGCAGCAGCTCAGCGTCGCTTGCCGCCGAGCAGGCTCCCCAGGACGCCGCGGATGATCTCGCGCCCGACCGTGGTTCCCATGGTGCGGATGGCCGATTTGGCCAGCGTCTCGACCAGCCCCTCGCGCTTTGCTCCGCGCGGTCCGGTGCTGCCCATCAAAACAGAGCCCAGCCCCCCCAAAATGCCGCCCGAGGCAAGGCCTTCGCCACTCGCCCCTGGCGCAGAGCTTCGGGGGCGTCCCGCGGCACCAGCGTGGTCTGGCTCACGGCCGGCCCGAGCTTTGAGCCGCTCGAAGGCGGATTCGCGGTCAATGGCCTTGTCATACACCCCGGCCACCAAAGACTGTTCCATAAGGGCTTGTCGCTGTGCGGGGGTGATCGGGCCAATTTGGCTGCCAGGGGGCAAGATGAACACCCGCTGGGTGATGCTGGGGCGGCCCTTGTCGTCCAACAGGCTGACCAAGGCTTCGCCCACTGCCAACTCGGTGATGGCCGTTTCGATGTCCAAACCGGGGTTGGCACGCATGGTGCTCGCTGCGGCTTTGACGGCTTTTTGATCTCGCGGTGTGAATGCGCGCAAGGCATGCTGCACCCGGTTGCCCAATTGCGCCAACACCGCGTCAGGGATGTCGAGTGGGTTCTGCGTCACGAAATAGACACCCACCCCCTTGCTGCGCACCAGGCGCACCACCAACTCAATGCGCTCCACCAAGGCTGCGGGCGCATCTTTGAACAACAGGTGCGCTTCATCAAAGAAAAACACCAGCTTGGGTTTGTCCAAATCACCGACTTCGGGCAGTTGCTCAAACAGCTCCGACAACATCCACAGCAAGAAGGTCGCGTACAAGCGGGGACTGTTCATCAGCTTGTCGGCGGCCAAAATGTTGACCACGCCATGGCCGCCATCGGTTTGCATGAAGTCCGCGAGGTTGAGCATCGGCTCACCAAAAAACTGGGTGCCACCTTGCTCTTCAATTTGCAGCAAGCCGCGCTGGATGGCGCCGACGCTGGCGGCGCTCGCATTGCCGTACTCGGTTGTGAACTCGCTGGCGTTGTCGCCCACGTGCTGCAACATGGCGCGCAGATCCTTCAAATCCAGCAGCAACAAGCCATTGTCATCGGCAATCTTGAACACCATGCTCAGCACCCCAGCCTGGGTGTCGTTCAAAGCCAGCATGCGTGCCAGCAGCAAGGGCCCCATGTCGCTCACCGTGGCGCGCACCGGGTGTCCCTGGCTGCCAAACACATCCCACAAGGTGGCAGGGCAGGGGGCTGACGCGGGCTCAGGCAGCGCACGTTCCTTGAGGATGGCGGCGAGTTTCGGGCTCACGCTGCCGGCTTGGCTAATACCCGTGAGGTCGCCCTTCACGTCGGCCATGAACACGGGAACCCCCTGTTGACTGAAATTCTCGGCCAAGGTTTGCAGGGTGATGGTCTTGCCAGTCCCCGTGGCGCCCGTAATCAGGCCATGGCGGTTGGCCAGTGCGGGCAGCAAAAAACACTCGGCTTGCGCGTGTTTAGCGATCAAAATCGGCTCAGCCATGACGTTGCTCCAGTGGCAGACAAGTAAACTCCAGAGTCTATCCAAGGAATGCGGCCGAACTCTGAGCTGCTCGCCCGCCCGTGCCGGCCACATTCCACCCACACATCAACTGCTCACGCATCGATGACCTTGACAACCCGCGCTGCGCTGGGGCCAAGGCGCGCGCGTTGGCGTCTGCCGCACAGCGCGGCGGTTTGAAGCAAGACAGAGGAGCCGTCATGGCGGGACATTCCAAATGGGCCAACATCCAACACCGCAAAGGTCGCCAAGACGAAAAGCGCGGCAAGGTCTGGACCCGGATTATTCGTGAAATCATGGTGGCCGCTCGGCTGGGCGGCGGTGACGTCAAAGAAAACCCGCGTTTGCGCTTGGCGGTTGACAAAGGCAAAGCAGCCAACATGCCCTCCGACACCATCAAGAAAAACATCGACAAAGCGACGGGCAATCTCGAAGGCATCCACTACGAAGAAGTTCGCTACGAGGGCTACGGCATTGGCGGCGCGGCCGTCATGATTGATTGCATGACCGACAACCGCGTGCGCACCGTCGCTGAAGTGCGCCACATCCTGAGCAAACACGGCGGCAACCTCGGTACTGAGGGGTCGGTGGCTTTTCAGTTCAAACACTGCGGCCAGTTTGTGTTCGCACCCGGCACCAGTGAAGACAAACTGATGGAAGTGGCGCTGGACGCCGGTGCCCAAGACGTGATCACAGGTGATGACGCCTCGGTCGAGGTGCTTTGCGCGCCGGCCGACTTTGAGGCCGTCAAAGCCGTTCTCGAGCGTGCCGGTCTGACACCCGAAGTGGCCGAGGTCACCATGCGGCCTGAAAGTGCTGTGTCGCTGAGCGGTGAAGATGGCCAACGCATGCAAAAGCTGCTCGACCTGCTGGAAGACCTGGATGATGCCCAAGCGGTTTTTCACAACGCGGAGATCAGTGAATGAAAGTGCTTGTGATTGGTTCGGGGGGGCGTGAACACGCCTTGGCGTGGAAGCTCGCGCAGTCACCCAAAATTCAAACCATCTATGTCGCACCCGGCAATGGTGGTACCGCCAGTGACGCGCGCTTGGAAAACATCCCTTTGAGCGATTTTGCGGCCCTGGCCGACTTCGTTGAGGCGGAAAAAGTCGTGCTGACCGTGGTCGGCCCGGAGGCCCCCTTGGCGGGTGGCATTGTCGATTTCTTTCGGGCCCGCGGGCTGCGCGTTTTTGGCCCCACGCAAGCGGCTGCGCAGCTTGAAAGTTCCAAGGCCTTTGCCAAAGACTTCATGCTGCGTCACGGTATTCCCACAGCCTCCTATGCCACCTTCACCGACGCAGCCGCAGCCCATGCGCATGTCGACCAGCACGGCGTGCCCATCGTCATCAAGGCGGACGGCTTGGCCGCAGGCAAAGGTGTGGTGGTGGCCACCGAGCTGGCCCAGGCTCACGAGGCGATCGACTGGATGCTGGGCACCGATGGGCAGGCCAACAAACTCGGCGTGCAACACAACCCAGGTGTCGACGGCCAGGCTCAACCCCGGGTGGTGATTGAGTCCTTTTTGCAGGGTGAAGAGGCCAGCTTCATTGTGTTGTGTGACGGCAAAAACGTCATCTCTCTGGCCACCAGTCAAGACCACAAACGTTTGCAAGACGGCGATCAAGGCCCCAACACGGGGGGCATGGGTGCGTACTCACCCGCCTTGGTGGTCACCCCCAATGTGCATGCCCGGGTCATGCAGGACATCATCATGCCCACCATCGCGGGCATGGCACAAGACGGCATCACCTACACCGGTTTTTTGTACGCCGGCCTGATGATCGACGCCCAAGGCCAACCCTTCACGGTCGAGTTCAATTGCCGCCTGGGTGACCCCGAGACCCAGCCCATCATGATGCGCCTCAAGAGTGATTTGTTCGACCTCTTGATGGCTGCCACGGAAGGCGGCTTGGGCGATGTGGCCCTGGATTGGGATCGCCGCGTGGCCCTGGGCGTGGTCATGGCGGCGGCAGGCTACCCGCTGACACCGCGCAAAGGTGACCCCATCACGCACTTGCCGGCGGACACTGCAGAAGTCACGGTCTTCCACGCGGGCACCGAACTGCAAGACGGCCGCTTGCTCACGTCAGGCGGCAGGGTGTTGTGCGTGACGGCTCTGGGCGACTCGATCAAGCAGGCGCAGCAGCGGGCCTATGAAGCGGTGAATGGAATCCGCTTTGACGGCGCACAGTTCCGTCGCGACATCGGTCACCGCGCGATCAAGCGCTGAAGTTCTGCGACCCCCCAAACGCCATGGACACCCACATCGTCAGAGACTACCTATTGGGCTTGCAAGACCGCATCATCCAGACCACGCAAAGTCTGGAAGATGCGCCCTTTATCACCGACGCCTGGACGCGCGCACCCGCAGAGCGCTTGCAGGGTGATGGTGTGTCGCGCCTGGTCGAGGGCGGCTCACTGATCGAGCGCGGCGGCTGCAACTTCTCGCATGTGCGCGGGCCGAGCCTGCCCCCCTCCGCCACCCAACACCGGCCTGAGTTGGCGGGTGCGCCGTTTGAGGCCATGGGGGTGTCGTTGGTGTTTCACCCCCGCAATCCCTATGTGCCGACTGTGCACATGAATGTGCGTATGTTTGCCGCTTTGCCCCCCGGTCAGGTGCCGGTCGTGTGGTTTGGCGGCGGCATGGATCTCACCCCGTACTACGGATTTGAAGAGGATGCCCGCCATTTTCATCAGGTCAATCACCTGGCGCTCAAGCCCTTTGGTGACGATAAATATCCCCGCTTCAAGAAGTGGTGTGACGAGTACTTTTTCCTCAAGCATCGCGGTGAGGCGCGCGGCATTGGGGGGGTGTTTTTTGACGACCTCTCGGAGCTGGGCTTTGAAGGCGGATTTGCCCTGATGTCGGCCGTTGGCAACGCCTTCACTGCCGCCTATTTGCCCATCGTGGCCCGCCGCAAGGCCTTGCCCTATGGCGAGCGCGAGCGCGCCTTTCAGTCGTATCGGCGTGGCCGCTACGTGGAGTTCAACCTGGTGTTTGATCGCGGTACTTTGTTTGGTTTGCAATCCGGTGGGCGCACCGAAAGCATTCTGATGTCCATGCCGCCGGTCGTGACCTGGCGCTACAACTGGGCGCCGGATGCGGGCTCTCCCGAGGCTGAGCTCTACACCGATTTTTTGCCACCTCGTGACTGGCTGGCCTGAAGCCTCATTGAATCCCGCTGAAAACCCTGATCTGCCTCACCACGTTCAAGGTGGCGCAGCTTCATGGGGCACGCTATATTGGCTCGCCCCGGCCGCTTTTTACTTCCCCCCTCATCGCTAGGAGATCAATGGACATTCGCAAACTGCAGCGCGTCATCGTCGATGCGCTGGAAGACGTCAAAGCGCAACATATTTCGGTGTTCAACACCGAGGATCAATCCCCCCTGTTTGAGCGCGTGATCGTGGCCTCGGGCACGAGCAACCGGCAGACCAAGGCGCTGGCCTCCAGCGTGCGCGATGCCGTCAAGGCGGGCGGTTTTGATCTGCCCCGCTTGGAAGGCGAAGACAACGGCGAATGGATCATCGTGGATTGCGGTGCCGCGGTGGTGCACGTCATGCAGCCAGACATCCGCGACTACTACCACCTCGAAGAAATTTGGGGTGCCAAGCCTGTGCGTCTGAAACTCGGTGCTGCGCCGGCCGGGCTCGTCAAGGCTTCGATCCAGAAGCGGCCTGACGAGGATGCCCTGGCGGCCAAGCATTCCCCGGCCAAAAAAGTGGCCACCGCCAAAAAGGCACCTGCCAAGGTGGCTGCCAAGAAGGTGCCAGCCAAGGCGCCGGTCAAGAAGGTGGCTGCCAAGGCACCCGCCAAGAAGGTGGCCGCCAAGGCACCTGCCAAGACGGTGACTCTCAAGGCCTCGACCCCTGCCAAGAAGGCCCCAGTCAAGAAGCCGGGGATCAATGCCGCGGCCAAGAAGTCAGCCCCGGCCAAGAAATCCAGCCCCAAGTGAGTCAGGGTCCGGAACTGGCCGCTCAGGGCAGCTGGGCGTGAAGTTGTGGTTGGTGGCGGTCGGTTTGCGCCAACCTGCGTGGGCAGATACCGCCTACGCGGACTTTGCCAAGCGCTTCCCGCCGGAGATGCGCCTGGAGCTCAAGGCGGTCAAAGCCGAGGCGCGTGGCAGCAAGACCCCGAGCCAGCTCATGGCGGCCGAGGCCGAACGTCTGCAAGCCGCTGTGCCCAAGGGTGCCAGGCGAGTCATCCTCGACGAGCGTGGGGCCTCTTGCACCAGCGCCCAGCTCAGCGCGCGTTTACGGTCTTGGATGAACGAGGGTCGGGATGTGGCGCTCCTCATGGGCGGGCCCGATGGCTTGGCGCCTGAGCTCAAGGCCACTGCCGATGAGACCCTGCGTTTGTCCGACCTTACTTTGCCGCATGCATTTGCGAGGGTCTTGCTGGCTGAGGCGCTCTACCGTGCCTGGACCTTGATGAACAACCATCCCTACCACCGCGAGTGAGCATGAGCAGCTTCATTTACCTGGCTTCACAAAGCCCCCGTCGTCGCCAGCTGCTGGCGCAAATCGGCGTTGAATTTAGATTGCTGTTGCCCGACCCTGACGAAGACGCTGAGGCCCTTGAAGCCGAACGCCCTGGCGAGCCGCCGGCCGATTACGTGCAGCGTGTGACCCTGGCCAAGTTGCAGGCGTCTGGGCACCGCGGCCACCAACGTCAATGGCAGCCGGCCCCGGTGCTGTGTGCGGACACGACGGTGGCTTTGGGCTCACGCATTCTGGGCAAGCCTGCCAACGCCGACGAAGCTCGCGAGACCCTGCAGTCTCTGTCAGGCCAAACCCACCAAGTGTTCACCGCCGTCGCCTTGGCGTGGGAGGGCCGTCAGGCCACGACGCTGAGCGTGTCACAGGTCACCGTCCAGCGGCTGTCGCTTGAGCAAATACAGCGCTACGTGGACAGCGGCGAGCCCTTTGGCAAGGCGGGGGCCTATGCCATTCAAAGCGCAGCGGCTGCATGGATATCGCACATCGAAGGCAGTTATTCCGGCATCATGGGGCTGCCCTTGTTCGAGACCAGCCAGCTCCTCAACCGAGCCGGCTGGTCGTTGTAGAGCGCCAACATTCGCCCTTGTTTTGTTTGTTTTCAGTCGGACCTCATGCAAGACATCCTCATCAACTGGACCCCTCAAGAAACCCGGGTTGCGATCGTTGAGCACAGCGCTGTGCAAGAACTGCACATTGAGCGCGCCCTCGAGCGCGGCTGGGTGGGCAACATCTACACCGCCAAGGTGGTGCGTGTGCTGCCGGGCATGCAGTCAGCCTTTGTTGACATTGGCCTGGAGCGTGCTGCGTTCTTGCATGTCGCTGATGTCCATGTGCCGGGCGTATCGCGCGCTGAGCATGGCCCGGGCGTCCCCCCGCCCACCCCCATAGAGAAGCTCGTCTTCCAGGGCCAAACCATGACCGTGCAGGTCATCAAAGACCCGATTGGGACCAAAGGGGCTCGCCTGTCCACGCAAATCAGCATTGCGGGTCGCATGCTGGTGTTTCTGCCACAAGACAACCACATCGGCATCTCTCAAAAGATTGGTTCTCCAGAGCTGCGTGAGGAGTTGCGCAGCCGCGTCCAAACCCTCGCCAAAATGCCTGACGGCAGCACCACAGGGGGGTTTATTTTGCGCACCAACGCCGAAGACGCCTCTGACGCGGCCTTGGCGGAAGACATTGCTTACCTGCGCAAAACTTACTCAACGCTGCGCGAACGGGCTCTGCGCTCACCCCCGGGCACCTTGCTGTTGCAAGACCTCCATCTCGCCCAGCGTGTCTTGCGCGACATGGTGCATGACGAGACTGCGGTCATCCGGATTGACTCGCAGCAGCAGTTTGACGCGCTCAAAGCCTTCGGTGAAACCTTCACCCCCAGTGCAGTGGGCCGTCTGACCCACTACCAGGGTGAACGCCCCTTGTTCGACCTGTTCAATATCGATGCCGACATCACCCGCGCGCTCGCGCGGCGAGTTGATTTGAAATCAGGCGGCTACATCATCATCGACCAGACCGAGGCGCTGACCACCGTCGACGTCAACACCGGGGGCTACGTGGGCGCCCGCAATTTTGACGAAACCATTTACAAAACCAACCTCGAGGCCACGCTGGCTATTGCGCGCCAACTGCGCCTGCGCAACCTGGGCGGCATCATCATCATCGACTTCATTGACATGGTGCGTGAAGACCACCGCAGTGCCGTGCTCATCGAGCTGCGCAAACAACTCTCCCGCGACCGCACCAAAGTGTCGGTCAGTGGTTTCACCCAATTGGGCTTGGTTGAAATGACACGCAAGCGCACCCGGGAGTCACTGGCCCACATGCTCTGTGAGCCCTGTCCCACCTGCGACGGCAAAGGGCAAGTCAAAACAGCACGCAGCGTGTGTTACGAGATCCTGCGCGAAATCCTGCGTGAGTCGCGCCAGTTCGACCCCCAAGAATTCAGGGTGGTGGCCAGCACCGCGGTCATCGACATGTTGCTTGACGAAGAAAGCCCCCACCTCGCGGCACTGAGCGAATTCATCAGCAAGCCGATTTCCTTGCAGGTTGAGACCAGCAACTCCCCCGAGGTTTTTGACATTGTGTTGATGTCATGATGTGCCCTGGAAACACCTTTTTCAAAACCCAACTTATCATTGGCTATCTTCTCAGCCCTTGTTTTTCTGGGCGTGTTGTTTGTTGCTGAAACTGAACCAGTCATGACTTCTATTTTTTTGCGGGCCCTGAGGGCCTGTTGTGTTGCAGGCGTGCTGGCGCTGGCTCTGGGAGCTCCTTCGTCGTGGGCCCAGTTCAGAGTGGACATCTCTGGCGTGGGTGCCACCCAGGTGCCCATCATCGTCACGCGCTTTCGGGACGAAGATCGACAGGCGCAGTCCATCTCCGCCATTGTGCGGGCTGACCTTGAGCGCAGCGGTGTCTTCCGCCTGATTTCAACCGACGCCATCGTTGACGAGGCCAGCCCGCCCAATCTCTCCGAGTGGCGCACGCGCTCCTCTGATGCCTTGGTCGTAGGTTCCGTGACTCGCTTGGCTGATGGCCGTCTCGACGTGCGCTTTAAGCTGTGGGACATCATCAAGGGGGTTGATCTCGGGGGCCAAAGTACCGTGGTTCAGGCCGCCGATGCACGCCTTGCCGCCCACCGCATTGCCGATTACATCTTCGAGAAGCTCACGGGCGACAAAGGCGTGTTCGCGACCCGCATCGCTTACGTCAGCCGGGCTGGAAAGCAATACACCCTGCGGGTGGCCGATTCCGACGGTGAGGGCGGGCAGAGCGCCCTCAACAGCCCCGAGGCCATCATTTCACCGGCGTGGTCCCCCGACGGACGTGAGCTGGCCTATGTGTCCTTCGAGAGCCAAAAAGCGGTCATCTACGTTCAAGAAGTTCAATCTGGCAAGCGACGTGTCGTGGCCAACTTCAAGGGGTCCAACAGTGCCCCGGCGTGGTCCCCAGACGGTCAAATGCTCGCCGCAACATTGTCGCGCGATGGCGGCTCCCAACTCTACGTGATGAGCCGCAACGGCGAGGGCGTTCGCCGCCTGACCAGCAGCAATGCCATCGACACCGAGCCTGCGTTTACACCTGACGGACGCAGCCTGTACTTTGTCAGTGACCGAGGGGGCGGTCCGCAGATCTATCGCACGGCAGTCGCTGGGGGCCCTGTTGAGCGGGTGACTTTCTCGGGGGCCTACAACATCACCCCCGCCATCAGCCCGGATGGACGCACCCTGGCCTTCATCACTCGCCTGAGTGGCGGCAATTTCCGCCTGCACGTCCAAGACCTTGCCAGCGGCGCTGTGCAGGCCATCACGGACACATCTGACGACGAAAGCCCCAGTTTTGCCCCCAACGGCAAACTCATCATCTATGCCACCCGGGAGCAAGGGCGCGATGTGCTCGTCACCACCACCCTGGACGGCAAGATCAAAGCCCGATTGATGTCGACCTCTGCCGATGTACGCGAGCCCATGTGGGGGCCCTATGGGCGGTAATTCCTGTTTCTTGGCGCCGCTACCCGTCTGTCAGTTTCAGACTTTTCCCTGTGATAATTTCCGACCTGCTTAGGAGAGCCTTTCATGAAAGCCATTTCTTCCGTTTTGACCGCAGTGCGTTGCGGTTTGTCGATTGCTGCATTGACCGCTTTGGTGGCTGGTTGTTCCAGCGTGCCGCTCGAAGGTGCCTCCGTTGAGTCGCGTAACGCGTCAGACAAGGGTGCGAAATCCGGCTCCAGCTCTGGCGAGAGTGGCGTGGCGGGTGTCAACGCAGGTGGGAAAGACTTGCCCGTCTGGGGCAAACTGCCTCGCTTGGTCTACTTCGACCTTGACAGTTTTGTCGTCAAAGACGAGTACCTCAACGTCGTGGAGTCCAATGCCAGAGCCCTTGCTGCTGACCGCTCCCGCCGCCTCACCATCGCGGGTCACACTGACGAACGTGGTGGCCGTGAGTACAACCTGGCCCTGGGTCAAAAGCGTGCTGAGTCGGTGGCCAAGTCGCTGACAGTGCTGGGCGCCTCGGCCAACCAACTCGAGGCCGTGAGCTTTGGCAAAGAGCGCCCCGCTGTCTCCGGCACGGGTGAGGAAGCGTGGGAAAAAAACCGCCGCGCCGAACTCAATCCACGTTAAGCCCCTGGTACCCCGTCTCAGTGAATTTGAAAGGTTGAATTGTTGTGCGGCCCATGGCCAATTGCACAGGCTGCTGGATTCTCGCCTGCGCGGGAATGACGTGGCGAGATGCCAAACCCTGCGCCCGTCATCCCCGGCTTCTCCCGTCATCCCCGCGCAGGCGGGGATCCAGGAGGGCGCCTCAGGAGCGTTATGCCCGCGCATCGCATTCCTGCAAACTCAGCTTGCCAATGCGCCACCTGTTCGCTTTAGCGAAATCAACCTTTCAAATCCACTGAGACGGGGTACCAGGTACCAGTCTCCAAGCGATGCGGTGTGAACTCACCTCCAGTACTGAGAAGGGGTAACAGCGCATCGCCGACTTTTGAACGAAGGTTAAAGCATGCGTTCCATTCAACGTCTTGGTGCGGCAGTCTGTGTGGCTACCGCTTTCATCATGCCTGTTGCGTCCCACGCAGGCATCTTTGACGACAATCAGGCTCGCCAGGCCATCCTCGACTTGCGCAAGCAATTGGAGCAAATCAGCGAGGCGCAGCGGGTCAAACAGGCTGAGCTGAATGCCCAAGTGACCGAAGAGCTCAGCCAACTGCGTCGCAGCGTGCTCGATCTGAGCAACCAGCTCGAAGCGGCGCGCGCTGAACTGGCGCGCATGCAGGGCCTTGACGAGCAATTGGTGCGCGACGTCAGCGACTTGCAGCGTCGCCAGAAAGACAGCAGCCAAGGCGTTGATGATCGCCTGCGCAGGGTCGAGCCTCAGAAAGTCATGATCGAGGGCCAAGAGGTCGCTGTGGACCCTGATGAAAAGCGTCTCTATGACAACGCTTTAGCGCAGCTGCGATCTGGCGATTTCACAGGCTCCGTGGTGTCCTTGCTCACCTTCCAGCGTCGCTACCCGGTCAGCCCCTACACCGACACCGTACGCTTTTGGTTGGGCAATGCCCACTACGGCAAGCGAGAGTACCGAGAAGCGATTGCCTCATTCCGCGGTTTGGTGGTGGCCGCCCCGACCCACAGCCGGGCACCTGAGGCTTTGCTGTCCATTGCCAACTGCCAAGCTGAAATAAAGGACGTCAAGTCCGCCCGTCGTACCCTTGACGAGCTCATCAAAGCGTATCCCGCCTCCGAAGCGGCGCAGGCTGGCAAAGAGCGCTTGGCCACGCTGAAGTGACGCGGCCCCGTGCCTTGCTGGCTCAGGGCATGAGGTTTCGAGCAAATGAATGACGACTTTGATTTGGAGCGCCGTTTTGGCGGTTTGAGGCGCCTCTATGGTTCACCCGCCTACGAGCGCATCCGCGCTTTGCGTGTGGCTGTGGTCGGGCTGGGTGGCGTCGGCTCATGGGCCGCGGAGGCCTTGGCTCGCAGCGGGGTGGCCTCACTGACGCTGATCGATCTGGACCACGTGGCGGAGTCCAACATCAACCGGCAAGTCCAGGCGCTCACCACCACGGTAGGCCAGGCCAAGGTGGTGGCCTTGCAAGAGCGTATTTCACTCATCCATCCGGCATGTCGTGTTCATGCGGTCGATGCTTTTGTGGACGAAGATTGCTGGCCTGCCTTGTTGCCCGAGCCCGTCGATGCGGTCATTGATGCCTGCGACCAAGTGCGCGCCAAGGCGGCCATGGCCGCCTGGAGCTTGACCCAATCCACCCTGTTGATTTGTGTCGGGGCGGCGGGTGGCAAGCAGCGCCCCGAGGCGGTCGAGGTGGCTGACCTCGCCCTTGTGACACACGACCCCTTGCTGGCCTCACTGCGCCAGCGTTTGCGCCAACACCACGGCGCGGCCCGAGGGGCGCGCGCCATCGGAGTGCGCTGCGTCTTCTCACGCGAGACCGTTCAAACGCCATCTGCCGAGTGTGAAACGCCGGCCGATGGCAGCTTGAACTGCCATGGCTACGGCTCCAGTGTCATGGTCACCTCTACCTTTGGCATGGTCGCAGCGAGCGAGGTTTTGCGGGGTGCTTCGCAAGGCCAAAAAAGCACGCTATAATCTGAGGCTCTTCGGGTTGTTAGCTCAGCTGGTAGAGCAGCGGACTTTTAATCCGTTGGTCGTGGGTTCGAATCCCGCACAACCCACCAAAATTTTCGACGATAGTGATTCAGGACGGGCTCTTAGCTCAGTTGGTAGAGCAGCGGACTCTTAATCCGTAGGTCGAGTGTTCGAGTCACTCAGGGCCCACCAAAATTAAGAAGAAAAATCAACGGCTTAGGCAGCAATGTCTAGGCCGTTGTCTTTTGTGGCGTAGCCAGATCGTCATGATTGGCGACATCAGCTTCCGAGAGGTTGTGGAACTTCTCTTTCCGGTTCAAACGACGCTTGGCCGCGAGGTGAATCCGAAGGTGTACTCGGCCATCGCGTTTTCTTCAAAGGCGTCGGTGGAGCCGTTTCTCGCCGACGTGCTGGCCAAGCCAAAAATATTCTTGATCGGGAACGCGCACGACCTTGAAGAGCTTGCTGGGCATCAGCCTTGACGCCGTTGCCGCCGACAAGGTGTCGGTTGGAATGCTCATCGCTGCCGCCGAGCGCAACATTGCCGATGCACAGCTCCAAGGGCTGAGCAGTGAGTCTTGCGCAGCCGAAGGTCATCTTTCTTGACGCGCTGCGCAAACAACGCAATCTTTCGGACGACTCCGGTGACTTGGCGCCCGAAGCGGCGGCGGCAGAGTGCGTAATGAGCGCGAAGGAGCTGCTGACCCACGTCAGGTCGTGGCTCAAGGCGAACAGACCCGACCTGCTTTGATGGTGGTCCAACACTGGCACAAATTTGGCACAGTGAGAATGCAAAATCAATTAGGGCCTGTTCGGAAACTCCTCGCCAGCCATCAAACGGCCTCTTGAAGCGGTCTGCGGCGTTGCAAATGCTCGCAATACCGACCGGTATTGCTGTGCTTTGCGCCTTGCAGCCCACTCCAATAGGCCATTTTCTGCCCGACGAGGAGTTTCCGAACAGGCCCTAG
>JANMGB010000316.1:0-9184 GCA_031374415.1 Burkholderiales bacterium
TCAAAGCCGTCGCCAGCCATAAAACGGCCTCTTGAAGCGATCTGCTTTGTAGCAAATGCTCGCAATACCAACTGGTATTGCTGCGCTTTGCGCCTTGCAGCTCACTCCAATAGACCATTTTCTGCCCGACGACGGCTTTGACAACAGGCCCTAATCCAAATGGCTCTCACGCCAGCGATGCGGGTTTTTGAACTCAAACGAGACATCCACCGTCCCCACTGCTTTTTGAATGCGGCACAAACAGACCTTCCAGCGCGGTCCCTCGGGTGAGCGCGTGGTTTCTGCCAGCTCCATCATGTGGTCGTAGAAGGCAAACTTGTCTTGCATGGCGAACAACTGCTTGCTGTCCTCGGTCATGTCTTCAAAGTAGAAGTAGTTGAGTCCCAGGTCATGACCATTGCGCTCGGCCCGCACGTAGCACGAGCGCCACGTGCTTGATGCCGCACCGACCGACTTCACGATGCATTGCCCAATGTCGAAAATCACTTCTGTCGCAAGTTCGGTCATGGAGGGGGGTGGTGCGGGTGAGTGTTCACTAGACATGGCAAGACAAGTCCCTATCGTAGGACCAAGTCGGCGTAACAAATTGAGACACGCGCAACAAGACGTGTCAAAGCGCTGCCCGTTGGATCAAACGTTGATTCACGAAAACATCCTCAGGGTTTGGCGCTGGTCTTTCGTGCCGCCTTCTTGGCCGGGGCCTTGGGGGCCCGCGGTTCAAACTCAAACACCACCTTGCCCGCTTTGGCGTCAAACGCCAAGTGGGCTTTGAACTTGCGCCGGGTTTTGTTGGACACAAAGTTCTCCAGCAGGGGCGTCTTGCCGGTTTCCAGCAGGGCTGTCATGTCTTGTGGATTGACGACCTGCTGCAGAATAATTTTGCCGCTCTTAAAGTCGCAGGTGGCCTGCGGCCCCGTGCTCTTTTCACACACATAGCTGTTGCCGTGCTCATAGACCGCACTTTGGCACTTCGGACAGGCCCCCAGCCGCGTGTGCCCACTGAAGTCAACCGGCTCACCCGCCTCAGCGGCTTTGGCGTCTTCGCCAAAATCAAACTCCAGCTTCCAGTTGTTGATCTCCTTGTCGAAAGCCAGCTTGATCTCAGCCGTGAAAGGCCAGCCCGCTTTGGAGCGAAAGCCCTCCAGTGGCCCGATCTTTTTCTGGCCAATGAACTGCTCCACCTCGGCCAGCTCGAAGCTGCGCCCCCCGGGAATTTTGCTGATCGAAAACCCGCAGCCCGCCTCTTTGCCTGCTTTGCCGTGGCAAGTGAAGCGGCGGTAGTTTTCAAGCACCACGCCTTGGCAGTTGGGGCAGGGCGTCGTCAGGGTGGCGTAGTCACCGGGGATGGTGTCACGGTCATACTCTTTGGCCTTGGCCACCACCCGCTGGGTCATGGCGGCAATGCCTGCCATGAACGTCGCACGGCTCAGGCGGCCTTTTTCCATCTCTGCCAATTGATGCTCCCAGTTGCCTGTGAGCTCGGGCTTGGTCAGCTCCTCCACCTGCAGCCCGCGCAGCAGGGTCATGAGCTGAAACGCTTTGGCGGTGGGGATCAGCTCCCGGCCATCGCGAATCAGGTACTTCTCGGTCAAGAGGCCTTCAATGGTTTGCGCCCGCGTGGCTGGCGTGCCCAGGCCTTTTTCAGCCATGGCCGAGCGCAACTCGTCGTCGTCAATCAACTTGCCAGCCCCCTCCATGGCACCCAGCAAGGTGGCCTCGGTGTAGCGGGCGGGTGGCTTGGTCTTCTGGCTCAACACATCCACCGACTCGGTGCGCACAATTTCACCCGCGCTCACCGGAACCAAGTTGGCATCGGCCTCTTGCACCTCGCGGCCATAGACCGCCAGCCACCCGGGCTTCGTCATGACCTTGCCATTCGTCTGAAAGCTCCAGCTCTTGTCATTCACGGTGACCTTCGACACCCGCGTGGTCACCATGAATTCAGCGGCCGGGTAAAACACCGCAATGAAACGCTTGACCACCATGTCATACAGCTTGGCCTCGATCTCGCTCAAACTCTTGGGCGCCAGCAAGGTCGGGATGATGGCAAAGTGATCAGACACGCGGGCGTTGTCAAAAATACGCTTGTTGGGCTTCACGTAGCCCCCATCCACGGCCTTGCGCGCATGCGCTGACAGCGCCTTCAGATTCACCTCACCCGACTCCCCCCCCGGGCCGGGCAAGGCCTCATCGGCCAGCATGGCCATGGTTTGCTGGGCCACGCTCACATAGTCCTCAGGCAAGGCCTTGCTGTCCGTCCGCGGATAAGTCAGCACCTTGTGCTTTTCATACAAAGCCTGTGCCAGGCCGAGGGTGGTTTTGGCGCTGAAGCCAAAACGCGAGTTCGCCTCACGCTGCAACGAGGTCAGGTCAAACAGCGCGGGTGCGCTTTGCGAGCTGGGCTTGGCCTCCTCGCTCACCTGCGCGGGTTGGCCTTGCACGGCTTGGGCGATGGCCTGCGCGTCGGCCTCATTCCACACCCGATCAGCCCGCGCCTCAGGGTCTTGCGGATTTTTCTTCCACTGCGGGTCAAACCACTTGCCGTCATACTCGCCCGCCTGGGCAGCGAACGCGGCCTTGATCTCCCAGTAAGGCCGCGACACGTGCTTGCGGATTTTCTCTTCGCGCTCCACCACCACCGACAAGGTCGGCGTTTGCACGCGGCCCACGGTGGTCAGAAAAAACCCGCCATCGCGCGAGTTGAACGCCGTCATGGCCCGCGTCCCATTGATCCCCACCAGCCAGTCAGCCTCGGAGCGGCTGCGCGCCGCATCCGACAGGCCCTGCATCTCGGCGTCTGAGCGCAGCTTCTCAAACCCATCCCGAATCGCCTGGGGGGTCATGCTCTGCAGCCACAAGCGATGCACAGGTTTGGCGATGGCCTTTTTATCGCCCCCCGCGTACTGCACGATCAGGCGGAAAATCAACTCGCCCTCACGTCCCGCGTCACAGGCATTGATCAACACCGAGACATCCTTGCGCTTGACCAGCTTGACCACCGCATTCAGTCGGGACTTGGCCTTGTCAATCGGCGCCAGGTCAAAGTGGGGTGGGATCACGGGCAAATTATTGAAACTCCACTTGCCGCGTTTGACATCAAACTCCTCCGGCGCCTTGATCTCCACCAAATGCCCGACGGCGCTGGTGACGACGTACTGCTCGTTTTCGAAGTAGTCATCGTGCTTGTCAAACTTGCCCACCTTGGGCGTCAATGCGCGCACGATGTCTTGAGCCACACTGGGCTTCTCGGCGATGATCAAAGTCTTGGTCATGGGTGAAATCGGTCTCAATCGAAAAGCAACAGGCCCTGTTGCAACAGGGTGGGTATTCTGTATCCATACAATCCGGGTCTTGCGCGCGCCCGCCCGCGCATGCCCGCCAGTTCAATGTAACCACAGAATTTGATGAATCAAGCCCCGCCGCTGAAAGCCCCTCGTAGCACCTCTGTCAAGGCGGCGGCCCGCGCCCCCGGCGGGCGACGCATTCAGGTCAAGCGCAGCGGTGTGCACGGCAAGGGGGTGTTCGCCGTGGCCCCCATCGCCAAAGGTGACGTCATCATCGAATACATTGGCGAGCGAATCGATTGGCCCGAAGCCCTGCGACGCCACCCCCACGACCCCGCCGACCCCCACCACACCTTCTACTTCCACATTGATGAAGGCTGCGTCATCGACGCCAACGTGGGCGGTAATTCTTCACGCTGGATCAACCACGCCTGTGCGCCCAACTGCGAGGCCGACGAAGTCGATGGCCGCATTTTCATCAAAGCCCTGCGCGCCTTGAAGCCCGCTGAAGAGTTGTTCTACGACTACGGTCTGGTGATCGACGAGCGCTACACCGCGCGTCTCAAAAAGCAGTTCGAGTGCCGTTGCGGCTCACCACGTTGTCGCCACACCATGCTGGCGCCCAAGCGATGAGCGCTCAGCCGAGCCTGCGCCCATGAGCCCCCGCGCGCCCCTGGTGTGGCCCACGCAGGCCCTGAGCGAGGCCCTGACAGCCGTGTGGCCCGCCGCCCAAGTCGAGGTCGTGCAAAGCGTCACCTCGACCAACACCGTGCTCATGAACTGGGCTCGCGCTGCGGGGCCCGAGGGCGTGCCACGCTTGTTGGTGGCCGAGGCGCAAACCGCTGGCCGGGGCCGCCTGGGCCGCACCTGGCTGGCCCAGCCGGGTGCCTCATTGACCTTCTCTCTGGCGCTGCCCTTGGCACCCACCGATTGGTCCGGCTTGTCACTGGCCGTGGGCGTGGCCTTGGCCGAAGCCCTCGATCCCTGCGCGACGCCTTTGTCCGCGCAGACACCGGTGGCTCGCATCGGCCTCAAGTGGCCCAACGACCTGTGGTTGCTGGACCCCCAAGCGCCCGGCCGCAAACTGGGCGGCATCTTGGTCGAGACCGTTGTGGTGGGTACGCTACGCTGGATGGTCTTGGGGGTGGGTCTCAATGTCCATCCTCAAGAAGGGGCGGCTCCTGCCGGCGTGCGCCCGGCCTGCTTGGCCGAATGGCTCCCCGACATCACCGTCCCCGCGGCCTTGACCTGCGTCTTGCTGCCGCTGGCGCAGGCCCTGAAGCAGTTCGAGTCCGCCGGCTTTGCGCCTTTCGTTCCACGCTACGCCGCACGCGATCTGTTGCACGGCCGCATGCTGACCTTGAGCCACCACCCCGAGCTCACCCACGGCCTCGCCGAGGGCATCACCCATGAGGGTGCCTTGCGCGTCCGCTCGGCCCAGGGCATCAGCTTGATTCACAGCGGTGAGGTGAGTGTGCGTCCCTGCGAGCCCGAGTTTGTTCCCATCGCCCCCTTGGAGGATGCCGCGTGAGGTTTTTGCTGACTTTCCTGATTGTGGCGCTCATCACCCTCAACCTCGGCTTCTTCGCCTGGACGCGCGGCGTCTTGGATGGCCTGATCGGCGTGGGCCCCTCCACCGGGGATCGCGATCCCATGCGTGTCACCCGCGAAGTGCGCCCCGAGGCCGTCAAAATCACCCCACTCAATGGCAAAGCGCCCGCCGCTGTCGATGCGGCCTGCCTGGAGTCGGGCCCCTATTCCCCCGGTGACGTTGCGTTGGCCGAGGTGGGAGTGTCTTCGGTGGCACCGCCAGGGACGTGGTCCAACATGCGCCGAGATCGTGCCGGTCAATGGGTGGTCTACCTCGGGCCCATTGCTGACAAAGAAACCCTGGCGCGCAAAGAAGAAGAAGTCAAACGCACCCGCGTGCCTTTTGAGACCATCACCGAGCGCGGTGAACTCGATCTCGGGTTCTTGCTCGGCCGCTTCGACGTGTTGAAGGATGCCAACGCGGCACTGGAGCGGCTGGCACGTCAAGCACCCTTGCGCAATGCGCGCGTCGTCACCTTGGTTCAGCCCACCACAGAACACGTGCTGCGCATTGAGTCCGCCAGTGCGGCCATCGCGCAGCGCCTGCAGGCCCTCAAAGGCGGGGTGCTCAAACCCTTTGTGCCCTGCGTCAAGGCAGAGGCTTCAGGTCAGTTTTGAGGCTCTGCGTAACGGGCCGATCAACGCGCCCAACATCAGCAACCCCTGTCCACCCCAAGCCCCGCCACCACCACCGTCGTTCGCGGCGGGACTGGCTGGCGGTGGCGAGGGCGTGCTGGTTGTGCCGCCCCCAAAAATCGGGGCAGTGCCATACGCGCTCGGGTTGCTGGCGTACGCCAAGGACGCTGGGGCATCCAAGATGCCCGCCCCACAGGTGCTTGCCGTGCAATAGCAGCGACCGCGCGGGGCACTCAGATCGCACGTTTGCAGGCTGCTGAAATTGCTGGTGCTCACATGGGGGCGCGCTGTCACCTGCAGGCCATAAGCCAACTGATCCAATGTGAGTGACGGGTTGACCGACAACATCAACGACGCCACCCCCGCCACCACCGGCGCAGAAAAACTCGTCCCCGAGACCACCTGGTAAGTGTTGTTGCCCGGCCCCTGCACCCCGTCATTGCTGGCGACCACCAGCCCGGTGTCAGACATCGCTGTCCCCACGGGGTCGATCTGCGCGCTCTGATCGGGCAAATCACCGCCCACCGTGCTGACCCCGATCTCAGGGCCAAAACTCGCATAACGGGCCTTAAAGCCGTCGCGGTTCAGCGCGCTGACCGCCAAAGCCCCTGGGCAGCGCGCCGGCCGGTACACCCCAGATCGATCACTGTCCCCTGCGGCGGCCACCACCAGCACACCGCGCGCACGCAACTCGTCCAGCGTGTCTTGATACGGCGCGCAATCGGTGCTGGGACTGCCAAAGCTGAGGTTGATCACGCGGGCTGGGAAGGGGTTTGTGGGCAAGTCCGCCACAGCCAAGCCGGCCGCCCAACGCAGGCCATCCACCACCGTGGTGGTCAAGGCACCGCACTGGCGTGCAATGCGCACCGAGCTCACACGAGCTTGCCAATTGATGCCCGCCACGCCCAAGCCATTGCCTGTCAGTGCACCGATCTGGCTGGCCACGTTGGTGCCATGCCAAGTACTGGCTGCGGCGGGCAAACCCGGGCACTCGCCCTCGGCGTGGCCATCCCCGGGGTCAGAAAAATCAGGGTCACGGCCATCGCCGTCGCCTGACAAATTCAACTCAGTACCCACCAAGTCATAGCCCGCACTGAACCGGCTGCCCAGCAAGTCCGGGTGAGAGCGCAGCAAGCCCGTGTCAAGCACAGCCACATTCACCGTGCTGCCCGTCGTGCGCGCCCAAGCTTGCGCCACATTCGGCACCCCTCGCGAGCCGGTTGTGGGCGTGGCACTCAGCCACCACTGGCTTGCTACAAACACCGGGTCGGTGGGGGGCACCACCTGCAAAGTCTGCTCCATCACGTTGGGTGAAGCCCACTGAACGTCGGGGTGTGCACGCAAGGCCTGCAGCAGCTGTTCAGCCTCGGCGCCTGCCAACGGCCGCTCCCACTGCACCACATAGGTGTTCGGCCCCCCCGTCTGGCGTGCCAACCCCATCGGCAATGGCAGGCCTTGAAACACCTTGGTCAAACGCTCCAAACTGCGTGCCGGGCTGGCATCCACTTGGGCTTTGAGCTTGATGATCACCCCAAACGCTTGCGCGCTGGCGGCGCCGGGGCGTGCGGGTGCGGCGGTTTGCGCGTGGGCGCTGAGCGTGCTCAGTGCCCCCCAAACCAGCGCGGCCTGACACCACGGAACAAGTCGACGTCGGGAGAGAAGTGAAAAATGCATGGGTCCATTATGGTGGTGCACCGCGGAACCATTGATTCAATTTGTGACTTCATGCACCACCGTCGTAACCCCATTGGCGCCAGGCTTCAAACACACTCACGGCCACCGCGTTGCTCAAGTTCAGGCTGCGTTGCCCTGCTCGCATCGGCAGACGAACGCGCTGGGCTGGTGCAAAAGTCTCGCGCACCGCCTCAGGCAGCCCCGCCGTCTCCGAGCCAAACACCAGGTAATCCCCGGCCTGCCAGCGCGCCTGCGCCAAGGGCTGGCTGCCCCGCGTGGTGAACGCAAAGCACCGTTCGGGCGGGGGCTGCTCGGCCGTGATGAACGCCTCCCATGACGCATGCCGCCGCACCGCCGCGTACTCGTGATAATCCAAGCCAGCCCGCTGCAGCAGCCTGTCCTCCATGTCAAAACCCAAAGGCTCAATCAAGTGCAAAGCGCAGCCCGTGTTAGCCGCCAAGCGAATGATGTTGCCCGTATTGGGCGGGATTTCAGGGTGAACCAAAACAATATTGAACATGGGCAGGGGTGGTTGCAAACCTTCGCTTTGAAGAGCTTGCGTGATGTGACGAGAGCTGGGGGAAATCTACCTGGTACCCCGTCTCAGTGGATTTGAAAGGTTGACTTGTTGGGAGGGTATGGCGAAGTACACAGGCTGCTGGATCCCCGCCTGCGCGGGGATGACATGGAGAGATGCCAAACCCTGCGCCCGTCGTTTTCGCCTGTGCCCGTCGTTCCCGCACGTGCTCGTCGTTCCCTCCTGCACGCGTCATCCTCGCCTGCTCCCGTCATCCCCGCCTGCTCCCGTCATCCCCGCGCAGGCGGGGATCCAGGACGGTGCCTCAGGCGCAACATCCCCGTGCACCGGACTCCTGCAAACTATGGATCCGGCCCAATGAAGTCTTGACTTCCGCATTTCTTCACAAGCCGTGCGAAGCGGCGCATGGCGTCGTACGCAGGCCGCTGGATCCCCGCCTGCGCGGGGATGACACGCACAACCCTCAGCACGTCATCCCCGCGCAGGCGGGGATCCAGGATGCCGCCTCAGGTACGTTATTCCCGCGAACTAGGCCCTAGATCCCTGCAGCCCAGCTTGCCAATTGTCCACCTGCTCGCTTTGGTGAAATCAACCTTTCAAATTCACTGAGACGGGGTACTACCTGTGCCCAGAGTTTCCATTCAAGGGCGTCCCAGCGATTTTGAGGCCTCGACAACAGCCCCACACGCCCGCGCAACCGCCAAGCGCAACGCCCGCAAGCCAAGCGGCGGCCCCATCCGGCGCGAGCAGCGAGGGCCAGGGCCGTCAGATTCACCAGGGTTTTTTCAAGATCAAAATTCACCCTCGTGAAGGGGGTAGCTCGACTGGACAAGGTACTTGCCCCTCAATGATCGACCTGTGCAGGATCATGAACAGGCGTGCCGTGCGGCCAGCAATGATCGACAGGCGACGAACGCGAAGTGGTGGGGCTCATTCGTGATGCCCAGTCTGGGCCAACCTTGTTGGAGTTCGACGCCGTGAACAACGGCAGCCCACCCCGCTTCTAGCCCTTCGTGACAGGCTCGAGCCTGCGTTAGCCCATGGGCTCATCCCATATCCCCGAGAGTTTGAGGCCCTGGAGATGGCCCGACGTTTGGTTTTCAATCCATCCCATGACTTGTCAGCAAGGTGAGATCACAGATCGGGAAAATTCATTGAAAACAACCCGTCGGGTAATGTTTCGCGCCAAACTCTCAGGTTCCAATGTAGTCAAGCCGTTGCAATGCGAAGAATTTCTCAGTTTTTAGGTCTCGGCACGACGAGAAGAGACACCGATCCGGCCCGCACCCCCACTCGGCGACGCTCAGCTGTAGCGGCAGAGAACCCGACTGCACCCCCGCCCACTGCCGCAGCAACCAATCCGGGCGTCAGTGGCCGCCGGGGCATTCTCAGGCAATCTCCCATGCAAGCCACCCTGCGGGCGCAGGCAGCTGAGACTTGCCCTTCAAGCCGTCGCGAGTAT
>JANMGB010000236.1:0-2775 GCA_031374415.1 Burkholderiales bacterium
TCGGCAACACCAGCCTGGGCATCAATTTAGGCACCGCGGGTGTCACTGCCAACGATGTGGGTGATGCGGACACGGGGGCCAACGGCCTTCAAAACTTCCCCGTGCTAAGCAGCGCTTACACGATCAACAGCGGTACCAGCATCGCCATCACTGGCACGCTCAACAGCAATGCCAGCACCAATTTTCGGATCGAGTTCTTCAGCTCTGCCACCGGGGACGCCACGGGTTATGGTGAGGGCCAGGTGTTTTTGGGCTCTACCAGCGTGACCACTGACAGCAGTGGCAACGCCACAATTTCTACGCTGCTCAGCGGGGTGAGCGTCACCGCAGGCCATCAAGTCACCGCGACGGCGACGGTTGATTTGGGCAGCGGCAGCTATGGCAGCACCTCCGAGTTTGCGGCCAACGTCACCGCCACCGCCAACACCGCGCCAGTGCTGGACAACAGCAAATCGCCGAGCTTGAGCACCATGCTGGAAGACGCCGGTGCGCCCTCAGGCGCGGTGGGCACGTTGGTCAGCAGCCTGGTCGACTTTGCCACGCCCTCAGGCCAGGTCGATAACGTCACCGACCCCGACTCAGGGCCCCTGCTGGGGGTGGCCATCACGGCGGCGGACACCAGCAACGGTGCCTGGTGGTATTCCACCGACAACGGCAGCAACTGGACTGCGCTGGGGGCCGTTGCCGACAACAACGCTCGGTTGCTCAATGCTGACAGCAATACGCGGCTGTATTTTGCGCCCACCGCCAACTACAACGGCACACTGAGCTCAGCCATCACCTTTCGCGCTTGGGACCGCCTCAGCGGCACCAACGGCGCCTTGGCTGACGCCTCAAGCAATGGGCTGACCACTGTATTTTCAGCAGCGACCGACACCGCGAGCCTGATCGTCACCGCCGTCAACGATGCGCCCGTGATCACCAGCAACAGCTCGGGTCCAACGGCAGCCGTCAGCGTGGCTGAGACCACCACCACCGTCACCACTGTCACCTCCAGCGACGTGGACGGTGGCACGGCGGTGTACAGCATCATCGGCGGGGCCGATGCGGCCCGCTTTACCATCGACTCCAGCACCGGGGTGCTGAGGTTTCTTGCCGCACCCGATTACGAGGCCCCCACCGACGTGGGTGCCAACAATGTCTATGACATCACTGTGCAGGTCAGCGATGGCGCTGGCGGCACCGACTCTCAGGCCATCGCCGTGACGGTCACCGATGTCTCAAACACCCTGCTGGTCGTCACCACCACAGCCGACACCAACGACACTGGCCTGGGTGCCAGCTTCACCGCCGAGCAGCTCAACGCCACCCGTGGCACCGATGGTCTCGTGTCACTGCGCGAAGCCCTGATCGCCGCCAACACCACCGCCGGCACGCAAACCATCTCCTTTGCCATCGCAGGCACCGGCGTGCACACCATCACCCTGAGCACTGCGCTGCCCACGATCACCGGCACGGTGATTCTCGATGCCTCCACCGACGACAGTTTTGCGGCCAACAGCAATCGGCCCGCCATCATCCTGGATGGCAATGACATCAACACCGACGGCCTGAAGCTGAGTTCCACCGCGGACGGCAGCACCATCCGCGGTTTTGTGATCCGAAATTTTGGTCAGACAGGCATAGAGATCGAGAGCGGTTCAGACGGCAACCTGATCGCTGGCAACTACATCGGGCGGCTTGACAGCAGCGGCACGGATGCGGGCGCCACACTGGCTAACGGCACTGGCGGCATCCGCGTCTACGGCGCCAGCAACGTCATTGGCGGTACAAGCGCACTTGACACAAACGTGATCTCAGGCAACACCGGCGTCGGCTTGACGCTGGGCGGCGCGGCGGCAACCCTGAATCTGGTTCAAGGCAACGTGATCGGCCTCACCGCGGCTGGCAACGCAGCCCTGGGCAACAGTGACGAGGGCGTTTGGATCGAAAGCGGCGCCACCAACAACACCATCGGCGGCACCACCGCGGCGCAGCGCAACATCATCTCCGCCAACGGTGACGACGGCGTCGACTTCGACGACTCAGCCACCAGCGGCAACGTGGTGGCGGGCAACTACATCGGAACGGACATCAGCGGCACTGTGGATTTGGGAAACATCTCCAATGGCGTTGACATATCGGCTGCCACCAGCAACACAATTGGCGGTACGGCTGCTGGCGCAGGCAACCTCATATCTGGCAACAATGACAATGGCGTGCGCATCGGCTCTAATGCATCGCTCAACCTGGTACAGGGCAACTTGATCGGCTTGAATGCTGCTGGCAATGCTGCTCTGGCAAACACTGGTGATGGCGTTGCGATCAATGAAGGTGGCAGCAGCAACACCATCGGCGGCACCACCGCCGCGGCACGCAACATCATCTCCGCCAACGGTGACGATGGTGTCGACTTCGACGATGCTACGACCAGTAACAATATCGTCTCAGGCAACTACATCGGCACCGACGTCGGCGGCACCTTGGACCTGGGCAACGCCTATAACGGTGTGGATATCGCATTAAACGCCAGGGACAACACCATTGGCGGCACAGTGGCCAACGCAGGCAACTTGATTGCCTTCAATGATGGCAATGGCATCTCTGTTGTCACTGACGCCGGACTTCGCAATGCGCTTTTAGGCAACAGGATCGTCGGCAACACCAGCCTGGGCATCAATTTAGGCACCGCGGGTGTCACTGCCAACGATGTGGGTGATGCGGACACGGGGGCCAACGGCCTTCAAAACTTCCCCGTGCTAAGCAGCGCTTACACGATCAACAGCGGTACCAGCA
>JANMGB010000241.1:0-10166 GCA_031374415.1 Burkholderiales bacterium
TGGAGCAGGAGCAGGAGCAGGAGCTGGAGCTGGAGCTGGAGCTGGAGCTGGAGCTGGAGCTGGAGCTGGAGCTGGAGCTGGAGCTGGAGCTGGAGCTGGCGGCTTAGGTGCTGGAGCTGGAGCTGGAGCTGGAGCTGGAGCTGGAGCTGGAGCTGGAGCTGGAGCTGGAGCTGGAGCTGGAGCTGGAGCTGGAGCTGGAGCTGGCGGCTTAGGTGCTGGAGCAGGAGCTGGAGCTGGAGCAGGAGCAGGAGCAGGAGCAGGAGCAGGAGCAGGAGCTGGTACGCTGGTGATGGTCAGCTTGAGTGTGGCCATCGCACCTGAAGTGCCGCCGCCACCTTTGCCGGAAAACGGCTGAGCATTGATGACGTAGGTACCCGCAGCTGGCGACCACTTGAAGTAGTCAGCACCGGAATTGCCCTTGTACGAGTAGGGCGCATTGTTCTCAGTTCGGCCGCTTCCTGTCGGGTCGGTGAAGACCACGCTTTTGACGCCGCTGGCATTCGCCCTGATGTTGATGTTCGGGTTGCCACGAAGCGAGATGCTGCCGCTGGAGGTGAATGTGGCAATGTCGGCACCGGTGTCTGCATTGACCACTGTGAACGATGTGACGGCGGGCACTGAAGCCGGTGCTGGGTCTTTGGTGATGGTCAGTGTGAGTGTGGCGACGGGTCCGGCCCGGCCATTGCCATTGGAGTCGGAAAACGGCGTAGCCTTGATGATGTGGGTGCCCACAGCCGGAGACCAGCTGTTGTAGTCGCCCGAGGAGTCACCCTTGTATGCGTAGGGCGCGTTGTTCTCTGTCTGGGTTTGTCCTGATCTAGCGCCGTTGCCGAAAACGATGCTCTTAACGCCGCTCGCGTTGGCTCGCACATTGATGTTGGGGTTACCTTTTATCGAGACCGTGCCACTGGAGGTGAACGTGGCAATGTCAGCACCCGTGTCGGCATTGACGACCGTGAAGCTGGTGACCGTCTGTGCGGCAACCCACATCGGTGCGCAAAGCAAGGCGCCCCAAGAAATGGTTCCGTAAGCATTAGAGATCTTCATTCATTGACTCCCTGTAGAAGGATGGGAAATGCTGGCTGACCTGATGCGGATGCAATTCGCAAGGCTGAAGCCTACACAGGAGCTGACCTGATGAGCCGCTTTCGGCGCATGGTGATCAACAAGGTTCGTGCATTGTTGACGTAGATGCTGGCCAAGGTCTGTTACGAGACGTGAGCCTTGCAACCAGCTAGCAGTCCGTGACGTGCGCGGCGCACCAACGCGGGGCAGTCGTTGCGCTGGTAGTCCAATATGTCAGGGTTGACCCTGACGGGATTTCAGCGTTTGCTTGAGTTGATGGGCCACTCGAAAAGCCCATAGGCGGCAGGCGAAGCGGCGCACGATTCTGCCTTGGGTCGGCACATGCATCGCCACGTTAGTCCAGCCGCGTCTCCATCCGGGACACCAACTCAGGCTCCAGCTCCCGCAGCCCCACGGAGGCGGTTTGGGCCAGAACGCGGCCGAAGTATTCGGTGTCGACCGGCTCTGGGTTGACCTGCCAGTTGTGGCTGTCGCCCCATCGGTGCCGCGGCATGAGCTGCTCCACACCAACAACTTCCAGCGCCGAGCCCACCACCAGCAGGATGTCCTGCGAACGGATAGAGCGAGTCATGCGACCCAGGTGGATGTATTGCGGTGCGGTCTCATGAAAGAACACCACGCCCGGCTTGACGCCTTTCAGGCTGTCGCAGCGGGCGCAACGGGTATGGGCCTGGTAGGCCTCGTCGTCCACGAGCCAGCGGTGACCGCAGGCGGTGCACAGCAAATGCGCCAGGTCGCCATGAAGGTGCACCACCTCCTGGGCCCCGGCACGCTCCAGCAGATCGTCCACATTCTGCGTCAGCAGCCGGACGCGCTCGGTGCCCCAGCGCGCTTGCCATGCGGCCAGGCGCACATGGGCATCGTTGGGTTGCACCGCGGCAGCTTCCTGTCGTCGGCCGGTGTAAAACTCGAACACCGCCTCGCGATTTTCCTTCCAGGTCAGCATGTTGCACACCCGGTCCAGGTTGTGCCGGGTCCACAGTCCACCCGCGGTGCGGAATGTGGGCACACCGCTTTCGGCCGACAGCCCGGCACCGGAGAAGACGAACAACATGGGGGCAGCGTTGTGGCCGGCCCCGAGCGAAGGCGCGGACGCTGCGGTGTCCAATTCAGTCGGCCCGCACCGGCAGGCACGCGCAAAACAAATTGCGGTCGCCATGCACATTGTCAACGCGACCCACAGGCGCCCAGTATTTGTTGTTACGCAATGAAGCGACTGGGTAAGCCGCCTCTTCGCGTGTGTAAGGCGCAGACCAATCCGCCTTGAGCAACACATCCACCGTGTGCGGAGCGCCTTTGAGCGGATTGACCTCCTTGGGCCAATGGCCCAATTCAATCCGACGAATCTCTTCACGGATGACGATCATGGCGTCACAAAAGCGGTCCAGCTCGCTCAAGGGTTCGCTCTCGGTGGGCTCGATCATCAAGGTGCCCGCCACGGGGAAGCTCAAGGTCGGCGCGTGGAAGCCGTAGTCAATGAGTCGCTTGGCGACATCCTCCGCACTGATGCCGGTCACCTCTTTCAGTGGCCGCAAGTCGAGAATGCACTCGTGCGCCACGCCTCCTGAACGCAGGGTGCCATGGCCCCCTGAGTACAGCACCGGGTAGTGAGGGATCAAGCGTGCGGCCATATAGTTGGCACTCAAAATGGCAGCCTCAGTCGCCGCGCGCAGGCCCTCTGCGCCCATCATGCGGCAGTACATCCAACTGATGGGCAGCACACCGGCATTGCCCAAAGGGGCTCCTGAGACGGCCCCTATGGCGTGAGGCTTGTCCAGGCCCAGGCCGGCAGTGCGGTGTACGGGCAAGTAGGGCACCAAATCAGCGACCACGGCCACAGGTCCGACCCCGGGTCCGCCCCCACCGTGAGGAATACAAAAAGTTTTGTGCAGATTCAAATGACTGACGTCGCCACCAAATTCACCCGGCGCAGCCACACCGACCAACGCATTCATGTTGGCGCCATCCACATACACCCGCCCGCCATGTTGATGCACCAATGCGCACAACTCTTTCACACGAACCTCAAATACACCGTGCGTGGATGGGTAGGTGATCATCACGGCGGCCAAGTGATTGCTGTGCTGTTCACAGCGGCCCTTCAGGTCGTCCATGTCAACGTTGCCTTGGGCATCACACTTCACCACCACCACGGTCAAGCCCACCATCTGCGCCGAGGCGGGGTTGGTCCCGTGGGCCGATTCTGGGATCAAGCAGATATTGCGATGCCCCTGACCGCGGCCTTCGTGGTACGCCTTGATCACCAGAAGGCCTGCGTACTCGCCTTGTGAGCCGGCATTGGGCTGCAGGCTCACCCCGCTGTAACCCGTCGCTTGGCACAACCAGTTTTCAAGCTGCTGGCGTAATAACTCGTAGCCCTTCAATTGATCGGCTGGAGCGAAGGGGTGAATGTTGGCAAACTCCGGCCAGGTGATGGGGATCATCTCGCTGGTGGCGTTGAGCTTCATCGTGCATGACCCCAGGGGGATCATGCTGCGATCCAGCGCCAGGTCTTTGTCTGACAGGCTGCGGATGTAGCGCAGCATCTGGGTTTCACTGTGATGCGTGTTGAAAACCGGATGGCTCAGGTAGCCACTGGTACGGGTGAAGCTGGCAGGCCAAAGCGGTGCAATGCCTTGCGCAACGCGGTTCCACAGATCTTCAATACGCCCGCCGCCGGGCCGCACTGCGTTCACCGTGGCAAACGTGCGAAACACCCGACTCAACAGATCCACATCGGTGCGGCGCGTGGTTTCGTCGAGCGTGATGCCGATGCTGGTGTCGGAAACACGGCGTAAGTTATAGCCTTGGTCGACTGCGGCCTGCAGCACCGCTTCAGTGTGCTCACCGGTATTGACATGCAGGGTATCAAAGGCCGAGTGATTGAGTACGGTGTGACCTTGCTGTTGCAGGGCTTGCGCCAACACCGCCGTGTAGCTGGCCACCCGCAGCGCGATGCGACGCAACCCTTGAGGGCCGTGATAAACCGCATACATGCTTGCCACCACGGCAGGCAATACCTGTGCTGTACAGATGTTGCTGGTGGCTTTCTCGCGGCGAATGTGCTGCTCACGGGTTTGCAAGGCCAAGCGGTAGGCTGCTCGGCCTTGGGCATCGATGCTCGCGCCCACCAAGCGGCCTGGCATGGATCTCTTGAATTCGTCTTTGGTGGCCAGGTAGGCTGCATGCGGGCCACCGTTGCCCATGGGCATGCCGAATCGCTGGGTGTTGCCCACCGCAATATCCGCATTGCATTCGCCCGGGGGGCGCAACACTGTCAGGGCCAGCAAATCGGCCGCCACAATGGCCAAGCCACCGGCTGCGTGCACGGCGTCGGTCAACGGTTGCAAATCGCGGATAACGCCGTTGACGCCCGGATATTGAAAGATCGCGGCAAACACGCCGCCGTCGATGGCCTTGATGCTGGCCGCATCTGCTGGGCCAGTGATCACCTTCAGCCCTAAAGGTAGTGCCCGCGTTTGCAAAACCTCTAACGTTTGAGGCAAGACGTCGTCAGCCACAAACATGATCGAGCTGTTACTTTTCCCCACGCGCAGAGCCAGGGTCATGGCTTCGGCGGCAGCGGTGGACTCATCCAGCATCGACGCCCCGGCGATGGCCAAACCGGTAAGGTCGGTCACCAGGGTTTGGAAATTGATCAGGGCTTCCAGGCGGCCTTGGGAGATCTCGGCCTGGTAGGGCGTGTACGCGGTGTACCAGGCGGGGTTCTCAAGAATGTTGCGCAGGATGACGCCCGGGGTGTGGGTGCCATGGTAGCCCTGGCCGATGAGGCTTTTAAGCACGCTGTTGTGGGCTGCGAGGCTTTTGAGCTCAGCCAGTGCGCGTGCTTCGGTCAGGGCCGCAGGCAGTGTCATCGGCTGACTGCGCGCAATAGAACGCGGCACGACGGCCTCAATCAACGCTCGTTTAGATGCCGCACCGATCACGCGCAGCATCTGGGCTTCGTCTTGGGGCGTGATGCCCACATGACGCGCGGCAAACTCTTGGCGGTTTTCGAGCAGGTTGAACGGAACAGTGGGGGTGGCGGGCTTCAACATGGTGTTTTGGGGAAGCAAAATCAGGCAGACTTCAGCAGTTCGTCGTAGTGGGTGACGTCGAGCAACTCATCCAATTCAGCGGCTTGAGCCACTTTGACCTTGAAAAACCAGCCGGCGCCTTGTGGGTCGGAGTTGGCCAACGAGGGGTCGGCGCTCAGCGCATCGTTCACGGCCACCACCGTGCCCGTGACAGGCATGTAGATGTCAGCGGCCGCTTTGACAGACTCGACGACGCCAGCGACATCGCCTTTTTTGAACGCACTGCCTACCTTGGGCAAGTCAACAAACACCACATCACCCAAGGCATCTTGGGCGTGAAGGGTGATACCCACCACGGCAGCGTTGAGGTCTGCGGTTTGGATCCACTCGTGGTCGGGGGTGAATTTCAGGCTCATGGCAAATCCTAAAGAATGAAGAGAGTGAAACGGGGAAGGGTGGTCGGCAGTCAGTGCCCGCGGAAGTAGCGCGGGGCCACAAAAGACAGGGTGGTGACCCGCATGGGGTACAGCTTGCCGCGTACCTGGGCAAAGACCTCGTGGCCGATGATGGCGTGGTTCATCGGCAAATAGGCCATCGCAATGGCTTGGTTGACCGTCGGGGCAAAGCTGCCGCTGGTGACGGTGCCTAGCTTGTGGCCGTGGGCGTCAAAAAGCACAGCACCTTCTCGCACCGGGACACGCTCCAACCCCATCAAGCCGACGCGCTTGTTGCTGGGGCCGGTTGCAAACTGTCCCTGAATGATGTCAGCGCCAGGATAGCCCCCTGCGCGCGCACCATCTGCACGCCTGACCTTTTGAATGGCCCAGCCGAGGCCTGCCTCAATGGGGGTGGTGTAGGTGTGGATGTCGTGACCATACAGGCACAATCCTGCTTCCAACCGCAGGGTGTCGCGCGCACCCAATCCGACGGGCCGAACCTCTGGCTCGGCCAACAAGGCCCGTGCCAAGGCCTCTGCCTGGGCAGCGGGGACGGAGATTTCAAATCCGTCTTCGCCGGTGTAGCCAGAGCGTGTGACGAAGCAATCGATGCCGGCCAATGTGGCCTCACAACCCGTCATGAACACCAAGCGCGTGGGTGCGGCGCTCAAACGGCTGATGACCTCCGCAGCTTGCGGGCCTTGCAAGGCCAGCAGGGCCAAGTCAGGCAGTGCCTGAATCTGGCAACGGTGCCCGATGTGGGTTTGCAGATGACGCAGGTCAGCCTCTTTGCAAGCCGCATTGACCACCAGCAACCAGTCGTTGCTGCGGCGCGTGATCATCAAATCATCGAGCAAGCCCCCATGAGGCGCGGTGAAAAATGCGTAACGCTGCTGGCCAATAGCCATGTCTTGCACATCCATCGGCACCATCGATTCGAGTGCCGCGCCGGCATCAGGCCCCGTTAGCCGCAACTGGCCCATGTGAGACACATCAAACAGGCCAGCAGCTTGCCGGGTGTGCCGATGCTCAGCCATCAGCCCTGTGGGGTACTGCACTGGCATGGCGTAGCCAGCAAAGGGCACCATGCGGGCAGCCAGCTCCAGGTGCAGCTCATACAGAGGCGTGTGTAAGGGCTCTTGTGCGGCTTCAGCGGTCGGGGGACTGGCGGACATGGTCGGGGCTCCAAGGGCATTTCTGATCCAACAGCATGCCCTCCCTGTCCGCTTTACCTGAGAGATTCACACCACCAGTTTGACCCGGCGCTGCTTGCCCCTTCGGTGGGCCCACTCAGAGGTGAGCCTCTCTCCAGTGAGGAATGCCTTGCAAAATGCAAGGCGGTGGACCAGTCCTTTTGCCTGAGCGTTTAAGGTGTCAACCAACCACCCTGCGCCTTCGGCGGTGGCATCACCCCCTTGCGGGGGTTCCCACGCTCTCCTGGTCCGGTTTGAAGCGAGCCTCGCTCCAAACTGTCACCAGTGTATCAGCGTGGGGGACTCACATGGCCGCGTAATTCGGGCCCCCGCCGCCCTCAGGGGTCAGCCATTGAATGTTCTGGCTGGGATCCTTGATATCGCACGTTTTGCAGTGCACGCAATTTTGCGCATTGATCTGCAGGCGTTGGCTGCCAGCCCCAGCCCCCTCCAGGGGAACAAACTCATACACTCCAGCCGGGCAATAGCGACTTTCTGGCCCGGCGTAGGTGGTCAAATTAATGCGGATGGGGACGCTTGCGTCTTTCAGCGTCAAGTGGCTGGGTTGGTTTTCCTCGTGGTTGGTATTGCTGATGAACACACTGCTCAATCGGTCGAAGGTGAGCTGCCCGTCAGGTTTGGGGTAGGTGATCGGCTTGCAATCAGCGGCAGGCTTGAGGCAGGTGTGGTCGGCCTGCGTGCGATGAATCGTCCAGGGAATGCTCAATCCCAAGGTGGGCAGCAACCATTGCTCAATGCCGGTCATGAGCGTGCCCATCCACAATCCTTTTTTGAACCACTGCTTGAAATTGCGCGACTGCTGCAGCTCCCGATGAAGCCAACTGGCCTCAAAAGCCACTGGGTAGGCACTCAGCTCATCGTGGGCCCGACCTTGCGTGACGGCGTCGAACGCGGCCTCGGCCGCCAGCATGCCTGTCTTGAGGGCAGCGTGGCTGCCTTTGATGCGGCTGACGTTCAAGGTGCCCGCATCACAACCCATCAAGGCGCCGCCCGGGAACACCAACTTGGGCAGGCTTAACAAGCCGCCTGCTGTGATGGCACGGGCGCCGTAGCCGATGCGCTTGCCGCCTTCCAACACAGCGCGAATGGCCGGATGGGTTTTCCAACGTTGCATTTCCTCGAAGGGGCTGAGCCAGGGGTTGCTGTAATCCAGGCCCGTGATGAAGCCCAGTGTCACCTGGTGCTTGTCCAAATGGTAGAGAAAGCCACCGCCGTAGGTGGCGCTGTCCATGGGCCAACCTGCGGTGTGCAACACATGGCCGGGCCGATGCTTGGCGGGATCAACCTCCCACAACTCTTTGATGCCCAGGCCGTAGCTTTGAGGATCCTTGCCAGCGTCCAACTGGTAGCGCTGGATCAGCTCTTTGCCCAAATGGCCGCGTGCGCCCTCGGCGAACAAGGTGTACTTGGCCAGCAGGGCCATCCCCAACTGAAAGCCCGCATGGGGTTCGCCGTCCTTGCCCACACCCAAGTTGCCTGTGGCGACGCCGATCACGGCACCTTGCTCGTTCGTTAACAACTCTGAGGCCGCAAAGCCAGGGAAAATCTCGACCCCCAAGGCCTCCGCTTGCTGGGCCAGCCAGCGGGTGAATTGCCCCAGGCTGATCACGAAGTTGCCCTCGTTGTGAAAGCACGGCGGCAGGATGGGGCTCTTGTAGCTCTGGGTCGGGCCCAGAAAAAGCATTTCGTCAGACGTGACGGCTTGATTCAGCGGGGCTCCGCGCGCCTTCCAGTCGGGAAACAGCTCGTTCAAGGCAATCGGGTCCATCAAGGCCCCGCTGAGAATGTGGGCGCCCGGCTCAGAGCCCTTTTCGAGCACCACCACCGAGACATCTTGGCCTTTCGCCGCGGCCAGCTGTTTGATGCGAATGGCGGCGGCGAGTCCTGCCGGCCCACCGCCGACCACGAGCACGTCGTAGTCCATTGATTCGCGAGGGCCGTGTTTGTCTATCCAGGCGGGTGGAGTGATCATCGTCTTCCTGAGGTCGGAGCGTCGAATGGAGGGAGGGCGAACAAGAGAAGGGCCAGTCGAGATTTTGCCTACTTTTGCTCATGAGGCATTTGGCGCAGCATCCGACACGCAAAGCCCGGCCAATTTGGCGGCTGCCCCGAAATCACTTCGTGATAGCCTGACAGATGTTGATGAGCGGCTTGTCGCGCTTGCTCAGATCTCACTGGAAAAGGAAAACTGCATGAGTTACAACATCGATTTGGCAGGCCGTGTCGCCTTGGTTACTGGGGCGTCTAGCGGGTTGGGTGAACAGTTTGCCAAAACCTTGGCCAAAGCCGGTGCCGCAGTTGTGCTGTCGGGTCGACGCGTGGAGCGTTTGAAAACTTTGCGTGCCGAGATCGAGGGCAATGGCGGTGACGCGCACGTGGTGACGATGGACGTGACCGACCCCCACAGTATCAGGGCAGGCATCGCACACGCCGAAACCGAAATGGGTGGCATCGACATCCTGGTCAACAACTCGGGAGTGAGCAACACGCAAAAATTGGTCGATGTGACTGAAGAAGACTTTGACTTCATCTTTGACACCAACACCAAGGGCGCGTTCTTTGTCGCCCAGGAAGTTGGCAAGCGCATGCTCGCGCGGGCTCGTGGAGCGGCCCCCGGCACCTTCACTGGCGGGCGGATTGTCAACATTGCCGCCATGGGGGCCTTGAGGGTTGCGCCGCGGGTGGGCGTTTATTGCATGAGCAAAGCTGCCGTGGTTCACATGACACGTGCCATGGCCTTAGAGTGGGGCAAGTTCGGCATCAACGTGAATGCCATTTGCCCAGGTTTTATCGACACTGAAATCAACCGCCATCATTGGCAAACCGACAGCGGCAAGCGCTTGATCGACACCTTGCCCCGCAAGCGCGTCGGGCAACCGCAAGACCTCGATGCGTTGCTGATGATGCTGTGCGCCAACGAGAGTCACTTCATCAATGGCACGATCATGCAAGCCGATGATGGCTCGGGCTTGTGACGACGGCGTTCCCTCGGCCTGGTGACGCATTATTCCAATTTCTGATCGGGGATGGTCTAACCCCGACGGCCTCCTAGACCATCACGCCATGTTCAAACTCCAGCGAATGTTGCATGCTGTTCATGTGGGGCGCATGGGGGTCTACTTGATGGCCCTCTGGAAGCTCTTGCGCCACCCGCAGGCTCCCAGGTCCGCCAGATTCACTGCCTTGATGGTGCTGGCCTATGTCGTTAGCCCAGTTGATTTCATACCCGACGTGGTTCCGGTGCTAGGTCAGCTAGGGCCTGTTCGGAAACTCACTGAAGCCATTTGCTGATGGCCGCGAGGTGAACGAAGCCAAGGAACATGCAGTCCAGTTTTTCAAAGCGTGTGGCTACACGCCGGAAAACTTTCATTCTCTGAAAGAGGTTTTCAACC
>JANMGB010000394.1:0-2369 GCA_031374415.1 Burkholderiales bacterium
CCGTCAAACACTAAAGCCGGGACCAAGGGCGGCCCTCTTTATGTGGCGGCAATGCCCGAGGCGGCGGCGCTACCGCGGCTGCTGCGACTGCCGGTGCAGTTCGGCGACGCGTGGACCGACCAGCTCGTCGACACCGCGGCGACGCCGAACGTCGCGTCGCAGGCGTTCCTCGACTCGCTGCCGCCGGACGCTGTGCGCGCCCCTGCACAGCCCCGCACGCCGACAATTGCGCGCGGATGGGACGGCGAGCCGACGAGCGCACTGGAGCCTGGCTGGTGGGTGCGCGCATGTGTGCCGTGGGCGCCCGACAGCGAGCCGCGGTGGTTCAGCTTCCACGCATCGCCGCTGATGGTGGAGCCGTGCATTTTCGGGATGCAGGCCCTGCGCTCGCTGGGCGCAACGCTGCGCATTGGCACCTCGGCCGCGTCCGACGCCGCCGAACCGGCGCGCGCGATGAGCTCGGCGCCGCGTCCGCAGATCGCGGCGCTGCTGGTGGCGCCACCGGTGACGCCACCGCCGGCGACGCCCGCGCCGCCGCTCACGGCGCTGGACGTGGCCATCCGCAAGGTGAACGACATCGCCGTGCTCGCCGGCTGGCCCGACCTCAAAGCACGCCTGGCGGCGGCGGTGCGCGCCGTGCAGTGGGCGAGCAAAGTGGTGCCGAAGACGGCCGACGCCTACCCGCCGCCGATCAAGAACGCGCTGCTCGTGACGCGCGTCAAGCCTGGCGAGATCCCGGAGTTCAAGACGAAGCTTCGCAACCTCAATCGCTACCAGTCGGAGGCGATCGCCAAACAGCTGCCCGGCATGCTGACGAACGGCGCGTGGGACGTCGTCACGGGCGACGGCGCGCAGTGCACGAGCCCGTTGATGGCAGCGCCCAAGTACAACGAGAAGGGCGAGATCGTGTCGTGGCGCGTGTGCGGCGACTGGCGCAAGGCCAATCAGTTCGCGATTCCCGACCACGAGCTGGCGCCGCGCGCGAGCGACCTGAAGCAGCTCGCCATGCAAGGGCCGCTGCGCACGATCTACGACTGCGCCAACGCGTACAACCAGATCGCCTGCTGCCCGGTGACAGGCATGCTTTACACGGTGCAGGCGACGGCGTCGCTCAAGATCAAGCCGACACGCGTGCACTTCGGCATGAAGAACGGCGGCTCGGTCTGCCAACGCGCGCTGCACGACGCGCTGTGCACGGACGGCCGCAAGGAGGACCCGTCGTGCGACAACTACAGCGACGAGATCATCCAGTCGCACAAGAGCGGCGCCGCGACCCGCCCGGAGAGCGACTACGCGTACCTTGACGCCTCGACGGACGAGGTGTGCAACGTGCTGTACCGCGCTGCGGCTGCTGGCGTGGTGCTGCAGGCCGACAAGTGGCAGCCGCTGACGGTCGAGGCGACGCTCTTCAACATGATCGTCGGGCCCGGCAGCTGCCGCCTGACGACGCAGCGCATGCAGGCGATCCACGCGTGGCCGCAGCCGTCGACGCCGTCGAAGCTGCATACGTTCCTCGCGATGGCGTCGCACTACCGCCACCACTGCCCGAACTTTCCACACGACAGCGGCAAGCTGCGGCGTGAGGTGCTGCGCGGCGCGAAACTGGTGTGGACGGCGGACGCCGTCGCCACGTTCGAGCGCATCCGCGTGGCGTTCCGCGACGCGTCGATGCTGACGGCGATCGACTACGACGGGCCGTTCATCGTCAAGGCGGACGCGAGCATCGACGCGCTGTCGGTGTCGCTGTTCCAGCCCGACCCGAACTGCGCCGGCGCGCTGGTGCTCGTCGACTGCAACGGCCGCGCCACACGCCCGTACGAGCGCAACTACGGCCCGATGGACTTGGAGGCGGCGGCCGTGCGCGTCGGGCTCGATCTGTGGCCGCACCTGCTGGTGGGTGGCCCGCATCGCGTCAAAGTGCGCTCAGACAACCGCGCGCTCGTCGACTTTTGGGTCAACGGCGCGCAGATCAACGACCCGGCGCGTGCCAACCTGCGGCACCGGCTGATCGAGAAGCTGCAGGCCCACGACTTGGAGTGGGAGTGGAACTCGGCGAGCGAGAACCAATGGGACGACGCCATCTCGCGCGCCGACTGGCCCCGCGACGACGTCGAACACATCGCGCTGTGCGAGGCAATGTTCTGCTCGCCCGACGACGTGCTCGCCACCACGGCCGCGCGGATGGCCGCGGAGGACGGCAGCGGCGACGGCGACGCCGACGCCGCCGAACCGCACACACTGGCGGCGCTGCACGGCGAGGGCAGCGACGACGACAGCGACGCCGAGTCCGACCGCTCGGAGGCCTCCACGGTCGAGGACCCGTGGCCGTACGACGAGGCGGCGCCGGCGCCGCTCGCCCCGCCCGACGC
>JANMGB010000011.1:0-1478 GCA_031374415.1 Burkholderiales bacterium
TGGCGGCCGGCGCCGGCCGCAAATCCTGCGGCGGCTGCGGCTGCGACGGCGCAGCGTGTGCTGCCCGTTGCACCGCCGATCGCCGGCGACGACGTGTCGACAACGACAGCGGGTGGTGCGACGGCGACTGCGACGGTGCGCGAAAGCGACGCCGACGCGAACGACGCTCATCGGCACGGTGAGCGCGGAGACGACGCGGTCGCGGCCGCAGAGTCGCACGCGCACGTCCACTGCTCCCATGACGTCAACGAGGCGGGGGCGGGCGAGCCGCTAGCATCTGTTCCGGCTCCGTCGCACATCACCGACTTGCCGTTGATGCCGCCGCCGTCACGGGCAGCAGGTGTGAAGAAGAGGAAAGAACGACTCGCCGCCGCCGCCGCCGCCGCCGCCGCCGCCGCCGACCTCTGCACCAGCGAGCGATGGCGAGAAGAAGCAGAGGACGACCAAGGCGAAGGCGAAGCCGAAGAAGTCGGCCGTCGCCGGCGCGGCCGTCGCCGTCGGCGCGACGACAGAGACGGAGTTAGCGGTCGAGGTCGACTGGGTGCGCGTGATGAGCGGCGAGGCGGACGCCGTGCAGCTGAGCGCCGATGTGGTGAAGCGCATGCTGGCGCGCTGCGAGACGGTGTTCGTGGTGCATCGCGTCTACCAGGTGCGTCGCAAAGGGCACGACGACGACGCGGCGTTCTCGGCGGAGGCCACACAGGCGGCGGCGCGGCTCGCCAAGAGCGGGCTGGCGACGGGCGGCATGCGCGCGATCGACTGGCGCGCGCTGTACGACCACCTGGAGGTGTACGTCGACACGTTCCCGGCGCTGTACAAGGACGCGCTCGTGCGCGCGGTGCGCGGCGCACGGCGGCGGCGCAACTGCGGCGCGCACCAGTGCCGGCGCGCCGAGGTGCAGCAGCTCGCCGAGGGCGCGGCGCTGTTCCGCGCGTACCTGGCGACGCAGGAGCCGAACGAGCGCGTGCGGCGCGAGCTGCACCAGCGTGCGATGTGGCCGTGCACCAAGTGCGACGACCGCCTGCTGTTCTACGTCGGCGAGCCGCAGGCGGGCAGCAAGGCGTTCAAGGGCAAGCGCGCCGGCGCGTGCGCGGCGTTTGTCGACGCGGCGCGGCGCCAGTTCGTGACGTTCCTGCTCAGCGAGTACTACACGTCGCAGAAGTGCTGGCAGTGCGGTGCGCAGCTGAAAAAGACGCGCGGCCACAGCTACCGCTTCTGGCGCTGTCCGCACAGTCTGCTCAACGGTACGGGCACGGGCGTCGTGGGCAGGCCAAACGTCGTCGTGCGCGGCGGCAAGCAGAGGCACGTCGCCGAGGAGAACAAGGACGTCGTCGCGGCGCTCTCGATGCTGCAAATCGGCATTCGTCTGATGATCGACGGCGCTCGCCCGGCAGAGTGGTGCGCAAACGACGTGCGCGACTACGCAGAGACGGCGGCGGCGGCGAGCAGCAGCAGCAGCAGCAGCAGCAGCAGCAGCA
>JANMGB010000052.1:0-12313 GCA_031374415.1 Burkholderiales bacterium
ACGAAGGCGGAAAGATTGAGAAGCGCAGGCAGCACGCCTGCAAGTTGATCGGTCAACATGGTCGTGGGGGAACAGAACAGAGCCAAAGGCGGCTGTTACGCTGTTGTTCCCCCAACCGTTCCCCCGAAGGAGTGAGACCGACGGGGCCAAGGTGATACAGCCTAAAACCGTACCACCTTGATTTCCTTGGCGTTTCCCAGCGAAATGAAACGCACCGGAACCCGGTAAAACACAATACTGGTGGAGCTGGGGGGAATCGAACCCCCGTCCGCAAGCCTTTGTCAGACAGATCTACATGCTTAGCTGGCTGATTTGGATTTAAAGCCAAGAGTCGCGCAGCAGCACGCTACCCCCAGCCCGAGTCACTTAGTTTGACGCTGTATGGAGTGACCCCATACAGAGCGAGCCCATGTGTATGACTTCGCAGTCTTTGGGTTACCCCTCAGACCCAGCCCATCGGCCAACTGTTGCGAAGCTCACCGGTATTAAGCGGCGAGAGCGAACGTAGAGTCGTTTGCAGTTACTTTGTTTCCAGTGGTTTTACGAGCGAACTGGTGCTCGGCATGCCCCGTTCCAACTCCGAACCTCCGTCGAAGCCAGGTCAGCCCCAGGCAACCCTAGTTTAGATCAGTTCCAACCATTTCTGAAGCTCGGTCGGACTGGAAGCCATAAAGTTTGCCCCCCAGCCCTCCACCTCCTCTCCCAACCCCAGATAGCCCCATCCGGCCGATACCGTGCCCATGCCAGCCGCTTCACCCGCTTGAATATCGCGCAGGTCGTCGCCAACGTAGACGCAAGACTGTGGCGGCAAGTCGAGCTGCCGCGCCGCCTCCAGCAACGGTGCAGGGTGTGGCTTGGCATGCGGGGTGGTGTCACCGCAAACGACCGTCGCAGCGTGCCGATCCAGCTGCAAAGCACGGACCAATGGCAGCGCAAATCGCGCGGCTTTGTTGGTCACAATGCCCCAGGGCACCTGGGCTTGGTTCAAGGCCATCAACAAGGGATGCATCGCGTCAAAGACCTGCGTCAAAGCAGTCATGCGCTGCTCATACCGCGTCAGGAATTCATCACGCAAGGCATTGAATTCGGGCTGGCTGGGGTCCACCTCCAACGCCGCCCACACCATCCCCCGCGCACCCGCCCCCACCCAAGGCCGCAAGGTCTCAAGCGGTAGAGCAGGCAAGCCTCGCTGTTGCCGGAGTTCGTTCGCTGCCCCCGCGAGGTCGGGGGCACTGTCGATCACCGTGCCGTCAAGATCAAACAAGACCGCGTGGTAGGCGCCCCGCAACGGTCGCCTCATGCTTGACGCTGGCAGGCCAGCATGTAGTTCACGCTGGTGTCTGGCGTGAGTTTGTAGACGCGGGTCAGGGGGTTGTAGGTCAATCCCATCAACTCGCCTACGTTGAGGGCCGCATCGCGACAGCTCTGCGCCAGCTCACTGGGTCGAATGAAACGTGCGTAGTCGTGTGTCCCTTTGGGCAACAGTTTCAACAGGTACTCGGCGCCAAGGATGGCGAACAAGTAGGACTTTGGATTGCGGCTTAAGGTTGAGAAAAAGACGTGCCCGCCGGGCTTGACCAGGGCAGCACAGGCGCGCACGATCGACGCGGGATCGGGCACGTGCTCTAGCATCTCCATGCAGGTGACCACATCGAACGAAGCAGGCATCTCGTCAGCCAGGGCTTCGGCCGACACTTCGCGGTAGCTGACGTGGGCGGTTTGCGCTTCCATGGCGTGCAACTGGGCGACCTTGAGCGACTTGGTCGCCAGATCAATGCCCAGCACCTCGGCACCACGGCGGGCCATGGCCTCGCTCAGGATGCCCCCACCACAGCCCACATCAAGCACACGCCGGTTGGCCAAGCGGGCGATGCGTTCGATCCACTCCAAACGCAAGGGGTTGATTTGGTGCAACGGACGGAACTCGCTCTCGGGATCCCACCAGCGATGAGCGAGGTCACTGAATTTGGCAAGCTCTTGCGGATCGGCATTGAGGTTCATCAAAAAACTGAAATAGGTTTGAAACCCCGGCCTTCAGGCCGGAGAGCCCCGAAGGGGCGACTCGTTGGTAGGGGATGCAAACCCCTTCCAACAGCTTACCCACCGACCTTTAGGTCGGTCAAATTTTTGCTGCTTGACTCGTGGATGAGGAACAAAAAACCCCGCCGTGGCGGGGTTTTTTGAGGAGGTCGAAACCCAACCAACGTCAGCGTCTTGCTTACTTGACGCGGTTACCAACGACTTCGATTTCAACACGACGGTTTTTCTCGCGACCTGCCGCGCTCTTGTTGTCAGCGACCGGCTGTTTCTCGCCCTTGCCTTCCGTGTACACGCGGCTCTTGTCGATGCCCTTGGAGGTCAAATAGGCCTTGACGGCTTCAGAGCGGCGCAGAGACAGGCTTTGGTTGTAGGCATCCGAACCCACCGAGTCGGTGTGACCGACTGCAATGATGACTTCGAGGTTCATGCCTTTGAGTTTGCCGATGACTTCGTCCAGCTTGGCCTTGCCTTCGGGCTTCAGAACAGCCTTGTCAAAGTCGTAGAAAGCGTCAGCAGCAAAGGTCACCTTCTCGTTGATCGGTGCAGGCGGAGCCACTGGCACCATGGGTGCTGGCGGCATGACAGGAGGCGGCGCCATGGGTGGCGGCGCTGGAGGCGCAGGAGGCGGGGTCACGATAGCGCCATCACAACCCTTGGCGGCCGTGGCAGGTGTCCAGGTGCTGGAGCGCCAGCAGGCTTCATTGCTGCCGTTGCGCCACTGACCACCACTGGCGGCCCAGTTGGCGTTGTCTTGGGCAAATGCGCTGGCAGCGGACAGTGCGAGCACGCCGACTGCGAGGACCGACGCGGATTTGTTGAAGTTCTTCATGATTCTCCTGTGAGGAATAGTTCTAAAAAACAATCCGATGTTTCATCGGTCGAGTCTTGCAACTTCTACTGGCGAACTGGCGCGCAGTGACATCAGCCGGTCGATTGTGCCACAGGGGTCTTGTGCCACCGCAAGCCCACACCCCGCATTGGATGGCATGGGCGTTGCGTAAAAGCCACTGAGAACCCAGACCCGCACTCCCCTTGTGGACGACGCGCGTCCGTCCTTGAAGAGCTGGATGCCAAATGACGCTGATCTGCCGTGTTTGACTCTTGCGGGGTTTAGCCGGCCCATTGCCGCAGCCTTGCGAGCCACTAGAATCAAGGATTGCCCTTCTCCAGCAGGCGGCCCACCGAGCGCCTCCCACTGCATGACACAGTTCGCCAAAGAAACCTTGCCCATCAGCCTCGAAGAGGAGATGCGTCGGTCTTACCTCGACTACGCCATGAGCGTGATTGTGGGTCGCGCACTTCCTGACGCCCGAGACGGCCTCAAGCCAGTGCATCGCCGCGTGTTGTTCGCCATGCATGAGTTGAACAACGACTGGAACCGCGCCTACAAAAAGTCAGCCCGTATCGTGGGTGACGTCATCGGTAAGTATCACCCGCACGGTGACAGCGCGGTCTACGACACGATTGTTCGCATGGCCCAGCATTTTTCGTTGCGGCACATGTTGGTGGACGGGCAAGGCAACTTCGGTTCGGTCGACGGCGACAACGCTGCTGCCATGCGGTACACCGAAATCCGTTTGGCCAAGATCGCCCACGAGATGCTGGCTGATCTTGATAAAGAGACCGTTGACTTCGGCCCCAACTACGACGGCAGTGAGAGAGAGCCTCTGGTCTTGCCGACGCGATTGCCCAATTTGCTGGTCAACGGCTCGGCGGGTATCGCCGTGGGCATGGCCACGAACATCCCGCCCCATAACCTCAATGAAGTGGTGGATGCCTGTCACCATTTGCTCAACAACCCCGAGGCGTCCATCGATGAATTGATGGAGATCATCCCGGCGCCTGACTTCCCAACGGCCGGCATCATCTATGGCCTCAGCGGGGTGCGTGAAGGGTATCGCACGGGCCGTGGCAAGGTCATCATGCGCGCCAAGTGCCACTTCGAAGACATCGACAAGGGCCAACGCCAGTCGATCATCGTCGATGAAATTCCCTACCAGGTGAACAAGAAAAACCTGCTCGAGCGCATGGCCGAGCTGGTTCACGAAAAGAAAATCGAGGGTATCAGCCACATTCAGGATGAGTCGGATAAATCCGGGATGCGGGTGGTGATCGAACTCAAGCGGGGCGAGGTGCCTGAGGTGGTGTTGAACAACCTCTACAAGCAAACGCAGTTGCAAGACACCTTCGGCATCAACATGGTGGCCTTGATTGATAACCAGCCCAAGTTGTGCAATCTGAAAGACTTGATTGCCATCTTCCTGGAACATCGCCGTGAGGTGGTGACGCGGCGCACCGTCTTCGAGCTGCGCAAAGCGCGTGAGCGCGGGCATGTGCTGGAAGGTCTGGCCGTGGCCTTGGCCAACATCGATGAGTTCATCGAAACCATCAAGACATCGCCCACGCCCCCAGTCGCCAAGCAAGCCCTGATGAGCAAGAGCTGGGATTCTTCGATGGTGCGTGACATGTTGGCACGTGCGCAGAATGACACGGCCGGGGGGCGCGAAGCGTTTCGCCCGGAGGGGCTGCCCAAGCACTACGGGATGCAGCCCGACGGCCTGTACCGGCTGAGTGACGATCAGGCCTCTGAGATTTTGCAGATGCGTTTGCAACGCCTCACCGGGCTGGAGCAAGACAAGATTTTGGGTGAGTACAGGGAGGTGATGACGCAGATCGCTGACTTGCTCAACATCTTGGTCACGCCGGCGCGGGTGACGAACATCATCTCGGAAGAACTCACGGCCATCAAGCTGGAGTTCGGCCAGTCCAAGGTCGGCGCGCGCCGCAGCGTGATTGAACACAACGCCCAAGACTTGGGCACCGAGGATCTGATCGCACCCACCGACATGGTGGTCACACTCAGCCACACCGGCTACATCAAGAGTCAACCGCTGAGCGAGTACCGCGCTCAAAAGCGGGGCGGGCGAGGCAAGCAAGCCACCCAGACCAAAGAAGATGACTGGATCGATCAGCTCTTCATTGCCAACACGCACGACTACATTTTGTGCTTCACCACGCGAGGCCGCGTGTATTGGATCAAGGTGTGGGAAGTGCCGCAGGGCTCACGCACTTCGCGCGGCCGCCCCATTGTCAACATGTTCCCGCTGCAAGCCGGCGAGAAGGTCAATGTGGTGCTGCCCTTGACGGGTGAGTTTCACACCTTCCCGGCCGATCACTATGTGTTCATGGCCACTGCACAGGGCGTGGTCAAGAAGACCTCGCTCAGCGAGTTCAGCAACCCGCGCAAAGCCGGCATCATTGCAGTCGATCTGGACGAGGGTGACTTTTTGATTGGCGCCGCGCTCACGGATGGTCAGCACGACGTGATGCTGTTCAGCGATGGTGGCAAGGCCGTGCGCTTTGATGAAAACGACGTGCGCTCGATGGGCCGCAATGCCCGTGGCGTGCGCGGCATGATGCTCGAAGAGGGTCAAAGCGTGATCGCCATGCTGGTGGCTGAAGATGAGTCTCAGAGTGTGCTCACCGCCACACAATACGGCTACGGCAAGCGCACCAGCATCGTCGAGTACACCCGCCATGGTCGTGGCACCAAGGGCATGATCGCCATCCAGCAAAGCGAGCGCAATGGCAAGGTCGTGGCCGCCACCCTGGTGCATGCCAATGACGAAATCATGCTGATCACTGACAAGGGTGTTTTGGTACGCACCCGCGTGTCTGAGATCCGCGAGATGGGCCGTGCCACCCAGGGGGTGACGCTGATTGCCTTGGATGAGGGCACGCAGCTGATTGGCTTGCAACGCATTGTGGAAAACGATGCCAATGAGAACGATCCCGATGCAGGGGTCGATGCCGACCCGACGGATGATGAGGCCAAGGATCCCGCATGAGGCGGCGCGCTGTGCATCAGACCTTGGTCAGGGGCGCCCTGGCTCTGACTCTGACTTTGATGGGCAGCGCGGTGACTTGGGCGCAAGTCGAATCGTCGGCCAGCAAGAAGGAATTGGTCGCCAAGATTTTGAAGCTGCAGCAACCCGTGATTGAGGGGCTGGCGCAGGCCTTGGCGGAACAGCCCGCTGCCCAGCTGATGCAGCAAGCCGGGCTGGCCCTGCAAACTCGCATTCCGCCTGAGCGGCGCGACGAGGTCAACAAGGGCATTCAGGCTGACGTGAAAAAGTACCTCGACGAAACCGCCCCGGGACTGAAAGACAAGGCCAATACCTTCGCTCCCAGCACCGTCGGATTGCTGCTGGAGGACAAGTTCAGCGAAGACGAGCTCAGGCAATTGATCGCCATCCTGGAGTCCCCCATCAACCGTCGTCTGCAAGAATTGAGTGGCGAGATGCAACGGGTGCTGAGCGAAAAACTGATCGCAGAGACCCGCGCCGACGTGGAGCCCAAGGTGCGCAGATTGCAACAAAATATGGCCAAACGTTTAGGCGACACCCCGGCACAAGGCCCTGGCCCCGCCGCTGGCAAACCGGTGGCCAAACCCAACAAATGAACCGCTTTCAGTCATGACCCGGCCCTTTAACTTTTCCCCAGGCCCCGCCACCTTGCCGCCCGAGGTGTTGCAACAAGCGGCCGATGAGATGCTCGATTGGCAGGGCTGCGGCATGAGCGTCATGGAGATGAGCCATCGCGGGCCTGAGTTCTTGAGCATCCTGACGCAAGCGCGCGATGCGGTGCGTGAACTGCTGAGCGTGCCCCCTGAGTTTCAGATTTTGTTCATGCAAGGCGGCGGCTTAGCGGAAAACGCCATTGTTCCCATGAACCTGTTGGGAGCCACACGGGCTGATCAGGCCGTGAATTTCGTGTTGACCGGGTCATGGTCTCAAAAGTCTTACAAAGAGGCCCAACGCTATGGCGCCGTGCACGTGGCGGCCTCCAACCAGGCGTCGCAGCAAACCACCCTGCCCCCGCCCAGTGAGTGGGCCCTCAGCCCGCAAGCAGCCTACGTGCATATCTGCAGCAACGAGACGATTGACGGCGTCGAGTTTCAAGAGCTTCCTGATTTGCTCAGTCTGGGTTGTGATGCCCCGCTGGTGGTCGATATCTCCTCGCACATGGCCTCGCGCCCCATCGATTGGGCCAGGGTGGGTTTGGCGTTTGGTGGGGCGCAAAAAAATGTCGGCACGGCGGGCGTGACGCTGGTATTTGTGCATGAGAGCTTGCTGGGCTACGCCTTGCCCATTTGCCCCTCGGCATTCAACTTGCAGACGGTGGCCCAAAACGCTTCGATGTACAACACCCCCCCCACCTACGCCATCTACATTGCAGGCTTGGTGTTCAAGTGGCTGAACCAGCAAACGCACAACGGCCTGGTGGGCCTGGCGGCGGTCGAGGCGCGTAACATTGAAAAGGCTCAACTCCTGTATGACTGCATTGACCACACGCCCTTTTATGAAAACAAGGTGGACCCCTCATGCCGCTCCCGGATGAATGTGCCTTTTTTCTTGCGCGATGCCCGTTTGAATGATCATTTCCTGGCCGAGGCTAAAGCCGCTGGCTTGCTGCAGCTCAAGGGGCACAAGTCGGTGGGTGGCATGCGAGCCAGCTTGTACAACGCAATGCCAGTGGCCGGTGTGCAGGCACTGGTGAACCACATGCAAGATTTTGCCCAACGCCATGGCTGAGCCTGCCGCCCCCACCCCTGTGGACCCCCGTCTGCTTGGCTTGCGCCAGCAAATCGATGCCCTCGACCACGAGTTGCTGGTGCTGCTGAACCGGCGTGCCACCTTGGCCCAAGAGGTGGGCGAGGTCAAAAAGGCTGAAGGCTCCGTCGCCTTTCGCCCTGAGCGCGAAGCCCAAGTCATTGATGGCTTGAAGGCCAGCAACCCCGGCCCCTTGAAAGTCGACAGCGTGTCGCCCATTTGGCGCGAGATCATGTCGGCCTGTCGCGCCCTTGAAACACCGACGCGCGTCGCGTTTTTGGGCCCTGCAGGCACCTTCAGTGAACAAGCCTCCTTGGGCTATTTCGGCAGCTCGATTGTGAAGGTCGCCTGCGCGACCATCGATGAGGTGTTTCGCACGACCACGGCAGGCGCGGCGGACTTCGGAGTCGTGCCGATTGAGAATTCAACCGAGGGGGTGGTGGCCCGCTCACTCGACCTGTTTTTGACAACGCCCCTGTTCATCATGGGCGAGACCAGTTTGTTCGTGCAGCACAACTTGCTGCGCAAATCCGACTCCCTGCAGCAACTCACTGCGGTGTGCGCACACCCGCAGGCCCTGGCTCAGTGCCATGGCTGGTTGAGCATCCACCTGCCCCACGTGGAGCGCCGCCCTGCGGCCAGCAACGCCGAAGGCGCCCGGATGGCCAGCCTCGACCCGAACTTGGCTGCCATCGCCAGCACCCGTGCCGCCAACGAATATGGTCTGCATGTGGTGTCCCCCGGCATTCAAGACGACCCCCACAACCGAACCCGCTTTGCCATCGTGGCCCACCCGGAACGTCAGCCTCAGCCGCAAGCCTGTGGCCATGACTGCACCAGCCTGGTGGTGTCCGTGGTGAACCGGCCGGGGGCTGTGCACGATATGCTGGTGCCGCTCAAAAATCACGGTGTGTCGATGTCGCGCTTCGAGTCGCGCCCGGCACGCTCAGGTCAATGGGAGTACTACTTCTACCTTGACCTGCAAGGTCACCCCGACGAACCCTCAGTGGCTTGCGCTTTGCGTGAATTGCGCTCGGTCTGCGCATTTTTCAAGCTACTGGGCACCTACCCGATCGATACACACTAAGGCACAGTCCACCCCTTCTATGTTCAATCAACTTGGCGTCATTGGTTGCGGACTCATGGGGGGCTCGTTTGCCCTGGCCCTCAAGCGCGCCGGCTTGGTCAAACAAGTCGTCGGTTACAGCAAGTCGCCCTCCACCACCGAGAAAGCGAAACGTTTGGGTGTGATTGATGTCATGGCGGAGTCGGCTTTGCAGGCCGTTTCAGGCTCGGACATCGTGTTGATCGCCGTGCCCGTGTCCGCCAGCGAAATCACGTTCCGAGCGATTTGCCACTTGGTCGAGCCGCATGTGTTGGTGATGGACGTGGGCTCGACCAAAACCGACGTGGTCGATGCGGCACGACGTGCGCTGAAAGAGCGGGTGCTGTCTTTCGTGCCTGCTCATCCGATTGCTGGGCGCGAGGTGGCGGGTGTTGCTCATGCAGACCCCAACCTCTATGTCGACCACCGAGTGATTCTCACCCCCTTGCCCGAGAACCCGCCCGAACTGGTTCAAAAGGCGACCGCCGTGTGGTCAGCCATCGGTGCGCGAGTGTCTGAAATGACACCCCAGCAACACGATGCCGCCTTGGCCGCCGTCAGCCATCTGCCGCACTTGCTGGCCTTTGCCTTCTTGAACGGGGTGGCCCAACAACCGGACGGATCGAGCTTTTTGTCCCTGGCGGGCCCGGGCTTCCGCGATTTCACCCGCATTGGCGCCAGTGAGCCCATCGTCTGGCGCGACATTTTGCTGACGAACCAGGCTGAACTATCTCGCCAGCTGCAAAGCTTCAGGCAGGCCTTGGACATGTTCGAGTCATGCATGAAATCGGGCGATGCGAGCGCGCTCGAAGCCTTGATCCGCGACGCCTCGGGCATTCGCACTGAGTGGCGGCTTGACACAGATTCGCACCCCCCCGCACCACCTGACGTGTTGTTCAACCCCACTCGGCGGGGTTGAACCCTTCAGTGTCAATTTTTTCTGAGTGCCGATCTCGGCCTCGTGATTCCTCTCAGCAAGCATTCGACCGACCTCAAGGTCGGTGTGTAGGCTGTTGGAAGGGGTTTGCATCCCCTCCCAACGAGTCGCCCCTTTGGGGCTCTCCGGCCTGAAGGCCGGGGTTTCAAACCTATGTCAGTTTTTTGATGATCAAACGCCCTTTCATCGACATCCCTCCGCTGCTGCGCGCCAGCGGCACCGTTCGGCTTCCGGGCTCCAAAAGCATCTCCAACCGCGTGCTGCTGCTGGCGGGGCTGAGCGAAGGCACCACCTGGGTCCATGACCTGCTGGACTCGGACGACACCCACGTCATGAAAGAGGCCCTGCTGGCGCTGGGCTGCACCCTGCAAGCCCAGGGCTCGGCCCTGGGCATCACAGGGCTGGGCGGCCAACTGCGCACCCGCGATGCCCGACTTTTCTTAGGCAACGCGGGCACCGCCATGCGTCCTCTGACCGCCGCACTGGCCTTGCTGAGCGCCACTCAGGGTGGACAGTTCGAGCTCAGCGGTGTCGCCCGCATGCACGAGCGCCCCATCGGTGACTTGGTCGATGCCCTGCAGCAGCTGGGTTGCGACATCGAGTACCTGGGACAGGCGGGCTTTCCTCCTTTGCGTCTGAATGCGGGGCTGAAGGCGGACACCACCACCTTGGCCACCGACCAAGCCATCCGAGTTCGAGGTGACGTCTCGAGCCAGTTTTTGACCGCCTTGTTGCTGGCGCTGCCCCTGGTGAGCCAAGCCGGCCCCTGCGTGATTGAGGTGGAGGGTGAGTTGATCTCCAAGCCCTACATCGACATCACCTTGAAGCTGTTGACCCGCTTTGGCATCGCTGTGCAGCGCGAGGGCTGGCAACGTTTCACCATCCCGCAGGGCAGCCGCTATCAATCACCTGGGGACATCCACGTCGAGGGTGATGCCTCAGCGGCCTCGTACTTCATTGCCCTGGGGGCGCTGGCAGCCACCGACGGTGCCTTGCGCATTGAGGGCGTGGGAAGCGACTCCATTCAAGGCGATCTGGCGTTTGTCGATGCGGCCCAGCTCATGGGCGCCGAGGTCAAGAGCGGCCCCGGCTGGCTGGAGGTTCGACGCGGGCGTTGGCCTTTGAGTGCGATTGACATCGATTGCAATCACATCCCCGATGCCGCCATGACCCTGGCCGTCATGGCGCTTTACGCTCAAGGCACCACACGGCTGCGCAACATCGCCAGCTGGCGGGTGAAAGAAACCGACCGCATTCATGCCATGGCCTGTGAATTGCGCAAGTTGGGCGCCACGGTCGTCGAGTCACCCGACGCCATCGAAGTCACGCCGCCTGAGCGTTGGCGCAGCGCCGCCATCCACACCTACGACGACCACCGCATGGCGATGTGCTTCTCGCTCGCGGCGTTCAACCCCTTGGCGCCAGGCGCACCCACGCTGCCCGTGCGCATTTTGGATCCCCAGTGTGTGGGCAAGACCTTCCCCACGTACTTCAAAACCTTGTTCTCGGTGGTCAGCACCGACACCCACCTGATTCCCGTCATCACCATCGATGGGCCGACGGCCTCAGGCAAAGGAACCTTGGCCAGCTCGGTCGCCGCGGTGCTGGGCTACCACCTTCTCGACTCTGGCGCGCTTTACCGTGCCACGGCCCTGGCGGCCCTGCGCGCCAACGTGGCCGACACCGATGAAGCGGGCTTGGCTGCACTGGCCGGGTCACTGCCCTTGCGCTTCAGTGAGAACGAGGTCTGGCTCGGCAACGAGAACATCACTGAGGCTCTGCGAGAAGAAGCCGTCGGGGCGATGGCCTCTCGTGTGTCAGCCTGGCCGACTGTTCGCGATGCCTTGAAGCAGTTGCAGCTCAATTTTCGCCAGTTGCCCGGCCTGGTCGCCGATGGGCGAGACATGGGCACAGTGATCTTTCCCGAGGCCCAGCTGAAGATTTTTCTCACCGCCAGTGCCGCCCACCGCGCAGGACGCCGCTATAAGCAATTGATTTTGAAGGGAAATGCGGCTAATATCGACAGTCTTCGTGCCGACCTAGAGTCGCGCGACGCTCGGGACATCCACCGCAGCGTTTCGCCCTTGAAGCCCGCACAAGGCGCGGTGTTGCTGGACAACTCAACGCTGTCTCCCCAAGACACGGTGGAAGCAGTGCTCAGTGCCTGGCAACAGCACCGCGGGGTGGCTCACCCCCACCACGGTAGGATTTTTTAGGCCCGTCGGCTCTCGCTCACGTCACCCTGCACAGCAGCTTCGTTGAGTCGGCGTTTTTTAACTTAACCGCAGCGTGACGCTGCACCGGAAATCCCATGCTACAAACCTCCAATGCCACCGCGACCGGCGGCGAATCTTTTGCTGCACTGTTTGAAGAATCCCTGAAGCGCTCCGAAATGCGCATGGGTGAGGTCATCACCGCCGAAGTCGTGCGGGTTGACTACAACTTTGTGGTGGTCAACGCGGGCCTCAAGTCTGAAGCCTACGTGCCCATTGAAGAATTCAAAAACGACCAAGGTGAGCTCGAAGTCGAAGTCGGTGACTTCGTTTCGGTGGCCATTGATGCCATCGAAAACGGCTACGGCGACACCATCCTGTCGCGCGACAAGGCCAAGCGCCTGGC
>JANMGB010000057.1:0-23061 GCA_031374415.1 Burkholderiales bacterium
TGTTTGCCGCCGTTACCCCACAGTCGCCTTCTTTTCCAGGCAGCACCGGCTCAAGTTTCTTCCAGGCCTCATCGCTCAGTATCAGTCTCGTCATCGTTCTTCGGATTCGGGCAAAGACTCAATTGTTAACACGCCCTAGGGCGTGTTCGGCCCTAGGCGGGCGCGGTATTGGCTGACAATCGGGCCTTTGGGCGGTGCTCTCTCATGCCAGGTGCGATGTCTTTGAAGGGGGCTACGGCCCATGTGGTGGGGGGTGGGCCAGCCGGCTTGATGGTGGCCGATGTCCTGGCTCAGGCGGGTGTCTCGGTGCATGTGTTTGATGCCATGCCCTCGGTGGGGCGCAAGTTCTTGCTGGCCGGCAAAGGCGGCTTGAATCTGACGCACAGCGAGGCGACCGATGTATTTCGCACACGCTACGGCATGCGCGGCAACCAAGTGGGATCGTGGTTGACTGACTTCGGTGCCGCGCAAGTTCGTGCGTGGGCGCAGTCCTTGGGCATTGAGACCTTTGTCGGTAGTTCGGGTCGGGTGTTCCCGCGTGACCTGAAGGCGGCCCCCTTGCTGCGAACCTGGCTGCATCAAATGCGGGCAGCCGGAGTGCAGTTTCACATGCGTCACCGCTGGATCGGCTGGTCTGACGCAAGCCCTGAGGGTGGCGTACCAGGTTTGTTGTTCCAAACGCCTGCGGGTGAGCGCGAGGTTCAAGCGCCGCATGCCGTGGTGCTGGCTTTGGGCGGCGCGAGTTGGCCGCGTTTGGGCTCGGACGGTGCCTGGGTGCCTTGGTTGCAAGCGCGTGGTGTCGATGTGGCGCCGCTGCAACCTGCCAACTGTGGTTTTGACGTGGTGCGTGAATCAGTCCAGGGAGAGTGGTGCATGGGATGGACCACGCACTTGAGCAGTCGCTTTGCGGGTGCAGCACTTAAAAATGTGGCCTTAGAGGTTCGCGCGCCTGGCACAGACGAGGTTCTGTTTCAACAACCAGGTGAAGCCGTGCTCACCCAATCTGGCATCGAAGGCGGTTTGGTGTACGCGGCCTCGGCGGTCGCTCGTGAGCTGTTGACGGCTCACGCTCGTGTGGTCGTGCACCTCAACCTGTTGCCACAACGTGAGGCGGCTTGGGTCGCTCGTGAGGTGGCTCATCCCAGGGGCCCTCGTTCTCTGGCCACCCACCTGAAAACGCGCTTGGGCATTGACGGGGTGAAGGCCGCTTTGGTCCATGAGCTGGTATCACGTGAGGACATTGCCGACCCTGAGCGTTTGGCCGCAGCATTGCAGGCCTTGCCTATTACGCTGGCAGCGCCTCGCCCCATCGCCGAAGCGATCAGCACCGCAGGCGGCGTCCGGTTTGAGGCCTTGAGCATGCATGGGATGTTGAACGCAATACCCGGTGTGTTCGTGGCAGGCGAAATGATCGACTGGGAGGCCCCGACAGGGGGCTACCTGCTAACGGCGTGCCTCGCCAGCGGTGTGAAGGCTGCTGAAGGGGTTTGCGACTACCTGAAAACCCAGCGAGCCTAAACCAGGAGCGCTGCGCGCTTGACGATCAATCCAGCGCGCGATCAAGCGGGGCGGGGCTCAGCGCCGCTCATCCCAAGCTTGTCCCCAGCCTTACCCACCAAAATTGTGGATAAAGCCAAGCCACTATTTGGGGCCAGGGGTGGGTGCGGGGGCCTTGAAAATCCCATCCAGCACCACCTTCAGCACCAAGCCTAATCCCACGCCCACTGTGTAGCAAGCCAAGTCGCTCAAGAGGAAGCCGCGGCCCAAGATCAAACCACCCACCACGGTGCGGCGCAAGTCGTTCAGCCAAGGCACTTGAAGCAACTGACCCCACTCCACCACAAAACACAAGGTCAAAGCCAGGATGCCGACTTGCTTGGTGCTCAACCGTGGAAGCAGCCATGCCAAGCCCATCACCACCATCGTGGCCCACAGGACATCACCAGCGTAGGTGACCACCCACCGCCCCCACTGGGTGCTGAATTGCCTGGATGCCAAGCCTAGCGCGATCACGCTCGCGCACGCTACGGCATAGATCCAACGGGCAGATTGATTCATGAGACCTTGTTCTCCTGTTTGAGTGGAAGGGTGGGTAAGCGGGCTGACGCCGCCTGCATTGTCCAGGACGTTTTTGCTGCGTCACTGCAATGGGGCTATGGCACACTCCCTGGCTCGATTTTCAAAGGGGCCACTTTGGACAAAATTCTTCTGCAAATCGCGGCCGAGTTGCATGCGCGGCCAAGCCAGATAGAAGCTGCCGTGGGCTTGCTGGATGGGGGGGCCACGGTACCGTTCATTGCACGCTACCGCAAAGAGGCCACGGAGGGCCTGGATGACATTCAGCTGCGTGAGCTGGAAACCCGTCTGTCCTACCTGCGTGAGCTGCACGAGCGCCGTGCTGCGGTGCTCAAAAGCATTGATGAGCAAGGCAAGCTCGCGCCGCAGTTGCGGGCCATGATTGAGGCTGCACCCACCAAGCAAGAGCTCGAAGACCTCTACCTGCCCTTCAAGCCCAAGCGTCGCACGAAAGCCATGATTGCTCGCGAGGCCGGCATTGAGCCCTTGGCAGACTTGCTGCTGAACGACCCGAATTTGGCACCCTTGGTTCAGGCTGAGCCGTTCATTCAGGCTGACGCAGGCTTTGCCGATGCGGCCACCGTGCTCGATGGCGTTCGCGACATTCTTTCTGAGCGCTGGAGCGAAGACGCTGCCCTGGTCAAGACGCTGCGCGAGTGGCTGTGGAGTGAAGGGAAATTCACGAGTCGCTTGATTGATGGCAAAGATGCCAACCACCCCGACATCGCCAAGTTCCGTGACTACTTTGACTACACAGAGGCCATCCACACGGTGCCCTCACACCGCGCCTTGGCGGTGTTTCGGGGGCGCACGCAAGAGTGCCTTGAGGCAAAGCTTGTCGGCCCCGAGGCCCCAGAGGGAGCGCTGGTCAGCCCCGCCGAGGCTCGCATTGCTGTGCATTTGGGTTGGCACCACAGCAAGCGGCCGGCCGATGATTTGATCCGCAAATGCGTTGCATGGAGCTGGAAGGTCAAGCTCAGCCTGAGCCTGGAGCGTGATCTGTTCAGCCGCCTGCGCGAAGAAGCCGAGGCGGTGGCCATCAAAGTGTTTTCTGAGAACCTTCGTGACTTGTTGTTGGCTGCCCCTGCGGGGCCGAGGGTGGTCATGGGGCTGGATCCGGGTATTCGCACAGGCTGCAAGGTGGCCGTGGTCGATGCCACAGGCAAGGTTCTGGACACAGCCACCGTGTACCCCCACCAGCCGCGCAATGACTGGGAAGGGTCTTTGCACACACTGGCGCGTCTGTGTGCCGCCCATGCGGTGCGCATCATCGCGATCGGCAACGGCACCGCCAGTCGCGAAACAGACAAGTTGGCGGGCGACCTCATCAAGCGTTTGCAGGCTTTGGCGCCCGAGGCGCCTGCTGTGCAAAAAATCGTGGTCAGTGAGGCGGGGGCCTCGGTGTATTCCGCCAGCGAATACGCCAGCCAAGAGCTTCCCCTGCTGGATGTCAGCCTGCGAGGGGCTGTCAGCATCGCTCGTCGCCTGCAAGATCCGTTGGCCGAGTTGGTCAAGATTGACCCCAAGAGCATCGGCGTCGGGCAGTACCAGCACGATGTCAACCAAAGCGAGATGGCCCGCACCCTCAACAGCGTGGTGGAAGACTGCGTCAACTCCGTGGGAGTGGATCTCAACACAGCCTCCATGCCCTTGTTGGCACGCGTGTCGGGTTTGAGCAAGGCGGTGGCCACCAGCATCGTGTGTTGGCGTGATGCCAACGGTGCTTTCCGTAACCGGCAGCAGCTGTTGGATGTGACTGGCTTAGGCCAAAAAACCTTCGAGCAAAGTGCGGGTTTTTTGCGCATTCGTGACGGTGACAATCCCCTGGATTGCTCCGGCGTGCACCCGGAGACCTACCCCGTCGTAGAACGAATCGTTCAGGCCCTGAAGCGGCCCGTTCAAGAAGTGATCGGCCACAGCGACATCATTCGCAGCTTGCGGCCCGATGCGTTTTCTGATGATCGTTTCGGTGCCATCACGGTCAAAGACATTTTGGCTGAGCTTGAAAAGCCAGGGCGTGATCCACGCCCTGACTTCAAGGTGGCGCGCTTGACTGACGGCGTGGAAGACCTCAAAGACTTGCAAGTCGGCATGACCCTGGAAGGCACGGTCAGCAACGTGGCGCAGTTTGGCGCATTCATCGATTTAGGTGTTCACCAAGATGGCCTGGTGCATGTCAGCCAACTGAGCCATAAATTTGTGAGCGATGCGCGCGAGGTGGTCAAGACGGGCGACATTGTGAAAGTGAAGGTCTTGGAGATCGATCTGCCCCGCAAGCGCATTTCGCTCACCATGAAGCTCGATGCTTTGGTCCAGCGGGGCGCCGCGCAGCAGGTGAACAACAACCAAGCGACGGGGCGCACTCAGGCGCGCTCACCCGCGTTGCATCGAGCGCTAGAGCCTGCCGCACCGAGTGCGATGGCTGCTGCGTTTGCGAAGTTGCAAGGGACTAAGGAGCGTTCTTAGAGCACTATCGTGTTCACGTTAAGGTCACAGTAGGCGTTTGAATACTGTCGTTGCCCGCATGCAGTGCGGGCAACGTGATACACGCCATCAAGAGGCAGGGGCGGGGTTGCTCTTGCGGTGCTGAATGGACGAGTAAACCGCAGCGACGATAAACCCCACACCGATCAAGCCCGTAATCACCTCCGAGACGTGAAAGACCGAACCGAGCAGCATGATCACAGCCAGGGCGCCAATGGCGTAGTGCGCCCCGTGCTCCAGAAAAATGTATTCGCTCAGCGTGCCACGATTGACCAAGTACACCGTCATGGACCGCACGAACATGGCGCCCACACCCAGGCCCAACATGATGATCACCACATCTTTGGTGATCGCGAACGCGCCGATCACCCCATCGAACGAGAAGGACGCATCCAGCACTTCGAGGTACAAAAAGCTGGCGGCGCCCGAACGTTGGATCGTCTTGACCGCATCCTCGCCCTCGATCTCGTTCTCAAACAAAGAGCCCACCGCGTCAACCGCCAAGTAAAGCAACACCCCCGCCACGCCGGCTACAAACACCCGGGTTTGATCTTTCTCAGGGATCCACCAGAGAGTCGAAAAAATCACAGTCAGAGCGATGAACACGCTGATGGCGTCAAACTTGGCAATTTTGACCAAGCGCTCTTCCATGAAGCCAAGCCAGTGCGTTTCTTTTTCGGCGTCAAAGAAATAGTGCAAAAACACCATCAACAAGAAAACGCCACCGAACGCTGAGATCACCGGGTAGGCATCGAACAAGACCTTGGAATATTGGTCTGGGTTGTTCATGGCCATGTTGATGGTTTCCATGGTGCTGATGTTGCCGGACACCGCCACAATGACGATGGGGAAGACCAGCCGCATGCCGAACACCGCCACCAGAATGCCGACCGTGAGAAACAACTGCCGCCAAAGATGGCTCATGTCTTTCAGGATTCGCGCATTCACCACTGCGTTGTCAAAAGACAAACTGACTTCGAGGACGATCAGCACCGCGGTCAACCACAAGGCCGTCCACAGGCCCATCTGTGTCTGCAAACCCCACCAACCTGCCACACCCAGACAGACTAATGTCACCAAAAACGACAATCTAAATTCTTTCATTCTGTGCTCCGAAGATCGTATCGCCAGGATGGCCACACCCTTTGCAAGCCGGGATCCTATACGAAGCGGGGCTCTCAAATGGGTGGCTCACTGCCTGCTTGGCGACACCAGTGCCGGCTTTAGAATGAATTGCCTCCAAAACTTCAGCAAAGTGGCTGTCAGTTTTCCCTGTCAAATAAGGTAAGCCCTACGTACTCACACCATGCGCCGACTTCCTGTCTATATTCTTCTCGATACATCAGGCTCCATGCGGGGCGAACCCATCCATGCGGTGAACGTGGGCCTGCAATCGATGCTCAGTGCGTTGCGCCAGGATCCGTATGCATTGGAAAGCGTTCACTTGAGCATCATGACCTTTGATTCGCAGGCACGCGAGCTGTTTCCCCTGACGCCACTTGAAAGCGTTCAGCTTCCCGAGATCCAGGTGCCCGACTCAGGCCCCACCTTTCTTGGCGCGGCGCTGGAGTTGTTGGTCCAATGCGTCGACAGAGATGTCCGCAAGACCGAAAGCGACGCCAAGGGTGATTGGCGCCCCCTGGTCTTTGTGATGACCGATGGCAGCCCCACCGACATCCAAGTATTTGAGGAGGCCATTCCCCAAGTGAAGAAACGCGGGCTGGGCAACATCGTGGCTTGTGCCGCGGGCCCCAAGGCCAAGAAAGAATTTCTGCTGCAACTCACAGACACCGTGGTCACCCTCGACGTGATGGATTCCACCAGCTTCGCCAGCTTCTTCAAGTGGGTGAGCGCCAGTGTGGCCATCGGGACGAACAGCAACGCGGGTGGTACCCAGCTGCCGCCTCCGCCGGCGGAAATTCAACTGGTTCTGTGATCGCTGCCGTGCGTTTTGATGCCGCCGAAGCTTGAAAGACCGCGCAGCCCCGCGTGCACCCGAGACTCACATGCGCCGCTTACCCGTATTTTTTGTGCTTGACTGCTCTGAGTCCATGATGGGCGACAACCTTCGAAACATGGAGGAGGGCTTGCAGATGGTTGTGCGGTCTTTGCGCACCGATCCGCATGCCCTGGAGACTGTCTGGCTGTCCGTGCTGGCATTTGCTGGCATTGCGCAGACGATCGTTCCCTTGGTTGAGGTGGTGTCGTTTTACCCACCCAAACTGCCCCTCGGCAGCGGTACCAGTCTTGGGGCCGCCCTGCGCGTTCTGATGCGAGAGATCGACAGCAAGGTGAACCGCACCACCGCGCAGAGCAAAGGCGATTGGCGGCCCATCGTTTACCTGTTCACCGATGGCAAACCGACCGACGAGATCGAAACCGCCATCACCCGGTGGACCACGCAGTACGCCAGCCAAGTCACGCTCATTGCCGTCGCCTTTGGCCAGCACGCCGACCTCCAGGTGTTGAGCCGCCTGACGGAGACGGTTCTGGTATTTGAGCAAAGCGAACCAGGGGACTTCAAAAAATTCGTTCAGTGGGTGACGGCCTCGGTGGTAGCCCAAAGCCGCAGCCTGGGGGCCGACGCCAAAAGCCTCCCCACGTTGGACAAAAGCTTCATCAACCTGATCAAAGCCGATGCAACAGGACTGCCTGACGAAGACTGTGTCGTGCTGACGGGGCGTTGTAACAAGACCCTGCGTCCCTACCTCATGAAATACGACAAGGTGTCACATCAGGTGGCGACGCAAGACTTCGCAGTCAAGGCTGTTCACTACGCTATTTCCGGTTGCTACCCCGTTGGCGAAGACTATTTCACCTGGTCTGATCCGCGGGTGTCTGGGTTCCAGGTGAGCACTGAGGTTCTCCTGGGCACTCCCGGTTGTCCGCACTGCGGTAACCATTCGGCCTTTGGTATGTGCTCGTGTGGCAAGCTGCTGTGCCTGAACGGCCCAGGCGAAGTGAGCTGTCCCTGGTGCAAGAAGTTGGTGCAGTTTGATTCCGGTTCAGACGCTAGCTTCGATGTGGGTCGTGGTCGTGGATGATGTCAACTTGACTATTTTTGAGATTACGAATGCCCGCTCCGTTGCCGCCCCGACAAGTTCAAGTCTTTTTCCGCGTCCCGAATGCCAAGTGCGGCGTAGCCTATGCCGCCATGCTGGAGGTACGCAGTGAGCGTGGCTCGGTTTCAGTGCGGCGGGTCGCGGTTCCACAGGGGCTGGGCCTGAGCTACGATCCAATCACGCGGCTCTTGGAAGGAATGCCGCAACAGGCCGGCGAGCACACGATCCCAGTGCACTGGCAGGACGAGGCCGGAAACACCTTTGTCAATGCCCTGGTGCTGATCGTGAATGCCAACCCACGCGATCTCTGGAAGACCATCGATCCTGATCCCCGCGACCCTTATTTCAAGCCAAACGAAGACCGGCACTGCCTTGATGCATCAGGCCGGCGCTTGGCCGCGGCCAGCAAGCGGGGGCGCTCGCATGCGCACACGGGCTCGTTTCGCGACGACGATTTTTACATTGCCCACGATGTTGCGACCGGCTGGAGTGTGTTGCTTGTGGCGGACGGCGCAGGCAGTGCCAAAAGTTCCCGCCGCGGCGCCGCGCTGGCAGCGCAGCACGCTGGCCGCCACTTAAGCAGCGCGTTGTCCGGCGCGCAGGGGGCCGCCCTGGTTCAGCTTGCGAATGCTTCGGCGGCGGAATCCGCCGAGGGTGCTTCGGCCTTGAAAGGTGCGCTGGTCCAACTCTTCAGCCAGGCTGCGTCCTCGGCTGTGCGCCACATCGAGGATGAGGCTTTAGCCCAAAGCGCCGTGGTGCGCGATTACGCCACCACACTGTTATGCGCTGTGCATCGCGCCACACCGCAAGGCGTGTTCGTGGCCAGTTTCTGGTTGGGTGATGGCGCCATTTGTGCTTACGGCCCGCAGGGTCAGGCCCTTTTGCTGGGCCAGCCCGACAGCGGTGAGTTCGCAGGCCAGACTCTCTTCTTGGACCGTGCGGTGCTCAATGATTCAAGTGCTGTTCAGGCCCGAATCCGTTTCAGTCACCATCCTGACTTGACCGCGCTGATGCTCATGACCGATGGCATCTCCGACCCCCACTTCGAGACTGATCGCGCCTTGGCCGACGCGAGCAACTGGCAGCGCTTGTGGGCCGAATTGACGCCACTGCTCAAGTCAGTCGACCCTGCCCAGGCGTTGCTGGACTGGATGGATTTTTTCACGCCAGGCCATCACGACGACCGCACCCTGGCTTTGTGGTGGTGATGAGAGCCTCCCCATGAACCGCGTTGTGAAGTGCTTGACCACCGATGGCGAACCCATCGAATTCGTAGACGACATCGTGGGCTCTGGTGCCATGAAGGAAGTCTATTTCTCCCCTGATAAAACCTATGTGGTGGCGTTCTACAAGGCCGCCCAAGACCTGCAAGCCCGTGACCGCCTGCAAATGATCACGGGCAAGTACCGAGACAACATTTTTGGCCAAGCAGCTGGGAGCTACTGGCGGGGGTTGTTTTGCTGGCCTGTGGCCATGGTTGAGCATGAAGGCCGTATCGGAATCGTCGCGCCCACTTACCCGCAGCATTTCTACTTTGAGCACGGCTCGAAGAACAATGATTTTTTGGGCATCAAGGGACGAGAAAAGGAAGGCAAGTGGTTCGCCAGCGCCAACAACCAAAATCGTTTTCTCGACCCGCGGGAGCGTGGCCACTGGCTCAACTATCTGCGCATTGGCATCCAGATCGCCCGCGCTGTTCGCCGCCTGCACGCTGCGGGCCTGGCCCACTCCGACCTGTCCTATAAAAACGTGCTGATCGATCCTGTGAATGGCCTGGCCACCATCATCGACATGGACGGGCTGGTGGTTCCCGGCAAGTATCCGCCCGACGTCGTGGGCACGCCTGATTTCATTGCACCCGAAGTCGTCATGACCCACCACCTCGCCAAGGGTGATGCAAACCGTTGTCTGCCCAGCATCGGCACCGATCGCCATGCCTTGGCGGTCTTGATGTACATGTACCTCTTTTACCGACATCCTTTGCGCGGAAGCTGCGTGTACGATTTGGATGAGCAGCGCGATGAAGCGCTTTCGATGGGCGAGCGGGCTTGTTTCGTTGAGCATCCGAGCGACCCTCGCAATCGCATCAATCTGGCTCAGGCCAAGCCCACTGAGCTGCCATGGGCGGACACAGACAAGCTCCCCTACACCTTGTCGGGCCCCTACCTGACTCCCTTGTTCACACGCGCGTTTGTGGACGGGCTACACCAACCCGCGCTGAGACCCACGGCGGATGACTGGGAATCGGCTCTGGTGAGGACGATCGATCTGATCCAACCTTGTCAAAATCTGGCATGCGAGCAAAAGTGGTTTGTCTTCGACAACTCGTCGCAACCTGCTTGCCCGTTTTGCGGGCGTCCCCAGATGGGTCAGATCCCCGTGTTGAACCTCTACTCGGCAAGGGAAGAAGGTCGCTTTCGGCCAGACAATCAGCGGCTGATGGTTTGGACAGGTCAATCGCTGTTCTTATGGCACACCAACCGGCTGATTGCACCCAACGAGCGACTCACTGAAGAGCAGTTGCGCCGTGTGGGTTATTTCGTTTTCCATGAGGGCGTGTGGTGGCTGGTCAATGAACGCCTGCGCGACCTGCGTGATGTCACGACAGGGACTGCCATTCAAGTTGGGGAACAGGTCGAACTCAAAGAAGGGCTGCAATTGCTCTTGTCTCGCGAAGAGGGCGGGCGGCTGGTGGTCGTGCAGATGGCTCAGGGATCATGACGCAGACTGCCGCCTACAGTAAGATCGAACATGGTCTCCCCGGAGACTCCCACAATCGATTTCAAGGAGAGTGATGATGTTGAGTTGGCTCAAGGGCAAGGCAACTGAGGTGTCAAACACCCTCAAAGACGAAGTCAAGAAAATCAAAAACCAAAGCTTTTTGGAGGGTGTGGTTGCCGGCTGCACGTTGGTGGCTTATGCGGACGGCATGGTGCGGCCGGAAGAAAAACAAAAGATGATGGGCTTCATGCGCAACAGCGATGCGTTGGCAGTTTTTGACGCCGGAGACATCATCAAGTTGTTTGATAAATTCTCAAGCCGGTTTGAGTTTGACCGGGCCATTGGCGAGGGTGATGCGCTGCAAGCCGTGGGTAAAATCAAAAAGAACGAGTCTGAAAGCCGATTGCTAGTGCGGGTGTGCTGTGCTGTCGGTGCGTCTGACGGCAACTTCGACCCCATGGAGCAAGAAGCTGCGCGAAAGATTTGCCGCGAGCTTGGCTTGAACCCCGCAGACTTTGATCTGGCCAAGTGATCTGAAGTAGTTCAGTCAATCGTTGCTGTGCTGGTTCCACCGCGATAGTGAAACTTATCGCGATGAACCTGGTCAATTGTTCCCACACGCGGCCCTGCCGCTTTCCAACCTGTAAAAAAAGGAGATCTACCATGGCTATCAGCCTTCAAAAGGGCGGTAACGTCAACCTGAGCAAAGAAGCCCCCGGTTTGTCCGAAGTGGCTGTGGGCCTGGGTTGGGATGTGCGTGCGACCGATGGCGCTGCCTACGACCTGGACGCCAATTGCTTTTTGGTCAATGCCGCAGGCAAGGTTCGCAGCGACAGCGACTTCATTTTTTACAACAACAAAAAAAGCGCTGACAACAGTGTTGAGCACATGGGCGACAACCTCTCCGGCGCCGGTGATGGTGATGACGAGGTGGTGGAAGTTCGTCTCAACAAAGTGGGCGCGGACGTCGAAAAAATTGCGTTCAGCGTCACCATCCATGATGCAGACGCGCGTCGCCAAACTTTTGGTCAAGTGTCCAAGGCCTTCATCCGCGTAGTCAACAAAGCGGACAACAAAGAGTTGGCTCGCTACGACCTCTCGGAAGACGGCTCCACCGAAACGGCACTGATCTTTGGCGAGCTTTACCGTGCTGGGGCCGAATGGAAGTTCAAGGCGGTAGGCCAGGGCTTCAAAGGCGGTCTCGGCCCGCTGGCCAAGAGCTTCGGCGTCAATATTGGCTGATCCACGATGCAAACCCTGTCCCGCGGTCAGCGACTGAAGCTGACCGACCTCGTTGACACGAGTGTCCCATTCACCATCAGCTTGCAACTGAAGGCCGGCTTTGCCGCTGACTGGGCCTGTTTTGGCGTGGATGGGCGGGGCGTTCTGGTGGGCGATCCCTACTTGGTGTTCTTCAATCAGTTGGCTACCCCATGCGGCGGCGTCCAATTGCAATTGAACGCCGAGGGGGCGCAATTTTTGGTGGATCTCGGACGCCTGCCCGCGACGGTAGAGCGTCTGGTGTTCACCGCCACCGTGGACGGTGCTGGGGTGATGAGCGCGTTGCAGCAGGCCGTGGTCGAAGTTCGTCAGGGTCAGACCGTGCGCAGCTGCTTCACCTTGGCGGGCCAAGACTTAGCCGACGAGAAAGCGCTGCTGTTGACGGAGATTTACCGCAAAGACAGCGTTTGGCGGCAGGCCGCTTTGGGGGATGGTTTCAAAGGCGGCTTGGCGGCTTTACTCGCTCATTTCGGTGGTGAAGAGGCGGCTGTATCTGCGCCGGCTCCGGCGCCGCCCCCAGTCAAACTCAGCAAGATGGTGCGGCTTGAGAAAGAGCTGAGCCAAAAAGCCCCGCACCTCGTGAGTCTGGTCAAGGCGGCCCATGTCTCGCTCGAAAAGCAGGGCTTGGTCGATCACGTGGCCAAGGTCTGTCTGGTTCTTGACATTTCGGGCTCCATGCACGGACTCTATCAACGAGGCGTCGTCCAGCGCATCTGCGAGCGTCTACTGGCGCTGGCCTGCCTGTTCGATGACGACAAGTCCATTGATGTATTTTTATTCGACAGCCGCGCCATCGAGGCGGGTGAGATGTCAGTCGACACCATCGATGGTGCCGTGGATCGATTGATCTCCAAGCACAAACTGGGTGGCGGGACCGACTATGCGCCGGTCATGAACCTGGTTCGCCGTTTTTACAAGGGCACGAGTCTGCCGGTTTACGCGCTGTTCGTGACCGATGGGGCCCCGGGCGACAAGTCGGCCTCGCAGAAGACCTTGCGCGAGGCGTCCCACGAGGCCATCTTTTGGCAGTTTGTTGGCGTGGGCGCCGAGCGTTTTGATTTTCTGGAGAAGCTCGATGATTTGCGCGACAGGTTGATCGACAACGCCGATTTCTTCGCAGTTCGAGACCCGTCCACGCTCAGTGATGATGAGGTCTACCGGCTGCTGCTTCAGGAGTACCCTGGCTGGCTGCACTTGGCGCGCCAGCAACATCTGATCACTGGCTGACAAGGAGCCTCATGACAACCTTCACGATCACCGATGGGCAAGACCCGTTCCTGCACGTTTCCCTTGGGCAGGGTGATTCTGTTTTTGCTGAAAGCGATGCCATGGTGATGATGGACGGCACGCTGGATCTGAGCGGCAACATGCAGGGTGGTTTGCTCAGCGGGCTGGCGCGCCGGCTCGTGGCGGGCGAGTCGCTCTTCACCCAGAAGATCGTGGCCACCCGCGGCTCAGGTGATCTGCTGCTCTCGCAGGTGGTTCCCGGGGGCTTGCATGTCTTTGATGTGGGCCAACAGCAATTCATGCTCAGCGACGGTGCTTTTCTGGCGGCCGAGACCAGCGTGGAGATCAAAGTGCGCAGCCAGGGCCTCGGTGGTGGGCTCTTCGGTGGCACAGGGGGGTTTTTCATCATGCAAGCCAGCGGCAAGGGCAAGTTGTGCGTTGGCGGGTTTGGCTCCCTGTTCCTGCTGAACATCGAGCCGGGCCAAAATCCTGTGATTGACAATGGCCATGTGGTGGCCTGGGACTCGCGTCTGAGTTACGACATGGTGGCGAGCACTTCGCGCCAGGGTGGCTTGCTGTCTAACCTGGTCAGTAGCCAGACCTCCGGCGAGGGTCTGGTGATGAAGTTTTCCGGTGCTGGGCAAGTGCTGGTGTGTTCCCGCAAACGTCAGGCGTTTGCCTCGTGGTTGGGTCAACAAATTGGCGCCGGAAGTTAGGATTTCCCATCCTTCTGTAAGGCGCGCCTCTCGACAATTTTTCCAAGGAGAAAAGCATGGCAGTGACACTGCAAAAAGGTCAAAAAATTTCGCTGGACAAAGAAGCCGGTGGCTCGTTGACAAAAATTGTGATGGGTCTGGGTTGGGATCCAATTAAAAAGAAGGGCCTGTTCGGTTTTGGCAGTTCACAGGTCGAAGTCGATCTGGACGCCTCGTGCGTGATGTTCGATGAGAAGAAAAGCGTCGTTGACACGGTATGGTTTCGACAACTCACAAGCCGTGATGGCAGCATTCACCATACGGGCGACAACCGTACCGGCGACGGTGATGGTGACGACGAACAAATCTTGGTCAATTTGGCCCAGGTGCCTGCCAATGTGTCGGCCGTGGTGTTTGTTGTGAGCAGCTTCACAGGGCAAGATTTCAGCCAAATCGACAACGCCACCTGCCGCATTCTCAACGGCCAAAATCAACAAGAAGTCGCCCGCTACAACCTGTCCTGCCAGGGGTCGCACACGGCGCAGATCATGGCTAAAATTTATCGCCACAGCAATGAGTGGAAAATGCATGCGATCGGCGAAAACTGCTCGGGCCGTACGTTCCAAGACCTGATGCCCTTCATCCTGCCGCACGTTTGATCGGATCCATCTCACACAGCGCCAAGGCGCTGTGTCGTCGATTGCTTGAGCGTCGGGTGATGCGCGCAGTCTGGTTGTTTCGTTGTTGTTTGGCGCTTCGGCGCATCATCCCAAGGTTTTTTTATGCGTGTCTGGTTCAATCGCCACTTTGCGCTGGTGTACCGCGTCCTGCGACTTATTCGCGACGCTGACATTGATCAGCGATTCACCCTGATATGCACCCACAAGCACCCCTACTTTGTGGGGTACGCCGCCGCTCACGAGCATGCACGTGAGCCCGAGGGCTTAAGCACGCAGGACTACGTCAAGTGGTGCTTGGAGTTTGCGGTGGCGCAGCGCGTTGATGTGTTTTTACCCGCCCATGAGGCCAATGCGATTGTGGCTGCGCGGGCTCAGTTTGAGGCCCGAGGCATCCGCGTCATGGGCGTCGCTGAGGCGCGCACGCTCCCGCGGCTGCACAACAAGGCTTGGGTGTACCGGAAGATGGCCGGGCGTGTGCCCTTGGCGGCCGCCACACTGATTCGCGATCCGCAGACCCTGCCGGCAGCCATTGAGCACCTTTGGTCGCAGGGCTTTCAAGCTTGCATCAAGCCCACCGTATCGATTTACGGCAAGGGCTTTTATCGCCTGATGCCCCCTGACGGTCAACCCAGTCGCAGGAGCATCACACCACAGGCATGGATGGACAGGCATCCCGGTCGGCGCTGTGCGTCGCAGATGGTCCTGGAGTACCTGCCCGGCCATGAGTTCAGCGTCGACTGCATTGGTGATGCTGGACAGTTGATCACAGGGGTGGTGCGGAAGAAGTCGCTCACCACGTCAACCCAGTTGCTGGACTGTGCCCCGGAGCTGCTCGCCCACGCGGGTCAGCTCATCGCGCGTTTTGGTCTTAGCGGACTGGTGAACATCCAGTTCAAGGAAGATCAACACGGCGAACCCAAGCTGCTGGAGATCAATCCCCGAGCGTCTGGCGGCGTGGCCATGAGCTGCCTGTCAGGCATCAACCTGCCATACCTCGCGCTGTGTGGGGCGGTGGATGGCTATGCAGGCTTGCACATCCCCACACCCCGTCTCGGGTTGCGCGTCACAGAGGTCGGGATGCCTCTGGTGTTGCCCCATGACTGAGTCTGCCGTGGCTGGCCACGAGGTGTCTCATCATGAGGTGGCGCTGCCCAACGGGCGCCTGCGTGTCGAGATCGACCGGGCTGACTGGCCTTTGCAGCGCCTGTGCGGCTTTGCCGCTCGGCACAATCCGCGCCGAGGCTTCTTGTTCGTGAGCAAGGTGTTGGGCAAGCACTGGCCCAGTGCGCCCGCCGAGATGGGGGCCGCGCACGTGGCGCTGGCTGCGCGGCTCCGTGGGCCCAGCGGGCGGCCGGCCGTGTTCATCGGCATGGCCGAGACGGCCACGGGGCTGGGGCAGGGCGTGTTTGAGGCCTACCTCGCACAGCACGGCGCGGGCAGTGCCATCTATGTGCAGACCACGCGCTACCCCTTGTCGGGTGCGCAGACGCTGGACTTCGAGGAGCGCCACAGCCATGCACAGAGCTTGCGCTTGCATTGGCCTGAGCAAGCTGAGCTGCGAAAAGCCTTTCTGCACGCGCCGATGCTGGTCTTGGTGGACGACGAGTTGTCCACCGGGCAGACCTTCCGGTCTTTGATGACGGCTTATCGCTCTATCAATCCCCATATTCAGCGCGTGTGCCTGGTGTCCCTCACAGACTTCATGGGCCATGAGGCTCGTGCGAGTTGGCGCAACGAGGCAGCACAAGTGGAGTTCATCTCCTTGCTGTCTGGTGCGCTTGCGTTTGAGGCAGACCCAGACTTTCGCGCTGAGCCAGCCGCCCCGGCGCAAGCCCAGGTGGCTTGCCGGCGCGGTCACGTGGGCTCGTTCAGTGCCCGCCTGGGAACAGACCAGGCGTTGCAGTTGCCCCAGGCCCTGCTGGAGCGACTCAATGCCAGTTTGCCAATGGACCGGCCTGTCCTGGTCTTGGGAACCGGTGAATTCATGCACCCAGCGTTTTGCTTGGCACGCAGCCTGTCAAGCCAGGGGCGCGAGGTGCGGGTGCAGTCCACCACGCGTTCGCCCATCTTGCTGGGGGCTGATGTGCGGCAGCGATTGACGCTTCAGGATCCCTACGGTGAGGGCATCCCGAACTACCTCTACAACGTTGATCCCCAGGCCCAGACCGTGCTGTTGTGCTGCGAAAGCCCACCGTCAGCCGCCTTGACACAGACGTTGAGCCAATTGGATGCAGAGCTGGTTGCCTTGGGAAAGACCTCATGAGTTCAAGTGCCTCTGGTCACGGTACGGGTGTCTTCGTGTTCGTCGATCTGGACGACTCACTGTTTAACAGCGCCCGCAAATGCCCACCGGGTGTGCCCCTGGAGCCTGCGGCCTTGCTGAAGAACGGCGAGGTTGTCTCCTATACCAATCCTCGCCAACGGGCCTTGCTTCACTGGACGCGCCAAGGCGCGACCATCGTGCCCGTGACGGCTCGCAGTGTCGAGGGCTTTACCCGGGTGCTGGTGGATTTTCAGGGCACGGCGGTGGTGAGCTTCGGGGGTGTCATCCTCGACGCCCAGCGGCAGCCCGACGCCCGCTGGGCTCAGCGCATGCAAATTGAATTGGCCGCCACGCGTGAGCCGATGCAACAGGCCCATGCAGCCGTGTCGGCGTGGATTGATAAAAACCAAGTTGATGCCTGGGCCAAGGTGGTCGAGGAGGCGGGGCAGGCTCAGTACCTGCTGGCCAAGCACCGGAGCGCCGATGCGCTGGCGCTGGCTGAACTCGCGGCTCAGGTTCTGCGCCCGTGGGCGGCCTGTCGCCCAGGCTGGCGCGTATTCCAAAACGACAACAACCTGACCTTGTTGCCGCCAGGCTTGGACAAGGCTCACGCGGTGGCTCACCTGATGGCCGAGCTGCGCGCAGCACAGGGTGACATCGTCACCATCGGTATCGGCGACAGCCTCAGCGATGCGCGCTTTCTCAGCCTGTGCGACTATGCCATGGCGCCCCAGGGCACGCAGCTCGGCCAGCGCTTGTGGGAGTGTTTGACATGACGGTTTTGGTGGCACATGCAGCGCCAACTTCTTTTCACGGCAGTTACGCGCCAGACGATGTCACCTTTTTGTTGCAGCCTATGCCCCGGCAGCGCACTCACACCGTAGACGATTTGCTAGAGAAGGAGCGCCTGATCCAATCAGGTCAACGGCACTACAGCGAGATGATCACGCCCGAGAAGCTGCCCACAGCGACTTACCTGGCCTTGTTTCATAAGGCTGTGGAGGCGTATGCCCATCGCATGGCGCGTGATCTCGTTCATCTGGCCAGACGCATCCGTGCTGCACGGCCAGGGCCGTTGACCTTGGTGTCTTTGGCGCGCGCGGGTACGCCTGTTGGTGTTTTGTTGCGCCGTGTATTGCGTGATTTGTGGGGGGTGGAGGTTGCGCACTACTGCATTTCGATCATTCGCGACCGTGGCCTGGACACCCACGCTCTCGACCACATTCTGGCCAATCATCTCCCGAAGAGCCTGGCATTCATCGACGGATGGACGGCCAAGGGTGCCATCCTGGGCGAGTTGCGGCGCAGCCTGACAGCCTACGAAGCGAGCACGGGTGTGGCTCTTGCGCCGGAGCTGTTCGTCCTGTCCGACTTGGCGGGTGTCGCGCAAGCCTGTGGCTCGACACAAGACTATCTGATTCCTTCTGCGCTGCTCAACGCCAGCGTATCGGGCCTCGTGAGCCGCTCGATCTTGAACGAACATGTAGGTGCTGCTCAGTTTCACGGTTGTTTGTTCTACGCCGACTGGCACGCCCACGACATGTCACGCTGGTTCGTTGAGCGGGTGAGCGCCGAGGTGCAGTCGCATGGGGCATCCTGGTCTTGCGAGCCCTTGCCGTCTGTCGATGTGAACGCAGCGGCCCGTCGCGCGCACGAGTTAATGGCAACGATGTCCCAACGCTACGCTGTGCTTGACACCAACCTTGTCAAACCAGGCCTCGGCGAAGCAACGCGGGCACTGCTGCGCCGCGCACCGCGTCTTCTCATCCTGCGCGACCCGACGAGCGTCGAGGTTCGCCATCTTGTCCAACTCGCCACCGAGCGTGGTGTGCCCATCGAGGTTGACACCTCAATGGCACTCCATGCCGTGGCGATCATCCGGAGTTTGTCTGATGGCTGATGCTTTTCAACTCGGTGCGTCGCTGTACGTGCCCGCCTTGCATCCCAAGCTCGACGCAGTACTTGCGCATCAAGCCTATCCTGATCTCAAGTCGGTCATTGTTTGCACCGAAGATGCCGTTGCGGATCGCGATGTGGACGAGGCATTGCGTCAGTTGCGCGAGGCGCTGAAGGTCATGCTCCCCACGCCACGTCTGCTGCGCTTCGTGCGGGTGCGCAATCCCGCGGTGATGCGCGAGGTCGTGGCAATGCCGGGCAGCGAACACTTGTCCGGTTTCGTGCTGCCCAAAGTCACCGCAGAGACACTGCCGCATTACAACCTCCTGTTGACGGGCACGCAGTGCCTCATGCCCACCCTGGAGACCGTCGAGGTGTTTGAGCCCGACGCAATGCGCGCGCTACGCAAGGCGTTGATGCAGCCTGGCATGCGCGAACGCATCCTTGCGCTGCGCATCGGCGGCAACGATCTCCTGCGCCTTCTCGGGATGCGGCGGCCCCGGGGTGTGACCCTCTACGACACCCCCTTGGGCGTGTTGCTCGGACAGCTGGTGCTGACCTTCAAGCCGCACGGGTTCCCCCTCACCGCACCGGTGTTTGACCTCCTGGACGACGAGCCGATGCTGCGTGAGGAAGTTCGGCGTGACTTGGCTTTCGGGTTCTGTGGCAAGACGGCGGTTCATCCTGCGCAGATTTCTGTCATTGAAGATGTCTTCAAGGTCAATGCTGTTGAGCTGGAAGTTGCCAAACGCTTGGTGGCGCCCGATTGCCCGGCGGTCTTTCAGTGGGGCGGTGCGATGCATGAAGCGGCGGTGCACGGAGCCTGGGCTCAACGAGTTTTTTCGCGTGCCCAACACTTTGGCATTGAGCCCTCGCACGAGGGTTGAGCATCCGGCCACGACGTTCCGGGCATCCAACGGACGAGGTATGTCAAAGCAAACAAGCCAAGATTACAATCCCAGACCGTGCGCTTGCGCAGTCGCCATATCGTCGATCGTCAAGCGCTGAACTGGTGACACTTTGCATGTGTGAGCCCAAACGCTGTTGGCTCTGGATGTTCTGGCGCGGCACCTACCGCGCTTTGTTTTTTGGAGATTCAATGATTTCAATCCGCTTGCCCGACGGTTCACAGCGTGAATTCGCGGGGCCAGTGAGCGTGGCCGAAGTGGCCGCATCGATTGGCCCTGGCTTGGCCAAAGCCGCCTTGGCCGGCCGTGTCGGGGAGGGCGCCGACGCACGAGTGGTCGACACCAGCCATGTGCTGCAGGAAAACACATCGCTGGCGCTCATCACCGAGAAGGATGTTGAAGGCCTGGACGTCATCCGTCACTCGACTGCTCACCTGTTGGCGTATGCGGTCAAGAGTTTGTTTCCCGAAGCGCAGGTCACGATCGGCCCGGTGATCGACAACGGCTTTTATTACGACTTTGCCTACAAACGCCCGTTCACGCCCGAAGACCTGGCTGCCATCGAAGCCAAGATGAGCGAGTTGGCCAAGAAGGACGAGCCCTTAGTGCGCCGCGTGTTGCCGCGCGATGAGGCCGTGAGCTACTTCAAAAGCCTGGGTGAAGCGTACAAGGCCGAGTTGATTGCCAGCATTCCCAGTGACGAAGACGTCTCGCTGTACCGCGAAGGGTCGTTCGAAGACCTCTGCCGCGGACCGCACGTGCCCAGCACAGGCAAGCTCAAACATTTCAAGCTGATGAAGGTAGCTGGTGCCTATTGGCGTGGCGACCACCGCAACGAAATGCTGCAGCGTATCTACGGCACCGCGTGGGCCACCAAGGAGGCGTTGCAACAGTATCTGCACATGCTGGAAGAGGCCGAGAAGCGTGACCATCGCAAGCTCGGTCGCGAACTCGATCTCTTTCACCTCGACGAGCATTCCCCAGGCACCGTGTTTTGGCACCCCAAAGGCTGGACGGTGTGGCAAGAGGTGGAGCAGTACATGCGCCGCGTCTACCGAGACAACGGCTACCTCGAAGTCAAAGCCCCCCAAATTCTGGATCAAGGCCTGTGGGAGAAGACCGGTCACTGGGGCAAGTACCGCGACAACATGTTCACGACGGAGTCAGAGAAGCGAGACTACGCGCTCAAGCCCATGAACTGTCCGGGTCACTTGCTGATTTTCAAGCAAGGCATCAAGAGCTACCGCGATCTCCCGCTACGCTACGGTGAGTTTGGTCAATGCCATCGCAACGAGCCCACTGGGGGCCTGCACGGCATCATGCGTGTGCGTGCCTTCACGCAAGACGACGGGCATATTTTTTGTACTGACGAGCAAATCTTGTCAGAGTGCACCGCCTTCACATCCTTGTTGCAGAAGGTCTACAAAGATTTTGGCTTCACCGACATCATCTACAAGGTAGCCACCCGTCCTGCCGCCCGCATTGGCAGCGACGAAGCCTGGGATCGTGCCGAATTTGCCTTGATGGAAAGCCTGCGCCAATCAGGCTGTCAGTTTGAGATCGCGGCGGGTGAGGGCGCTTTTTACGGCCCCAAGATTGAATACACCCTGAAAGACGCCCTGGGACGACACTGGCAATGTGGCACTGTGCAAGTGGACCCTAACATGCCAGAGCGCTTAGGGGCTGAATATGTCGATGAACAGGGGGCGCGACGCACGCCCATGATGCTGCACCGTGCCATCGTGGGCAGCCTTGAGCGATTCATCGGTATCCTCATCGAGCAGCACGCGGGGGCCTTGCCTGCATGGCTGGCGCCAGTGCAAGCTGTGGTGGCCTGCATCACAGACGCCCAAGCCGACTACGCTCAAGGAGTTGCGAATTCTTTGCAGAAACAAGGACTTAGAGTTGCAACTGATTTACGCAACGAAAAAATAAACTATAAAATACGAGAACACGCAGTTCAAAAGGTTCCGTACATCCTGGTCGTGGGTGACAAGGAAAAAGCCAACGGAACCCTGGCAGTGCGAGCCAGAGGCAACCAAGACTTGGGCGTCATGCCCCTCGTTGAGTTCTCCCAAAGGATACTCAAAGACATTGCCCACAAGGTCTGAGCGCGGTTGCGCCAAGGCTTTTCGGCTTGCACATTTTTTGTTTGAGACCCTGGGCTTGGGGTTGTTGAAAGGTTTGAACCATCGCTACTTTTGCTGACCGCCGTGTTCCCAATGTGGAGCGCAAACACAGACTCAATCGGGAAATCACGGCCACCGAAGTCCGTCTGAACGGAGTTGAAAACGAGCCTCTGGGCATTGTCAACACACTGGAAGCCCTGCGCATGGCAGGCGATCTGGATGTCGATCTGGTGGAGATCGCCGCCGCGGCAGATCCTCCGGTGTGCCGTCTGATGGACTACGGCAAGTTCCGTTACCAAGAGCAAAAGCGGGCGGCGGAAGCCAAAGCCAAGCAAAAGGTGGTGGAGGTCAAGGAGATCAAATTTCGTCCGGGCACGGATGAAGGTGACTACCTGATCAAAATGCGTAATTTGCGTCGATTCATTGCCGAAGACGGCGACAAGGGGAAAGTCACCTTGCGCTATCGCGGACGTGAAATCACTCACCAAGACATCGGCATGCGATTGCTCGAGCGCATTCGCGACGAGTTGGCTGATGTCTCGGTGGTCGAACACATGCCCAAGCTTGAAGGCCGGCAGATGATCATGGTGCTCGCGCCCAAGCGCAAGTCCTGAGCATCGCCAGTCAACAGGTTTGACAGAATTCAACGCCTCGGTTCGGTCACCGGGGAGTTGAGAAGAAGCTGCTGCAGGCTAACAAGACGACAAAGCTTTGTCGGCGCCTGCAGGAGTCACGAAAAGGAGCAGTCATGCCCAAGATGAAGACCAAGAAAAGCGCGGCCAAGCGGTTCCGCGTGCGTCCAGGCGGTACCGTCAAACGGGGCCAGGCTTTCAAACGCCACATCCTGACGAAGAAGTCCACGAAGAACAAGCGCCATTTGCGTGGTGCCGTCAACGTGCATGAGACCAACATGGGGCACATCAAACAGATGATGCCTTTTGCTGGTCTGTGATGGCACGGCTTTCAAACTGATTCAAAAGGAGAAAACTCATGCCTCGCGTTAAACGTGGTGTCACCGCTCGCGCACGCCATAAAAAAATTCTCGCACTCGCCAAGGGTTACCGTGGCCGTCGCAAGAATGTCTTCCGTATTGCCAAACAAGCTGTCATGCGTGCTGGGCAGTATGCCTACCGCGACCGCCGCACCAAGAAGCGGGTGTTCCGTCAACTGTGGATTGCGCGTATCAACGCCGCCAGCCGCAGCATGGGCGTCACCTACAGCCGCTTCATGGCCGGCCTGAAGAAAGCACACATCGAGATCGACCGCAAGGTTCTCTCGGACATGGCCATCCATGATCCAGTCGCTTTCAACAGCATTGTTGAGAAGGTGAAGGCCCAACTCGCTTGAATACCCTCTTTGCCTAGGCGCCCCTATGGCGCCAGGTGAGTGGGTTGGTCTGAGCAAAATCTATTGATCCGGTTCTGGTACCAGGTTCAGTGGGCCTTGTTCAGCGCAAGTCCTTCAAGGCCGACTTAGGGCCTGTTCGGAAACTCCTCGCCAGGCATCAAACGGCCTCTTGAAGCGGTCTGCTTTGTAGCAAATGCTCGCAATACCGACCGGTATTGCTGTGCTTTGCGCCTTGCAGCCCACTCCAATAGACCATTTGCTGCCCGACGAGGAGTTTCCGAACAGGCCCTAG
>JANMGB010000072.1:0-52833 GCA_031374415.1 Burkholderiales bacterium
GCGCGGGCGCGGGCGCGGGCGCGGGCGCGGGCGCGGGCGCGGGCGCGGGCGGATTAACCATCAACGCGACCACGTGATCGACAGCAAGGCAAAGCACAAAAGTCGCGGGGCGTGCGTGGCCTTGCGCGACAAGCGCGTCCGCATAGCCGCGCAGCTGCGTGACCGCGCTACGGTGAGGGCCTAGGCTGCCCTTGGTGTCAGACTGGTCTTCAGTCAGGAAAGAACGTACTGTGTACTTGCGCTGGCCAGTAGACACAGCAGCGTCCAGCACATTGGCCGGCGGCGCAAGTACATGCTCGCGCCACACGCGCAGCATCTCGCCCATGTTGTTGTCTTCATGATCAGCGGGCGACGTTTTGCAAAAACGCTGGCTGTTCTTGAGCACGTGGCGCTTGAACAGATCCCTGTTGCCAAAGTACGCAGCGTCCACGCCCAAGTACTTGAGCTCAATCAGAGCCAGCGGCGGTGCGGCCACGTACGAGCCGCGCACATATGATTCCGTGTCGGTGCCCGGCGCGTAAATGGCAATGTCCGCATAGCCTTTCTTTGGATAACGCGACTTTGTCCCATCCTTCTTTGTCTCGAAATCGGCAAAGTCAATGCGCACCTCGGGCACGACAATGTAGCTCGTGCAGGCAGACAGCGCGCCCAGCAGCAACGCTGCAAAACCATACTCGCTCATGTTGCCAAGCATGGCGCCCGCGCACGAGATTGCGCACTCGACCGGCAGCCCGCTTGGTCGGGTTGAAATCCACTTGCACAGCTTGACATGGTCAGGCGTCAGGTGCGCAGTGTGACGCGCGGCAGTATCAACAGCGCGTTGCGCCAGCGCAGCCAGTGGGCCCGCGTCACCGGCAAGCAGCGCGCCAACAGGGTCGCCTGTGATGGGCGCGCCCGCGCGCGTCATATAGGTAATGTTGTCTTCGACGACCGAGCTTTCAGCCGCCATGTTGCGTGGAGATAAGTGTACACAATTGCTAGTTAGAGTCATCAAAATACGTAAGAAAGTGACTTGTGACACTGAGCAAGTCAAGCACGCGCACCATGGCCTGTGCACATTGCAATAAATATAGTTTAATTGTGTTTTATTACACTGTGGCAAGCGCGCGCGCGCGTAAAGTCTGTCAATGCATGGCATTCAAACGTGCGCGCATGTCGGCGGTGACGGCGTCGTCGTCGTCGTCGTCGTCGCCGTCGCCAACAACGCCGTGCGCTGCACTTGCGGCTGCCGCCGCGCTTGCGCGAGCAGGGACGCGAGCAGGGACGCGAGCAGGCGTTCGAGTGGTCGCACTGTCGAGCTGCTCGATTATGTTTGTTGCGTGCTCGGCCAGCACACGGTCGACCTCGGCGTCCGCAACATTATCGTCGGCGCTATCGTCGTCGACGCCAAGCGCGCTGTCCAGCGTCTCGTCTAGCATGCCGTCCAGCACGCCCGCGCGCGCCATCTCCTGCGCAAGCGCTTGCGCAGCAGCGCGCGTGCGCGCGCAGTTGGCCAGTTCGTTCATGCCGCGCAGCACGTCTGCGGACACCGCAATGCTGAGCGTGGCGATTTGCAGGGACGTGCGGACGCTTATGCTTGCCATGACCGAGTCCAGCTGAGCCTGAGCCGCGCGCAGCCTGTTAATGGTACGATTGGCGCGCACGTACTCGCTTGCCAGCAAACGCGCGCTGTCGCGCTGCCCAACACGTGCAGCTTCGCGCATCTCATGCTTGGCTTCTTTTTGCGCGCGCGTGATTTCCCATATTTCGCGTTCAAGTGCACTCTTTTGTTCGACAAGCGGCTTGCGCCATGCGCGCGCAAGCTCGCGCGGGTTTGGGCGCTTGCCAAAGACCCAGTTGTGTATGCCCACCACGCGGCCCTTGACCCACGCCCACTGCGCTGCCATATGCCAAGTCTAGTCTAGTCTCTAGTCGTGTGTGCTCACGCACATGCGCGCACCCCGCTTTACTTGTTCTTGCGCTTCTTGACACCGCCTCGTTTGCCACGGGGCGGCTTGTTGTTCTCCCACACGCGCTCGGCCTTGGGCTCAGCCCCAGGTTCGGCCTGGGGCACAGCCTCGGGCTCAGCCTCGGGCTCAGCCTCGGGCTCGGACTCGGCCTCGGGGGCGTTGAGCACGGTGCCGGCCACGCGAGCGCCGACAAGCACAAGCGCCACCGCAAGCGGGTACATGCCGCGCTCTGCAAAAGCGCTCATGCCGCGCCGCGCGGCAGCCACAGCGCTGTTGTGGTACCCGTTGACAAAGTGCTCGACGGTAACGCGCGTGCCATCAGCGTCAAACACGCGCAAGCGCAGCGCGCCGCCAGCGCGCGTGGCAGCCAGTGCGTCAAACGCGGTGAGCGCAGACGCGACCGTGTTGAACGTAAAGTCGGGCTGCGCGTCCGGGCAGTAGACGGGCCCGTCGGCGCGCCCGCCGCGCGTCTTGAACGCCATGCGTGCGTCAAACAGGGGCCCGTCACCGTCAACCAGGTGCGCAAGCGTCACCGCGTCGATCTCAATCAGCGCCAGCGGCTCGGGCATGCGCTGGTTGCGCAGGTAGGCGTCGGGGCGCGCGCCCGGCTCGTACACGCACATGCTGACGTAGTGGCCGACGGGGAAGGACGTCGAAGTGCCGTCCGGACGCTCCGCGTACGTGTTCGTGTCGACGCGCACGTGCGTCGCCACGACGTAGCGGCTTGTCGCGGACAGCAGCGCGACAAGCATGGCCAGCAGGGTTTCCCACGTGAGCCTCGACAGTGCCTTGCCCTCGCACGCGACAAATGCGCCGTACGAGATGCCAGCCTTGACGGAGATCGCCTTGGCGGCGCGCGCGTGATCGACCGTAATGTGCTTGCCGTGCGCGCGCAGCGCAGTCACTGCGCGCTGTAGTGCGGCGCAAAGCGGCGCCACATCGCCGCGCTCCACAAGCGGCGCCAGCGGGTCGCCACACTGGTCCGGCTCGAGTGCGCCAGCCTTGTCAGCCAATGTCCAGTCTGGCGCGCGTGTGGAAAAATCGCAAGGGCTGGCCATGTGTGACGCGCAAGTAGAGTGTGGTATCAAGTAGGCAACGTGTCAGTGCGCGCCGCACAATGCGCGCTGAACGCGTCGGCGCAAACGCGTCGGCGCGCGCGCGCGCCATTAGGCGCCAGTAGACGCCAGCAATCTTTGACAAGCATAGCGCCGCGTAATGCTTGCGTGAACATGCACTGCATGGCCAAGCCAAAGCGCACGCGTACACATCACTTGGCGCATGGCACAACTGGCCGTGCGCGCACGCGCACGCTTGGAACGGCGACCATCAACACTATCATGGTTGCTGATGCTGCTGTTTGCTTGCGCACTTGCGCACAATGCGCGAGGTCAAGCATGCGCACTTGGCTGGGCAGGGCAAGACTGCGCACGTTGCGTGCCGCCCTCGCGCGCGAACTGCACATGCGCGACAGACGCGGTGGTAGTGCTTGGCGCACAGCGCGCAGCGTACGACTGCACGTTGGCAGATGCCGACGTTGCCTCGCTGCTGGGCACAGCTCGCGTTGCACTGGCGCTGAACGCCAGCTCGGCAAGTGGCGCCTTGCGCGCTTACACGCCCTTGGACACGTTGCTTTTTACTTGTGCACTTGCCAGCTGCGCACACGCTCCCAACTTTGCGCGCGTAACATGCGCGCACGCAACATGCGCGTGTGTGCCAGGCGCGTGTGCGCAAATGCTTCGCGACGCACTTGGCGTACTTACAGGCGCAACGTGGATTGCATGCAGCAGCAGCGGCAGCAGCGGCGACGCGGGCGCGTGCATGCTTGGCCTTGCTGACCTTGACATGGAAACACCGTTGACATGCCTGGCTGGCACGTGTACGCCCGCCCCCGCGGGGGCGGCAAGCGCTAGAGCACACCGCTGGCCAGCCGGTCTGGTGCTTGCACTCAATGCTCTGGCTTTTATTGCTACTGCTTGCGCAAGTCTTTTGCCGTGCTGGATTGACATGCGAGCGCGCACGCGAGCGCGGCGAGCAGCAACAGAACGCGGTGCGCGCCCGCTCGCGCCTGTGGCGAGCACGTGCACGGTCGTGACGGCAAACCGGCTCACTGCGCCGTACCTGGCAGACGCGAGCTTTGCGGTCGCTGGCCTTGTTGCGCTAATTGGACCGTCGGGCGCGGGCAAGAGCACGCTGCTGCGCGCGCTGGCGGGCCGGCAGTATGGCACGCGCGGCAGCGCAAACACGGCAAAGGCTGGATTATGTCACGTGGGCTATGTTCCGCAGACTGACATGTTGCTCGGCTCGCTTAGCACGTTTGAAACGCTCGAGTTTCACGCCACGCTGCGTTTGCCGCGTGGCACGCCGCGCGTGGACCGCTATGCACGCGTGTACGATACGCTTGCGGCTGTCGGCTTGTTGGAGCGCGCCGACACGCGCGTGGCGCGTCTGTCAGGCGGTGAGCGGCGCCGGCTGGCGCTTGCTTGCGAGTTGCTTGCGCTACCGCTCGTGTTGCTGCTTGACGAACCAACAAGCGGACTCGATGCCGCATCCGCGCTTTCCATTGTGCAATTGTTGTCCGCACTTGCGCACGAGCAGCGCGTTACCATTATCTGCTCGATCCACCAGCCGCGCTCTGCAATTTACGAGTTGTTTGGCACGGTCGTGCTGCTTGCGCACAGCCGCGTGCTGTACGTTGGCCCGCGCCCTGGCACGCTTAACCCGCACTGCGTTCAGAACTTGCGCGCGGCCTTTGCCCATGCCGCAGACGCGGACGCGCTGATTGATGCGGCCGCGCGCCTGGATATTGTTGAGGCGCGCACAATGCACGCGCAGCACATTGCCCGCATGCGGCAGACACCGGCCAGCGCGGGCTGGCTTGCCGAACCGGCGTGCTTATCATCAGCGACTGACAGCACGGCAGACAGCGCCACCGAGCTGGACACGCTGATCGTGCCCGACAGCGCACCTGGCGGCGCAGCAGGCGACGCGGTCGAGTGCGAAAGTGAGCTTTCAAACCCTAACGGTGACAGCGACGACAACAACACCTTTCCAGTCGTGCGTCGCGTACGCTGGCACACGCAAACGCACATGCTGCTTTGGCGCGGCACGTTGCACACCTTGCGAACGCCTTCGCTTGCAGTCGCGCACATTGGTGTGTCGCTGGCCGCCGCGCTGCTCGTTGGTACGCTGTTTCGCGCCGTTGACGATAGCTGGGCAGGTCTGCAAAACCGCGCGGGTTGCTTTTTCTTCCTTGTCGCATTTTACGCGCTGGGCGCGCTCAGCGCAACCGAAACAATTATTGCAGACCGCGCGCTGCTTGCGCACGAGCGCGCCTCGGGCTGCTACGGCACCAGTACATTCTTTGTCGCCAAGGTCGTGTGCGACCTGCTGCCACTGCGCATTGTACCGCCTCTTCTGCTTGCGGCCATTGCATACCCGCTGGTCGGTCTCGCGCCAGGCAACTATGCACAGGCGGTCTTTTCTGCGACGCTCGTGCTGGTCTCGCTTGCGGCAACTAGCGCAACTTTTGCCTTGGCCGCACTGGCGCCGTCAATTGCCGTTGCCAACCTTGCCGCCGCGCTGCACGTGCTTGGCGCTATGCTATTCTCGGGCTTTCTGGCCAACGGCGCTTCACTCAGCCCGGTCTATGCCGCCTGCCAGCGCGCCTCGTTCTTTCGCTACGGCTTTGAAGCACTTATGGCGTCGCAGCTCGAAGGGCACACAACGCGCATTGCCGTACCCGGAGGCACCGCCCCCGTGCCTGCCGCGCTTGCGTTGCGCATGCTTTCGCTCGACGCGGGGCGCGACACGGTAAGCCGAAACCTTGTCATTCTTGTTGCGCTTGCTCTTGCCAGCCTCGTGCTCGCCTACGCCGCACTGCGCTGGCGACGCGTCACGCACGTGTACACCCAATAATGTGGTAAACTGTCGTTAAAGAGTGTAAAATGATTGCATTTAAACAGGTGTTCTAAAATTCGGTCACCGCTCACCCCGCGCATCCGCGCAACGCTAGATTGGCACAGTTCAAGTGATATTATGTAATTACACTAATATACATATATAAGTACATATAATCTATAGTTACCACGATTTAAAACATACATGCATTGCGCAATAATGTGGTAAACTGTCGTTAAAGAGTGTAAAATGATTGCATTTAAACGAGTGTTCTAAAATTCGGTCACCGCTCACCCCGTGCATGCGCGCAACGCTAGATTGGTACAGTTCAAGTGATATTATGTGATTACACTAATATACATATATAACTACATATAATCTATAGTTACCACGATTTAAGGTGTGCAACGCTTGTGCAATAATGCTAGAAAATACGAGATATGTTTGTATAATATGTACTTTAAACAGGTGTTCTAAAATTCGGTCACCGCTTACCCCGTGCATGCGCGCAACGCTAGATTGGTACAGTTCAAGTGATATTATGTAATTACACTAATATACATATATAAGTACATATAATATATAGTTAACATGATTTAAAGCATACATGCAATGCGCAATAATGTGGTAAACTATATTTAAATAGCACAATTGTGTGTATTTAAACAGGTGTTCTAAAATTCGGTCACCGCTCACCCCGCGCGCAAACGCAACGCTAGATTGGCACAGTTCAAGTGATATTATGTGATTACATTAAAAAGCGTATATGTCGCACATATTGTATATTTTAATTTTTTTTTCAATGCACATGAGCTTGGTCAAATGTACTTTAATTGTGATAATATGTACATTAGACAGGTTTTCTAAAATTCGGTCACTGCTTACCCCGTGCACGCGCGCAACGCTAGATCGGCACAGTTAAAGTGATATTATGTGATTACACTAATATGTGCTTATTAAGCCATTTGTTGTTGTATTATGACGTTTTTAACGCGTGCGCATGGGCGAGCAGGCGTGCATGACAGCACATGTATTACATATTCACGAAACCTGTATAAATGCCGATTTTATACCTTTTAGTGCATGTGCGTACATTGCGAGAGGAGCGCGCGACACGTGTCGCGCAAGACACGCGCGGCCGGTGCGTGGCGTGGACACTTGACTCGCGCACGGCTTGCACTTGGGCCTTGTGCACAATGCCTCGTGTCACGCGCGACACGTGTCGCGTGCAAAAGATGCGACACGTGTCGCGCGTGTACATGTACTATGGGCGGCGCGCGCCTTCTTGCGTGCGTGACTGAGCCACACCTGTCCAAGCACTAGCAGCAGCAACTAAAGCTATTGTTTTACAATCTGCAATTTTGATCTATTATCAACATGGCAGGCACTACTGGAGCATTTGACGCTGCCGACGTGGCTAGCATGCACGCTGCGATGACCCGCGCGGCCAACGCGCGGCGCGAACAGATCGGTGCCAAGAAGTCTGGTAGCCCGGGCTTGACCGTCGTTGGCATTTACGTCACGTCGGGCTACAAGAAAGAGACTGCCAAGGGCAAGAAGGGCTTTGCGTACCCCGTCAACTCGGGCAAGCTGCTGCCGATCGAGTTTGAGGGCGTGCCGGTCAATATCGGCGCCGTCTCGGCCGACCACATGTCGGCCAAGGTGTTCCGGTGTGAGTCAGTCAAGGTCACAGCCGAAGACGGGACAGAAAAGTACGTCGACAAGGTCGACAGCTCCACGGTTTACAACATGCGCGCGGGCAGCATGGCGTCAATGATCGATTTTGAAGTCGTCTCGTACGTTGCCAACGGCAAGCCAATTGCACTGAAAGCTGGCTCGGTCGTGCGCATCACGAATCTGCGCCCGTCGCAGTACTTCAACGTCGAGAAGGGCCAATTTGCGACGCAAGCGGACGGCTCGCCTTCTGTGCATTGGAACTCGTCTGGCACTATCGAGGAGGTGCACATGCCGATCCATGAGACACTTGCGCGCTGGGCCAACGGCGCATCCGTCGCGGACTTTGTTCCGCCGCTTGCCGCGCCTACCTGGACGTCAAAGGATGGCAGGACGGGCACGGGCACGGTGTTCACGCCCGTCGTGCTTGGCGTGCCGGCCATGGCAAACCTTGCCGCGGGCATTCAAGTGCAAACGTTCGGCTACGTCGGACCCGTTCACACGATCACCGACGGCCTGGAGAACAAGAAGTACATTGACTCGAAGGGTGTGTACGGCGTGCTTGCCAGCCGCGGCGGCTCGACAGCGCTGTACGCTTTTATGACCGTGTGCTATGAGAGCGCGCTCAAGCCGGGCTATGGCATCAGTTTGCCAAGCAGCTGGGCCTCGTTTGGGCTTGCCATTATTCGCGCGGCACGTGGTATTGCCATGCTGCGCTGGCCCAAGGCCGCGGAGGACCCGACCATTGCAATTGCCGTTGCCGATGCGGCCGGCTCGGCGTACTCCAGCGCGCACCGCGTCGCCGCCGTCGCCGACTTGGCCATGCTACTTGTCGATCCCACCTCTATGCGGATCTTTCCCGAGATCAGCGCCGAGCGCGTTGCCGCCCTCATGGACGGCTACGAGGCCAACGCGGGCAACATGAAGCTTGCAACGTGCATTGCAAACACGGACAACACGCGCGCTGCCATCTTTATGAACGAGTCGACGAGCGCGCACGTGATGTTGCGCAACCCGGAAAAGTACAGCTTTCACGCTATGACGCGCACGCCGCTGCGTGCCGGCGAGACTGTCGAGTCTTACGTCGCCAACGGGCGCGAGAGCGACCCGTCGTACGATGTGCTGCAGAACGTGGGCGTGTGGGCTGTGCTGCGCGAAGCGCGCCCCATGCCCGAGATTGGCGTGCGCGACAATGCGCAGTTTGACATTGGCGACATGAACGACTTTGACGCGGCTGCATCGGCTGGCGCCGCCGCCGCCGCCCCCAAGGCCGAGCCCGCAGTCGAAAGCTCGGCAGCTTTTGGGACTGCGGCCGCTAATGCGGCCGCCACGACCGCGGACGCCGGCAATTCAGAAGTCAAGGCCGAGGCTCCCGCCGACAGCGACCTTGAAGACGAGGGCGGTGACGAGTTTGACAAGCCCGTGACAGGCAAGAAGCGCGCGTCCAAGCAAGCTGAAGGCCAGCGCGTGCGTACGCACAAGTAGTAAGACATGTGGAGCGCGCGCGCGCACATGGCGTCAACTACCGAGTCAAAACTATCACACAATGCTCTGGGAGCAGGTCTGCGGTGAAACAGCGGTAGCACACTCGACTCGCACTGTTGTTTGCACATGACGCGTGCGCCGCAATCGCGGAACCCGTGTTTGCCGAGGCCCGCCGCCGCGGCGCAACGCTTGACGAGGTGCTTGCCGCCATCCAAGGCATGCCAGAACATGCGTACGCGTTTCACGTTTACGTCGATCGTTGCGATGCGCTGGAGATGCAAAAGTGCGCACAGCGCGTCTACGCCAGTGAATGAGTTTGTAGTGCACGCTCGGGCGCATAAGGCAGTGCGGGCGCAGCTGGCACACAGCGCTTTCACACTTACATGGCCTCGTCCAGCTCTGCCGTGGCCGATGCGCCGCTGCCGCCGCTGCCGCCGCGCAGCGCGCAAGCGCCAGCGCCAGCGCCAGCGCCAGCGCCAGCGCCAACTCTACGCTTTGACAGCGCAGCGCCGGCGCGCGCCATGATGTACGCGTTTGACATTGACGCATATGGCCGCATGTACGATATGGAGCTGGTGCTGCAGGACGACGGCAAGCCATTCAACATGTCTGTTGTCTATCACACGGGGCAGATTGCGCTGGGCGCCGTGGCGCGCTTTCCCGCGCTGTACACTGACCAACTTTATACCGACGAGCTGCGCAAGCTAATTAAGCACGTTGGTAACTTGACGAACAAGGCCTTTGCGATGAACAAGCTTGCACGCCGCGGCGTTGTGCTGGATGGCTGGGAACTCGACATGCGCATCGAGGCATTTGACGTGTGGGACGCTGCGCGTGTGCTGCTTGCGCGCGCGACTAGCCCCCCTGGTGGCACGCGCGTGGCCAACTACCACGTTGACAAGTGGTCTACCACGTGCGACTTGACACTGCCCAGGCAAGAGGCACTGCGCGAGGCCATTCTGCTCCTGCACTATAGCGAGTCTGCTTTTCACGCGCTCGTGCACGACGCAGGCTACGACCCTAGCGAAGACCACCTTGATGAGCTGTACGCCTACTTGTTTAGCACTGATGAAAAGGCTAGGGTTGACATGGACAGGCTGAGACTGAAGGTGAACGCGGTCTACGCTCGGACGAGTCGCACAATCACGACCGCCTAGTGCGGCGCTTGACGTGGCACGCTCGCCTTGCGCCGCTATGCGCGCTAGGCTGCTGTGCCTTTACGGAAACACGCGCGGGATTTTCCACTTTGCGACGTCGCTTGCTTGACGAGCAAGCATGGTAAACGTTTTCCCAGCTTCGCTTGACAAACCTGACTGTCTAGCCCCCTCAATGCCAAGCGCGGCTATGTGTTGCCAAGCCAGCGTCACCTGTTCGGGCTTGTCCGGTGCGCTGTCCCAGTGCGCGTCCAGCATGACAAAGAATCCGGGCTTGATGGCGTCTACATCAAACGCCAAGCGCAGAAAAACAACAAGAGTCGGGTGGATGTTACACCGCTCCATGGCATGCACAGTCCTGGCTGGCGCATAATACACTGGCGCCAGCGCCTCACCGCAGCACCATGTGCCCGGCAATGCCATAGTCGAGTCAAGTGAGGTGGTTGTGCGCGCGCGTGTGTGTGCGCGTAAAGCGCAGGCGGGTGACTTGTAACGCACACAGCATGCGCAAGTCGCCAAGAGCGTTTTATTCAAGACACGCGTGCGTCACACGCGCTCAAGCTTGCTCAAGCTTGCTCAAGCTCGCCTGCTAGCGCGGCCCTTTCACCCTCTTCTGCGCTAGACAGTTCGGCTACGCGCACGCCAGCGAGAGCCAGCTTTTCCGCCATGTCGTTTTTGATGACCGGCGATAGTTTCAGGCCGGCAAGCATGCGCGGTTCGACGCAGTTCAATGCGTAGTAGCGCAGGTCTTTCGCGTTGCGAAAGTAGCGTTGCGCCATTGCCCGGTCAATAAGGCTGTACAGCGCCAAAATCGTGCTGATAGCCTTGAAGTTTGTGTGTACAAACTCGGCGATTGGAAGCAAGACGCTGGCCGATGTCAGTTGCGCTCGGGCAATGTTGATTTTCAGACCTTGCAACAAATTGGCAAGTTTTTCGTCGCTTGCATACGCGTCGCCGATCCGGTCATTACGCCAACGCCACTGATCAACCTGTTTCACGAGGTAGGAAATGGAATTGATAATAGATTTGGTCTGGTTAAGAGCCGCGGGCCAGTCGTTCATGACTTTCTGTTGCGTCATGCGCTCGTTCAAAATGCGGCACAGCGTTCCTACGACTGACATGTAAATGTCGCGCACGTCGCTGTCCGCACCGTCCGCACCGTTCACGCTTTTGACAAAATTGGCGTACACTGCAAGCTTTTGTGCCACTTGCACGTCGTGCATGAAAAGCGCCTCGTTGAACACGTTCATCTCACGGTACCCGTTAGGGCGTGCACGACTTGCAACTAGCTGCACGTGGGCCAGCACGGACGCGTTCACGTTGTCAAACGTCGTATTCTTGAGCAAGTCCAGCGCTTCACGATTGGCTGCCGTGTTGTTCAGTCGCGTAACGCGCTCGGCAAGGCCGATCAGTTCCTGCAGTACGCTCAGATCGCCGCGGAAGTCGCCGAACGGGTAAAAGCTGGACATGCGAACGCCCATGTCTGACATTTCCGACGAGGCGCATCGCATTGCTATCTCGTCAACACGCCGCTCGACCTCGGTGCGAATGCGCACAAGATCGGGCGACACGAGCGGCACAAGGGCTGCGGGCGCGGCCGTGCTTGCGCTTGCAAACGCGCTTTGCGGGGCCAGAGGGGCTGGGGTGGCCAAGGTGGCGGAAGCGACCGCGTCGCCCGTGGCAGCGCTTGATGCGGCACCCGATGCGGCGTTACCCATGTTTTCAGGCAAGTGTGTGCGCACGTGTGTGTATGCAGCGCGCAGCTTGGTGCCTTATGGCGCGCCTGGCGCGCGGGACCACACGTTGGCTCCACGCGCGCCGGCACGCGCGGCGGCAGCGCCGATGAGCGCGGCGGCACTGTCCGGCGTGCACTCGCGCATGCGCAGCTCGGCAATTGCAAGGCGCGCCGGCTCGGCGGCAATCGGGCCAACAATGTGCGCAAGCGGCAGCAGCGGGCTGTCGGCCGCAAGCGGAGCACGCGTGGCAAGCGCGCGCGCCGGAGCGCCGCGCGCGCCAAGCACAGCAACAAAAAGCGCCGGCTCGGTGCCGAACAGCGTGTGTGCCGCCGCGGGCAAGGCGGCGGCATGCTCAAGCGGCGCCTCGGCACGCGCGCGTGCATGCCACGCAGCAGCGGCGGCGGCCGCGCCGGCGGAAGATGGCGACGCGCCGAGCAGTACACGCCAGGCGAGCGTCGGATCGTTGGGTATTTCACCGGCGCCGTGCAAGCTGTCAAGCGTGTGCATGACTTCGTGCAGCGACATGTTTGTTCGTGCGCCCGGCCCAAGCAAGGCGTCCAGCGCGCCACGTGGCGGGCAGCACAGGCGCGCAAGCGGCAGCGCGTCGACAAGCACGCGGCCGTCGCGCGCACTCTCAATGCCATCGACGGCCGCAAGCAGCAGCGCAACAGCAAATTGCGCGGGGGTGACGTGCGCGCGCAAGTGCGTGCTTGCGTTTTTGTGCAATGCAGCCGAGCTTGGCGCGGCCTTGGCCTCTGCCCGTGCGGCTTCAAAATGCGCCCAAGCGCAGTGCGTATATAGCGCTAGAGCTTCAAGCGCGGCGGCGCCGAGCGCGCTCTCGGCAAGCACGAGGGGAGCGTGCACAGTACGCGGGGCAGTGCGGCGGGTATTGGCAAGGAATGCGGCGCCCGCGGCAGGTCCGCTTGCGCGCATGACACGCAAAAAGGTTGTGTGCAGCGCGCGCAACGCGCGAGTGCGCTCGACGGCAACGGCAGCCGCACGTGCTGGCGACCAGAGCAGCAAGCGCAGCGCGGCCGCAATTTCGCCTTGTGCGCGCACGCGTGCGCTGCGCGGCGGCCGTGCTTGGCGCGCGCCGGTGCGCCGGTGCTGCGCCGGTGCCACGTGCGCTGCGGCCAGATCGGCGAGCGCGGGCGGCGGCGGCGCGCGCGCAGGCGGTGCCGCGCCAAGTACACTGTCCGTAAACATGCACACCGTGTACGCGCCGCGCACGCCGCGTGCGGCGCACATTGCGCCGCAATAATGGACACGGCCCGAGCTTGCACACACGGCCGCGCACGCGTGTACTAGCCAGTCAAAGGCGCAGCCAGTGTTGCACGCATGCATGCTGCTTACGCTCTCGAGCGCCCAGCCGCGCGCAGCAAGCCAGTGCACGTGCGCACTGGCAATTCGCTCGTGCAAGTCGCGTCGACCATCAGCGGCTGCGAGACCGCTGCGCAGCGCTACGCCTGCTGACCCGAGCATGTGCACCTAACTTGGCCAACTTGAGTCTACATGTGCACGCTTGCTTCACTACACCCGTCTGTTCTTGCAAGCCTTGGCCAAGCTGGCGCTGCGGCCGCTGTCGTGTGCGCGCGCCCACCTGCCCCATGGTTGGCCGCCGCTATTGCCGCAGGCACGCAAGCGGCCACACACGAGGCGCGCCAGTGGCCAACGGTGATTGTTGGCGCACGCGTCGCGCGCCTTGACGGGCGCGTGATTGCGTGCGACGTGACAGCGCTTGCCACGGCGCTTGCAGCCAGCGGCATGTCCGATGAAGAGTCGCGCACAGTTGCTGCGGGGGCCGCAGACGTGCACGTTCACCTTCAGTGCGCCCGCAGCAGTGACGGCAGCGACGGCACATATCCGACGCTGCTTGCCGCGCCGTACACGGACGAGCACGGTGCAGTGCACGCCGCGCCGTCTGCTGCGGACACTATGCACCAGACCGTTGCGCAGCGCGAGGCTGCTCGCGCTCTGCTGCACCTGCCGCTATTGCACGTGCTTGGCTGTGCCACGCCACTGGCACAGCTTGTGTTGTGCGGCGCACGCATGCGCGACGTGACGACGCTCTATGAGACGACCGTTGCCGCACTTGGCGTGTTCAACGCGCGCATGCTTATGCACACGTCTCAAGCAGGCAATGAGGACGATGCGCGCTACCGCTTGACAGTCGGACTTGCCGTTGATGGGCTTGTCGATCTTACGCGTCGCACATGGGGTTTGCTGGCCGGTACGACGGCTGCGCAGCTTGCGGATAATGGAGCGCGCGCGTTCCTCTATGTGCTGCTCGAGTTCAGCTATGGTGCCGCCGCGGCTGTCTGGGCTGCTGTCATGCGTTTGTACGGCTGGTTCAACGTTGGTGAGGCGCATGACACACGCTACGCGCGCATGGCCGTGCACGCCACGCTACGTCCTGCAACCAACTACACGAACGCCGAGCGCGCAAGTGCCGCGCACTTTGCGGCCGCGCACGCTGCACACTATATTGCTGTGACTGCAGGCGAGGAGAGCGCGCCCACAATCTGGACAATTGACCGCACCCATTACAGCGCAGATACGCGCCTGCTTGACGTGCCAGCGCTTGCCAGCTTGCTCGAAGCGCATGCAAGTGACGACACGGCCACACCCGCGCTTGTGCCGGACAATTTTACGCTGCGCGACTTGTACGCGCTGTTCATTGTTGCGCGCGACGCGGCAGACACGGGAGGCGCATCAGCGTGGCGCGCCGCGTTTGACACGTACGGTGGCTTGCCCGACCTTGCCGAGGCTGCGCCCGAGGCTGCACCCAAGGCCGCGCCCAAGGCTGCGCCCGAGGCAGCGCCCGAGGCTGCGCCCGAGGCCGCGCCCGAGGCAGCGCCCGAGGCCGCGCCCGAGGCCGCGCCCGAGGCAGCGCCCGAGGCAGCGCCCGAGGCCGCGCCGGACGACACTATTGCTGCGTAAACCCCGCCAAACGCGCAATTGAACTTGTTATAATACTTATATAACAAGGGTATTTTAATATTATATTAATAATGATTTAATTGTATTAAAGTGCGTGTTGATCTTAGCACGCAATGCGAGGCAACGCAACGCAAGGCGACACGACGCAAGGCAATCGTGAGCGCAAGCAGGCAAGCACATGAGTGTATTGCGCGTTTGCGATGTGTTTGCATAAAATACTTTAACAATTCCTTGCACTTGACTTGCGAGCATGACTCATGTTGTAGTCAAAAACGACTTGGGCGAAATTACCTATGAAAGCGGCGTGCTGTACAACACTTGGAGCGGGACAGTGCGCGATTCGCGCATACAAGTGCGCTGCACGGTGAACATGATACACCACGAGATTTTTGTGATGGGCATGGCTTTGGCATGCGTGCTTATTGTGGCAATCACGGGGTACGCGTGCGTAGTTGCAGCGTTTGTTGCGCTGATAACAGCCCGCGCGTACGTCCCAGGATGGGCTGTTTACTATACGCGCGAGCAGGCAGTAGATTATTTTCTTGTGCAACTGAATGCAACTGCTACACGCATAGTGCACAAGATGCGCGCGGCGCATGAGGCACGCGCGCGCAGGGTACGACACTTGTCTCCAACGACATGCCCATGCGCCTGAGCCTTACACTGCGCAGTGTACGCACACGCGCGACTGCCTGCATGCTGGGCTTTGCACTTGCTCTCGCGCTTGCCTGCGCCCCCGTCCGCGCGCAGCCGAGCGCCACACTGTACGCCACGCCACCACCTACGCTACCGCCCCTTGGCGGCGCAGACACGACCGACCGGCCCGGAGAGGCGCCGGGCACGCGCTGGGCGCTTGCGCTCGCAGATGCCGCGCTGCGCATTGCGCAAAACCCGTGCGCACCGTGTGTCGCGCTCGCCGCCGAGGTCGATGCGTTGCCGCTGCCTGCGACGCACGAGCGGTTGCGCGACCGACTGCTTGATGCTTTGCGCGTCAAGGACCAAGATGGCACACACAGCCTCGCACCGTGCATGCAGCTCGTATTCTACGCCGTTCACACCCTTGTGGATGAGGATCGCGCACGCGCGCTTGTGGCACGCACACGGCCCACGCACTGCCCGTAAAGCATCACTGCACACGTGCTTGGTAGCGCAACTAGGTGCGCCACTGAGTGTGCTAGCGCGCGCTCGTGCGCGCCTGTGACACGAGCTTGGCATGACTGTGCGCGCGTGCGCTTACTGTAGCGCCACTTGAGACCAGGCGCAAGCGTATGGGCTTCTTTACACGCATAAGCGGCGGCGAAGACGTGGCGCGCATTGTGCATGCGCGTGTGCCAACGGAGCGCGCCGAAGCGCTTGCCGAGCGGCTGGGCAAGAAAGTTGCGTGCTACACGCCCGTGTCTGGCGGCGTTGACATGTACCTTGCCTCGGGCGAAGTCACGGCTGAAACAGACGCAGAGTTTGCGCGCAGCGTGCGCTCGGCCGACTGGTTTGCTCGCGTGCGCACGCATGCCGGGCTTGGGCGCGAAGAGCATGTTGTTTTCGTGCCGGACAGCGCAGCGCGCCTTGTACGTGCTCTAGCGCTGTTGCTTGCGCTGTTGCTCGTGCTTGGTCTGATTTGCGGCGCAGGCGTGGCACTGGCGCTGGCGCGTTACGAGGACCCGCTTGCTGCGCTGGCCACACGTGCACAGCCGCTCGTGCACGCGCTGCGCGGCGACGAACTGTAAAATGCGTCCGCAGAGTCGCATTCCCATTTGCACGTGCGTGCGTGCGTGCGGCCCCCGCGCAGACTTGACTGTGTAAGGGTACATGTTCAGCAGCAGCAGCAGCAGCAGCAGCAGCAGCGCAAGCGGACACGCTGCACCGCTTGATGACGCTGCGCAGCACGCGCGCTGCATGCAGCTTGCCCAGCATGCTGTGCGCCTGCTGCGCACGCCAAACGAGGTTGCCACGCACGTTGCGCTTGACAGTGAGCGCGGCGACTGCTACGTGCTGTTGCGCACGTCGGCCCCTCTCGAGCGACTGCCGCTGGCGCGCGCGGACATACTCGCGCACGGAGGCGCGCACGTGTTTGTCTTTATGGGCAGCGCAGGCGCACGCGCCGAAGCGGGTGCATCGGCAAACGCAAGCGTGGCCATGGTCGTGCAGCAGTTTGAAAGTGCGCCGCCGCCAGCGCTGCATGCTCGCCCGTTGCTAGCGCCAGCACAATTGCCGCCCGTAATGCCACCCGTGACTACGCGCCCAAAGTTCAACACGATACGCGAGCAGTGCAGCTCGGACGAGCAAGTATCCCTTGCGTACGCCGTCGGTGCGCATCTTGACGCACTTGCGGCAATGCTGCGTACGGCCAATGCTGCCGCGCGACCTGTCGAACTGGGAATAATTGCTGCCCCGAGTGGCGCAGTGATTGTCAAGGCAACGCTTGTGCTTAGCGGCGCTTCTGGCGAGTACGTTGTGGGTCCTGACATTTACGAGCGCCTCGGCGGCATTGCGCCTCGCTACATTGAGGACGTCGAGGTGCTGCTTGTTGCAGGCGCCAGTCAGCACACTGTGCAAGTCTCGGTGCGCCTGAGCGCTGTCGAGCCCGGGCCGCCCATTTGGGTGCCGCATACGCCAGCGCCTCTTGGCGACACGATAGCTGCGCGCAAGCGCGTGCGCGATATGGACAGCGACGACAGCAACAGCGACGGACACGCGCGCAAACGCCGCAACAACCACAATGCGTACGGCGAGTAACACCCGTCACTTGCCCTGTCGCACGTACGCGCGCACGTGCAAGCTCATGCGCCGCGCCTAGATCAGACTGCGCAATATTATAATAACTACAAATATTATCACATTAGTGTAATCACATAATATCACTTTAACTGTGCCAATCTAGCGTTGCGCGCATGCACGGGGTAAGCGGTAACCGAATTTTAGAACACCTGTTTAAAGTACATGTTTTAATAATAATATAGCAATTTCCTGTATTATTGTGCAGGCTTCGCATGTCACTTAAAATATGTAAACACTCATTATATATAATTATATATGCATATTAGTGTAATTACATAATATCACTTGAAGTGTGCCAATCTAGCGTTGCGCGCATGCACGGGGTAAGCGGTGACCGAATTTTAGAACACCTGTTTAAAGTACATGTATTATTAATAATATGTCAATTTCTTGTATTATTTGGCAAGCTTTGCGGGCTTTATACAGTGATAATTATGCGCAATGCGTATATATATGCATATTAGTGTAATTACATAATATCACTTGAAGTGTGCCAATCTAGCGTTGCGCGCATGCACGGGGTAAGCGGTGACCGAATTTTAGAACACCTGTTTAAATGCATGTATTTCTAATATTTAACGGTGGTTTACCACATTATTGTGCAATGTATGTATGCTTTAAATCATGAAAACTATCATCATATGTTATTATATATGTATATTAGTGTAATCACATAATATCACTTTAACTGTACCAATCTAGCGTTGCGCGCATGCACGGGGTGAGCGGTGACCGAATTTTAGAACACCTGTTTAAAGTACGTATTTATATTTACATTTTGAACAATTTAGCCATTTAAAAAATGTCATGCTGGCACACTGCCCAAGCTAACGCCCGCGTCCAACTACGTGCAAGCGTGAGCGTAAGCCTAAGCGCAAGCGTGAGCGTAAGCTTGGCCAGTGCACCAGCTGCGCTTTGCGGCACAGTCAATGTGCTAGAGGTGCAGGCGCGCACACATACACACACACACTTGACTATAGCCATGCACATGACCGTGCTTTCAGGTTCCACGTGCGGTCTGCCGGATGGCGCGTACGTGCGCCCACTGGCCAGTGCAGGCGCGAAAGCAAAAATGTCCAACTACGCGCTTGCGCGCGCCCGCGCGCGCCTTGGCGTGCACACGGTTGTCGTACTGCCGAATGCGCACGAGGGTCGCGTCTATCTTGGTGACGGTGGTGCTCAGTATGCGCACGGTTTTGCGCTTGGCGACGAGTCCGTACCCAACAAGCAAGAGCAGGAGGCCAAGTGCGTGCGCATCAGCTTTACTGCGCAAAGCGTGCCGCTTCTTGTACGCCGCCATGTGGCCGACGTGTTGTTTGCACTTCGCGCTCGTTTTCCAGTAGCTGTACAGATTTCGCGCAGGAGCGATTTTGACGCGCTCCTTGGCATTGAGTTTGTGCCTGTGCCGCTGCAGGTGTTGTACGCCGAGCTTGGCGTGTCCGAGCGTGACGGCAATCTGCTTACGCTTGTGTAAAGCTTGCAGTCGATGGCGCAGCTTTATGCGCCACACTGCACTGCCCGCACGATGCGTGCTATAGTTGCCCGTGTTCTGGTGCTTGGCGCCGTGCTGCTGCTGTGCGCGGCGCCACGCGCATGCGCGTTCGACCCTGATGATCCCAGCACGGATGCGATTGTTGCGCCCGCGCTCGTGTTGACGCTTGGCGAGCACGGCCTTGCTGGCGCACTAGAGCCCGCGGGACGTGCGCGGCGCTACACGTTTGAACTTGTCGCTCTTGACGGCGTGCGCATTGACGCTGAAGCGCCGCTAGACATGCACAGTGATGCGAGCGAGGCTGACGGGCGCGCTACGCTGGCCGTGCGCAGCGTTTGGCCTGGTGGCAACGTGACGCTTGCATGCACCGTGCCTGGGCGCAATGACTCGAGCGTGAGCTGCATCTTGGCTTTTGACGCACCCGCAAGCGGCGTGCTTGCGCTTGGCTCTGAGCAGGGTGACGACGCGCGCATCACGCTTGCGCACGAGAACGACACAAACGCGTTTGTGATGTTGTCGCGCGAGATTGCCACGCAGACGTGCCTGTACCGCATTTCTGGCGCTCCGCTTGCAGCTGCTGCTGCTGTCGCTGCATCAGGCTCTGCGCAGAGTGGCGCTCGTTTGACGTTTGGCGCTACGCACGAGCTGCGCATTGATGCGCTTGTGCAAAGTGTGAGCCCGGCCGAGGCGGCGCGCGAGCTCGCGCTACTGGGCGCCATGTTTGCCGGCGCCGCTGTTCTGTACGCGGCTTACATGCTAGGGGTTGCTGCACTAACGCGCTGGCGCTCTGTGCGCACGACCGTGCCGCGCTGGGCCAGCCTAACCTAGCAATCGCGCACGCACGCACACACACACACACTTTCTTTAAGAAACAAAAGTACGTAAAATGTACATTAAACAAGTTTACCGAGTGTTGCGTGTGGCGGTTACACGCGTGCGCACATCTGACTTGGCATGGCTGCGCACAACGTTGACTTTGTGCTGGTAGATGCGCAAGAATGGATGCCGCGCGAGCTGCAGCTGCACTGTGCGGACGAGGATGTGCGCATGGTGTACGTGCGCGACGTGCGTCTTGAAAGCCAGGACGCCTTGCAAATTGTGGTGCCGGCGTTTAGCGAGAGTGCGCGCGTTGCACTGGACGTGCTGGTTGCGCTGGTGCGCGCGGCGCGGCGCAACGAAATCAAGCTGCTGCCGTGCTTTCTAGACGTGCACGCAACAGGCGCAGTAGCGCTTTTGGCCTACGTTGAGCACACGCCCGACGTGCGCGCCACCGCCCGGCTCAACGCCGCGCTTGACGCCCCAAGCACGCACGTGCTTGCGGCGAGTGACCTTGAGACGCTGCTTGGCTACACGTGCTCGACCAAGCACGTGGTAACGTGCGTGACCGCGGCGCGCGTGCACAAGGTCTACGTCGGCCCGGCTTTTTGCGCGGGGGCACGCGAGCTGGTGCTGTTGGACACGCTGGCCGATGCCTCGCGCGATGCAGATGCTGCATTTCCCATGCTGCTGCACGTAGCAGTGCACGTGGGCACGTACGTCAGCACGCTTGTGCTAAGCGAAACGCGCATGCACGGTGAGCATTATGACGTTGTAGTTTGCGCACCAGCCGCCAGCGGCGCACAGGTGCGCGACGCGTGCGTGCAGCTTGCCTGCGCTCTTGCGCAGCTCGATGCACGCGGAATTGTGCATGGCGATCTGCTTGCCCAGAACATTCTTGTGAACGTGCTACCATCCGGAGAGTGGCGCTTAGCTCTGGTCGACTTTGGCAATGCGGGCCTGTTGCCAATGCAGAGCGAGACACAGCGCACAGATCGCTACGCGTTTGCACCCGCGCAGTTGCCCAAGGACGCACCGCTAGTCGATTACGTGCTTGCGCGCCAGCCGTGGCAGTACCAGTTTTACGCGCCCGAGCTTTGCCGTTCGGGGTGTGTTGATCATGGCACGCCTTGCACGCGCGCTGACATTTGGTCCGCGGCGTTCCTGATCGCACAAGCGGCCGCCCGCGGCCGTGTGGCCGCCGACTATGCTGCGCAGCTGGCGCGTGTACAGATCGGAGGCCACGTATCGCTCACCATGGCGCCGCGCATGCTGGATGGCACGCGTGTGTCATACACTCCCGCGCTGCAAGCCCTGCTGGACGCGTGTCTTGCGTGCGAGCCCGCTGCACGTCCGTCAGCCGCCGAGCTTGCCGCCGCGCTGGCCTCGCTAACGCCCGAGGATTACAACGCGCACTTTGAACCCGCGTAAGCGCCAAGCAACACTAGCGCGTGCACGTGTGAGGCGCCTAAGGGCGCGCGGGCGCGCGTGTTCAACACACCTGCACACGCACAAGCGCACATGGCATCCTTGTCAGGTGCCGCCACTGGCGATGAGCGCGCAACACCAAGTGAAATGCTGCGCGCGCATGAAGACTGGACGGCATTGCAGTCGCGCTCGGCATCTGCGCAAGCTTCGCCCACGTCGCCGCCGCTTTTCACGCCGCGTGACCGTGACCGTGCCAGCGCACGCAAGCGTGTAGCCGAGTCGCCCGCCGAGTCGCCCGCAATCAAGCGTGTGCCAAAAAGTGTAGCTGAACTGACGCTTCTTGACGCTGCGCCTGGCATACACGCCGTGTGTCTTATGAACGTGTCGCAGCTGCCCCTTGCGCTGCGCGACCTGGCGCAAACTACGCTGCGCTGGGATCCTGACACTTTTTTTGTCCTGCACAGCAAGACGTTTGAATTGCTGAAAACGGGCGGCACGCGCACGTACTATGTCATTCTTTACCGGCCTGATTGTTATCACTACTTGGCCGCGCACTTGCTGCACTATGCCGCACAAAACGCCGCGCATGACATGAATATTATTGCGCACTATGCGTACTACAACGCAGAAACTGTGACCTGGCACAAACCGGACGCGCAAACTGGCGCGCTGCTTGGCACGCCGCACATTTTGACGTGCAGCACAACCGTTGACATGTCAGAAAGCGAGTTTGCCGCATCGCTGGTTGTTGCCTTTGAGCCTGCGCCAAAGCAGGACGCGCAAAATGTCGGCGTGTGGATGTTGCGCGCACGAACGCTACGCACGTGGGACAGCTACGATTTTGCCGCGCGTATTGACGCGGCACACGGCGTGTTTGTTCCGCAGGCGCCGCCCGTGTACCTTGTGCGTGACCGTCTTGACAAAATACTTGGCATGGCTGCGTATAACAAACCGCTGGGCGAGGGTGAGTCTACGCGTGTGCTTGCGTTTGACGCCGGCACGTGCGTTATCAAGCTGTACAAGCACCGCAACGTCGACGTGGACGGGCTGCGCGAGGCGCTCGGATTGCTAGCCGCAGCAGCCGAGCGCAAGCGCGGCGGCAAGTGCGACACGGCCACGCTGCTTGGTGTTGCCCTGTACGCAGACTCAATGCGCTATCACGGCCCGCTGCTTGCGCTTATTGAGACGCGCGTGCAAGGCTTGTCACTTGAGGCCATGCTTGAAGATATTGAATCTGAGACTGAACGGCGTTTGAATCCCGCGCGCGCTAACAAGCTGTTTTTGCGGCATGCCAAGGCAATGTGCGTTGCAGCTGCCAGCGCGTGTTGCGACTTGGACCGCGCTGGCGTTGCAATTGTTGATTTACACGGCAACAATTTGCTGTTTGAGCGGGTCGCTGGCAAGGCCCCCTACGACGTGCCCAATTACGTGGCGCGCGTTATCGACTTTGGCAACGACGCGTTGTACGGCCAAGAAGAAAACGACGTGGCTCCGCACGCCGATGACTATGCGCGCTGCCCAATGTGGGACGGTGAAAATGACACGCCTCTTACGCGCGCGCAATTTGCAAACATGTACCAGCACATACCACCCGAGGCTGTGGCAGGCGCCATACAGGCTCCGCCAGGCTCGCGCTCGGACGCGTGGGGACTCGGGCGCCTGATCATAAGCATCATTTCGCGTGGCTATGCGCAACGCTACGGCGTGCCCGGTGATGATTCTTACACAATCAGCACAAAAAAGTACGCCGGTGCCACTCCACAAGAGCGCATGGCAGATTTGCTGCGCGCGTGCTTTACCCGGCGCGCTCGCGAGCGCATTAGCTTGCTTGAGATACTTGCGGAACTTGAGAGCATGGACGAGGCTGACTATGCCATGCAATGAAATAAAATTTCATGGCTTGCGCGCCACGCACCGCGCGCAACGCCCAAGCGCGCGCGTCGACGCGTGCGCCGGTGACGCGTCGACCGTGTCGCGATGGCCACCTCACGTGGCACCAATACACCTCACTTTCCACGGAAAATGACCAGTTTTATGGATATCTCCCCAGCGCTCGCTACGGGCGCAGACCCGGTGGACAGTGACAGCTTTGACGACGAAGTGGCGCGCGCGCCACCTGCGGGCGACGGAGGTGCAAGCGCAAGCGCGGGCGCAAGCGCAAGCGCAAGCGCAAGCGCAAGCGCGGGCGCAAGCGCAAGCGCAAGCGCAAGCGCAAGCGCGAGCGCTGGCGCGGGCGAAGATGAGGGCGAATGCGACAGCAGCGGTGGTGCAAGCTCGGACGCGTCGTGCTATGAAGACGCGAATTCGGCCGCAGGTGCTGCAGATGAAGGAGAAGACGAAACTTACGGCGAAAGCGATGCTCTTGCAGTTGTGGTTGCCGCACAGGCCCCTGCGCCGGCCGAGCAAAGGACGCCTGCAAATGCCTTGTACAAAAAGCGCGAGCGCGAGCTCAAATTGAAATACCACATGGTGAGCCAGTCGCCGCACGTTCCCGCGTCGCGCTACCTGAACATGCCCGTGGATATGACGGCCGAGCAGCGTGCACGGTATCACGCTGACCAGTGCCTTGCACTGCGCAAGCTCATGTTTCGCCGTCGCACGGCCGCCAACGCTGGCGCTACCGATGGCGCTGCCGATGACGCGGCCGACGACGCTGCCGGCGGCGCTGAGCACATTCGCGCCATGGCAAAAGAACTTGGCATTACGCGCGTGCATGGCGTGCCGTGCGCGGACTTGATCGAGCGCATTGTGACCGTGTCCATGGGCGGCGTGCCCGCGTATGCCGAGCTGCTGCGCCACAAGACAAAGCCAGAGTTGCAAGAGCTCGCACGCGAGGCGCGCATCACCGTGACCTGGACACGAACGCGCCTTATCGACGCGCTGCTTGGCCGCATTCCGACGAGCGCACGCTCGCGCCGCCGCATTGGACGCGTTGAAGCCGCCGCGCGCTCTGTTGCCCTGGCCGCCGCGCCTGCGCTTGCTGCGCCGCTGCGCGAAAAGCGTCCTCGTGGCCGCCCACGGCGCAACACGGCGCCTAACGCGGCGTCTGGCGGTACCCCGCTATCGACCGAGCCGCGCGAAAAGCGCTCGCGGGGGCGTCCGCGCAAACACCCGCTGCCGACTGAACCGCGCGAAAAACGCCCTGTTGGGCGGCCGCGCAAGAACCCGCTACCGACCGAGCCGCGCGAAAAGCGCCCGCGCGGTCGTCCGCGGAAGCACCCGCTGCCCGCCACTGCCGAGGCGCTTGCCTCGGCAGGCGCCGAGGCAGGCGCCGAGGCAGGCGCCGAGGCTGGTGCTCCCGCCAAGACTCGCAAGCGGCGCGCGGCCGCGGCCGAGCTGAGCGACGGCGGACAGCCTCTGCGCAAGCGACGCGCGGCTCGCAATTCGACGCTCGAATCTGAAGCTGACTCTGAAGCCGCCGTTGCAAACGCGCCGCCGCCGCCGCTAGTGCCGTCGCTATTGCCGCTGCTGATTGTGATGAACGAGGATCAGGTCGTGGAGGCGCCGCCGCCGCTGCCGCCACTGCCTCTGCCCCTGCACAACGACATGGTGCAGTAAATGATGCAGCACAGTGTTATGCCAAGCTTGCATACATGTAGATATGCGCCAGTTAATGTATTTACGGAGCGCTTATGCACGCACGGTGGGTGCGCTTGTTGCTGCACGCACGGCATCAACGGATAGACGTGCGCCGAGCGCGGAGCGTAGGCGAGCTGGCACGAGTGAGTGCAGCGGCATGGGCATGCTCGCGGCGTAGCGCTCGGCCTTGGCGGCGTCGCGCGCATGTACCTGGTCTAGCTCGTCAGGCGTGAGTGGTGCGTGTGCGGCAGCCGGTGCGGCAGCAGGCGCGGCGTGCGTGCTGGCGCGTGCGCCAACGGACGCGCGGACAGGCAGCGGCACAATGTACGATGGCACGGTGCGCATGTCGGCAATGTAAAGCTGGCGTGACATGTCAATACGAGTGGCGTCTAGATGTGCCACGCTTGCACACAAGCGCATAAGCACCTCGGCAAAGCGCGGCGCAAGTGCGCGGTCGCGCTCGTGCGTGGAATACACGTGGCGCACGTAGTCGCGCGCGCGTTTGCCGTCTGCCGTGTCTATCCCTAGCAGCGAAACGTGATCTTGGCGCAAGACTTGGTACACAAACTCTGGCGCCAGAAAACCGCGCTGGTCAAAGTCCACCATGCGGCTCAGTAGGAAAGTACCAAGCGCGGCCGCTAGCGCCGCCTCGGTTATGCTGCACGTAAAGTCAGCCTGGGCAAGCGCGCTTGCCATTTTGCGTACGGCGCAAAGCGCGACTTGAATATAATCTGCAAGAGGGCCGCCAAAAAAGGGGCACTGTGCGCAGCGTACTGCCAGCGCGTGGTATTGCACATCACCCACAGTGCCGGGTTGAAGCAGACCAACGGCCGCTTGATCGTCGGTGGGTAGACGCTGGATGTAAATAGCAGAGTCGCTGTGCAGTACGGCGTATGCAAGCGCAAGACGTGCTGCACCGTTGGCGTGGTTTTTGATCTTGCCAAGCAACGGCGCCACGTCCAAGGACGCGCAAAGCGTCTTGTACGTTTGCTCCAGCGTCGCTGCATCTGGAGCGTCCAGCTGTGCATGTGCAATATCGGTAAAGCTCGTGTACAGCTGCCAGCGAGACTTGTTCATGTCAACATGCACCGCGGCAGCATATAGCCACAGGGCAGCATGGCGTGCAAACGCGGTTGCTTGCACGGCGTGTTCAGGCAGCAGCGCGCTGTCCCAGTCAATCAGCGCGGCGCGCATGTAGCATGTGTGCGCTACAAATACCGCATCTGGCTCGCGCAGCGCTTGCGCAAGCGCGGCGTGCCGCGCGTGGCCCATGTCGTTCACAGTCGATGTGCTTGTCAGACTCGTGCTCGTACCCGCAGCTACCGCTAGTGGCGGCAGTAAATAGACAAATTGCGCGGCCTCGTCGACGCTGGCGACGTTGGCAACAAGCACGTTCTTGTCGTGGCAATCACGGTGCACAAGCCCGGCGGCATGCAACGCGCTAAGCGCTGCAACTGTCTGACCAAGTAGCACCATGCGCGCGTGCAGCACATGCGCCACCCATTTGGCACGCAGCGACTGCGGCTGCTGCGCAACATTGGGCAAGTCAACCGGCACCTTGCTCAGCACATCACCCATGTCCGACTCGATGATGATGTGTAACAAAGGCTTGGCGCTCGCGCCCGCGCTCGCGTCCGCGCTTGCGCTCGCGCCCGCGCCCGCAGCCACATACGTATCCACGTAAAGCCCGGCCATGTGCGGCGTGGCACCCGCGTGCGCAAGTGCGTACGCAATGCGCCCGCCCGCATGCTGTGCCGCAACACGGCTCTTGCTCATGTCCGTGTTATGTGCAATGCGAACAACAACAGGTGCGCCGTGCAGCGTGCTACGCAGCACGCGCGAGTTGATGCCGCGCATGTCATTACCATCACCAGCGGCGGCGACACTGCTTGCAGCACTGCTCGCGGCACTGCTCGCGCTCACGAGATCAACGAGATTGATGGGCAGCTGTCGCTTGCGCCCAAGCTCGATCATGACACGCAGGGCCGAGCGCAAAGTCAGACGCGGCAGCAATACGCGTGTCAGTGCGTCCCACGTTGCAGCTGGCGGACGCGGGCCCGCGTATGCGCATGCATCAAGCTGCAACTCGGGCGCGTGCAAGGCAGTGTGAGCAGCGTGCGCAATTGCCGCGCGTGCGGCACCGCTCGTTTCAACCGCAAGCGTGCGATTGTCATCGTTTTCAAGTTCGCTTAGAGCGGTCAGAGCGTCACTAAGCACGCGCACCTGCACGGCGTCAAGGTGCTCATAGTGTGCAGGCTCGGGCACGTGTGTGGCTGGCGTGGCGGACATAACACACACACACACACACACGCACACAAGGCAAGTACGTGCACAGCCTGCGCGGCGCTTATATACGCGTGCATGCTAGCACCACGCCAGCATGCGCGGCTGCTTGCTTTTGGTCACGCGAGCAGCCGCAAGTGCGCACATGGGCCACCTGCAGCGTATTGCGGCGTTACTGGGCTTGCTATACCTTGTAGAAAATAATAATAATAATAATAATAATAATTATATTACCATTAAAAACGGCGTAAAGCGTGCGTTACACACGCGTGTGCGTGGAGGGCACTTCTTCACTTGCCATGAGCGTGCTGTACAGTGTGTTTGGCAGTACGCGCAGTGAGGCGCAAGACACTCTGAACGCGCTAGAGGTGCGCGCGCGCGCGCGCAAGCACGCGCGTGTGCGGGCGGAGGGGGACCTGTGCCTGCTGTGCGTTGGACGCAAGAGCCCGCCGCCGTTGCGCATGCACGTGCAGCTTGGCGCGTTAGGCCGTCACAAGATACGGGCAACGCGCTGTGACCTGCGTGTTACGGTGTGACGTTTGAGCGCACGCTCGAGTGGGACGACAATGCAGCTTACATGCACTTGCGCGGTGCGTCATTTGTACAACTGTCACGCGTTCAACAAGCTTTACGCAGAGTTGGTAAATAACATGTGGTGATTGTAGACGCGCACGCATGCGCGCACGTGACAAATTTGGCTAGGCGTCATGCATTGGCCCCCTCTACGCGTAGTGCGCGGCGCGCGGGGCGGACGCGGCGCTGCGCCGCACCAGCGGCAGCCGGTGGATGTTCGTAATTTAGCAAGTCGCTAAGTGGCGCGTGCAATCGCGGCTCGGTCAGCCAGCACGCAGGCTCGGTTGGCACGTGCTCGGCCACGCCGTTAACGCTTGCAAGCGGGCTGAACGCCGTGCTTGCACTTACTGCCGCTGCTGCTGCCGCTTCGCATTGGCGCAAGTGCGCAAGTGCTGCTGCCGCTGCTGCCGCGCGCTGCGTTTCGCCAGCGTGCCATGCTTGCATGTGCTCGCGCAGGCGCGCATTCAACGCGCTCAACTCGGCCAAGCTTGCGTCCGCGGCAGCCAGCGCGTCGCCCAGCACGGCTAGCGGTTCGCGTAGCGCGCGCAGCGCCGGGTCACTGTCAGCGCTACGGTGCACAGCGCGTGCCATGCGCGCACGCGCACGGTGTGCAGCGCGGTGCGCAAGGGCCCAGCGCTTGCCCACGCTTAATGCGGCTGCTCCAGCAACCGCGTGCGCCGCCGCGCTTGCGGCATCTGCGCGCGACTTTTCAAGGCGCATAAGGTCACGCGTCGCACGTCGCAGTCGTGCATGTGTCACGTGGTCACGCATGGTGACTTGCGTGTGCGCAAGTGCACGCGCACGCACGCGCATGCACGCGCATGCACGCGCGCACGGCACGGTACCATGTGTGACACGGTGCCACACGGTGCCACGCGCATGCGCGCGTGCACGCGTGCGCGCTAGTTGCGGCACATGCGGCGTGTGCACATATGGCGCCGCGCATCGCCCTACGCTACACGAGGCGTACGCACACCCACACGATGGCATTCTTTGGCGGCGCCAATCACCACCAACGGCAGTTTGGCGGCAACTTTGATGCCAGCAGCCATGCGACCGGCTACCCGGGTCTGGGCGGCGGCTTCTCTGGAAACACCCCGTTCATGCCCGCAAGCGGTATGAACGCTCGCGCAGGCGTGCCGACGACGGGCTATGACAACACGGTGTACGCGGGTGCGCTCAAGACCGTGATTGACACCAAGCTGCGCGACATGGTGCTGATGTCTCCGGATCACCCGCTGATCACGCGTGTGGCGCCCATGGCGTACACAAGCACGCTCACCGTCCAGCGCAACATTGCCGCGATTGTCGAGCAGTGCGCTACTGCGGCCGCGCATCGCACGGGCTTCCGCAAGGTGCAGACGAGCGAAACGTCGATCACGCGCACGCTGCAGCGCTTTGGGCACGGCTTTTCCATTGACAAGTCCGTGTTTGAGACCGCTGCCGGCCCGCGCGAGCTGCGCCTGAAGATCATTGCCCTTGCGCAGGCGTTCCTCCGCGCGATTGTGCGCGCGACGCAGACCGAGCTGCTCAGGACGTATGATGCGTATTACGAGAGCAACTTTGAGTTCAATCAGTCGCCGTACTCTGACACGGACGGCGAGGGCGCCAACACGCTTGATCGGCTGCGCGCTTGGTTCAAGACGTCGATTGACACGTATGCTTGCCTGTCCAAGCCTGGCTCGACGTTCCTGGCCGCCGTGCACAATGCCAAGCAGATGATCGAGCGTCGCAACGGCGTGCCGGACACGCTGCTGGTGGCGCCCGGCGTCATTGCGCGCCTGACCGTTGGTGACGAGCGCGCGACGCACATGTGGATCAACGGGCCAAACGCCGAGGTTGTCAAGGTTCAAGGCTACGGCTCGCTGCCCACCTACGCCGGCCTGTCTGTGATTGAGATGAAGCGCTACGGTGCGGACATCAAGACGTCGCAGTTTACGCGCAACAACGAAGTTGGCGAGTGGTATCCCATGCTGCGCACGGTCCACAACCCCGTGCGCTTCCAGCCGGCCTTCCGCGGCATTGAGCTCTATGACGAGTCGACCGACTCGGGTCGCGTGATTTCGCTTGCACATGCGATCGAAAAGTCGGGCGTGTTTGACGCCACCGGCTCGATTTCGTCGCACATCAGCACTGTTGCCGATCAGTACAACAGCGGTGGCGACGACTGGCACTCGCGCCATGGGCTTGTCAAGCGCAACGACAAGGCCGAGATTGAAAAGCTGCACCTGTTCATTTACGAGGATGCGCCCGGGCACGCTGCGGTTGTGCGCTCGTGGGGCGACATTGGCCTTGCGCGCCTTGGCGGTATTGCCGGCCTGTCCGCGTTTGCGCGCTCGGCGATCTCGAGCGCCGTGTTGACGGCCACCGACGAGTCGACGCTGCGCACGAACCTTGCGCTCATTGGCACGCTAGCCAGCCAGCTGAGCACCGTTGCCGCACCTAACAACGCCGCCGCGATCAGTCATTTGCCAGAAAACGTCGTGTTGGACACCAGCGTCGTGTCTGAGGTTGGTACGATCATTGATGCAGTGTCAAACGATTACGGCAGCGTGACTCCGCGTGACGCAGCTGGTCGCACGGGCTGGGGCATGGCCAACAGCGCCGGTTTTTACAACATTGCGCGCAACCCGGTCTTTGCAGGTCTTGCCGCGTTCCGTAATGATGCGGTTGCCGCTGTGCAAGCCGCCGAGACCATGGCGCGCCTGATGCACGGCACGCTGTCTTCGAGCGCACTGTTCGGCGCATCGGCCACGCCGCCGAACATTCACAAGAGCTTTGCCGGCTCGAGCATTCTCGACCTGCTTATCACGCGCGCAATTGGCGTGCAGGTTCCCGTGTGGGGTCGATCCGATGCCGTGCGTGATGCTGGTGCAGGTGTCGCTGCGGCCGCTGTGGTGAATGCCAACGTTGGTCCGGAATGGACTGCTGTGCTGAACGGTCTGGCGACGTACGATGCCAAGGTCGCCGAGCGCGTGCGCTTTTTGTACTTGGCGATTCCCGGCGCCCAAGACGCACGCCTGCTGGAACTCATTTACGCGGTTGTCAACGAGCGCACGTTGCTCGGGCAGACGATTGTTGACCAGGGCGCTGCGCAGCGCACTACGCAGCGCCTGCGTCGCATCTTTGCCAACTTTACGGCCAACGCCAACGGCGCCAACGAGCTGGCCGCCGAGCTGCAACGCGTCGACGAAAACGGCGCGCCGGTCGCGACCAACGTGTTGGCCAAGACGCTGTACGCCAATGTGACGGAGGAGCGCGCTGACATTGTTTACGCTAACGCGCCCGATTACAATCCGGACGCGCGCGCAAACATTGACACGCGTGGCGCGCCTGCCGAATTCCTCCGTCTGCCGTACACGCTGACTGTGAGCGCGGCTTCTGCGCTCAATGTTGATGTTTTCCGCGTGTCGGACAAGGTGTTCCAGGCGCAGATGATAGCGTCGCGCGGTGCCGCCGTTTTCCTGGGCGCGCGTGCGCAAGCGCATGGTGTCGAGCAGACGCACATGGTGCGCAACGAGCTGGCGGCGCGCATGGCCGCGGCCGAGACCGAGGGCATTGGCGCGCGCGGCGGGCTCAAGCGCGGGCGTGTGTCGTACGCCGAGGAGGACGAGGAAGAGGAGAACCGCCCGGCCAAGTACGTTGAGCGCACGTTTGCTAGCGCCGCGAGCGCCGCGAGCGACATGCGCGCGGACGACTTTGCTGCGCGCATGGACATTGGCGCAGCTTTCTCTGGCCCGTATGACCGGCTCGCTACTGCTGGCGGCGCCGCACGCGTCACGCAAGTGCAGCAACAGTACGATGCGCGCGCTGCGCGTGCAGCAGCCATCACGGCCGAGACCGTGTTGACGCAAATCGCCAGCGAATCGTTCCGCGAGGTGTACACAGCGGTGCAGCGCTTGCCGCTGGTCGAGTCGGTTGTTGCAAGCGCGCTGCTCTTTGCGCCTGTGGACAAGAACTCGACACTGATTCTGGCGCAGGAGACGGATGCGCCGTTTGGCGTGCTGATTTTCCGCCCGAACATTTGCCACACAATGGGTCTCGTGATGGCCATCGAGTCTGGCCCGGACACGATCCAGAACTATTACAACGAGACCGACGTTGAGATTGCGGGCGACATCACCAAGGTCTACAATTACAACGCCACGTTCCAGCATTTGACGTTCATGCACACGGCGTGGCACGCCCAGATTGTGGCCGATGTGCTGCCCACGGCTTACCGCTACGGCTGCGACGTGGTGTTCGCTGACGCCACGAACAACATGACCGCGCAGTATCGCAACCGCAACAAGAACACGGCCGTTGCCAAGCCGTCCATCTATGCGTGCATTGTGCCGATCAACTTTGAGCCGGTTGGCAACATGCTTGACATTACGGGCGTGTTCAACGTGCGCGGCCTGGACAACAACGCGGAGATGAACAGCTACTACCCGCTGTACCCCGGCGCGGCCGTCATGGAGGCGCAGTACCAGCTTGACGCGTGGGTCACCAAGCAGGTGTTCTCCGTCGCGACGGACAGCGGGCACAACACGCTCACGTTCCGCGGCTGGCACCTCACGCACAGCGGCGCAGAGGCCGCCGCTGACTACTCGCGCGTGAACAACAACACGGGCCACTGGGGCACCGTGTGCCAGCCCGGCTGCGCGTCCCTGCGCTCGGGCGCCATGTCCGTCTACGCCGCCACGCCCGGCGCAATCATGGCTTCGTAAGCGCACAGCGCGTAAACAACACACTCAGACCGGTTTTATACGCACACGCGCTGCCCAAGTCACTCGGTCATATAATGTGATAATTGCATAAAATATTGACATAAAACAGGTGTCCTAAAATTATGCACGTGTCCACCCCGTGCGCCAGAGTAACGCTAGATTGGCACAATTAAAATGACTTTATGCAATTGCATTTAAACGCGCATATATTAATTTATTATGCACTATTTACCATGCATTATTGATACACACACGCACGATAAACCGGGTATAAATGTGTGCATAATATGGATATAAAACAGGTGTTCTAAAATTATGCACGTGTCCACCCCGTGCGCCAGATTAACGCTAGATTGGCACAGTTAAAATGACTTTATGCAATTACATTTAAACACGCATATGTGTTAATATTTATGTAATATTTCATCTCATTTGCATAATATGGTAACATGGATAATATCAGATAACCATATGAAAATTGACACAAGATACTGTTTTTAAAATTCGGTCATCATCAACCCCGTGCGCTTGCGCAACGCCAGATTTGCACAGTTCAAGTGACTATATGATATTATATTAAAACATGGTTATAATTGATAATTACGATACATTTTCATTGTTTTTGCGAAATGTACGTGTGTGTAATAATCACCATAATTACGCTATTATGATAAATAATATGTACGTAAACAGGTGTTCTAAAATTCGGTCACCGTTTACCCCACGTGTGAATGCTACGCTAGATTGGCACAGTTCAAATGATATTATGTGATTACACTAATATACATATATAAATAGATATAATCTGTAGTTAACACAATTTAAAGCATACACACGTTGCGCAATAATGCGGTAAACTACCGTTAAATAGTATAATTATGTGCATTTAAACACGTGTTCTAAAATTTGGTTACTGTTTACCCCGCGCGTGAGTGTAACGCTAGATTGGCACAGTTCAAGTGATTTTATGACATTACAATAAAACATATTATTTTGCAGTTTTTTCATAATATTCACACCGACTCTGCATGCGGCGCGCTGTCGCGCGGCAGCAAAGCACCGATGCGCGCGGCCAGCTCGTGCGCGACGCGTGCAAGCTCGTCGCACGGCCCGCGCGCATAAGACGCAATGGGTACCCAGGCGCTGCCATTGCACACGGCAACGGCGGGCGTGTCGTCGACAAGCCACATGGTGCCTACGTTCATGCGCAGACTGCGCCCGGTCAGACTGCGCGCAAGCTCGTCTAAAGGTTTGGCGCGTGGCAAGCTAGCGCCTGGCGCGGGGCGCGCATACGCAACATAGTCCCACTCGAGCGCGCCAGACGCAAGTCCCAAGCGCGCAGCGGCACCGTCAAGCGCAGGGCGCAACGCGGCGTCGTGCACGCGCGCAACCCATGCTGCGCTTGCCCCGGTCCAGAGACCAACGCTTGCAAGTGCGCCGCACGCACGCCACGCAAACACAATTGCAAGAAACATTTCCAGCCCCGGGCGCGCGTACGGCTCGGCCGTGCCCGCGGCAATAAGCGTGCCGTCCATGTCCAGCACGAGGTGGTGTGCCAGCGCGTCTGCATCGGCTTGCGATCCGCCGTCGGCGCTCATGGTGCCGCTAATTGCAGGCAAGTGCGCATGCGCGACCAAGTTGGTGCGCGTGCGCGCGTGAGTGGCCTGTACTTTACGCACTCCCAGCCTCGGCAACGCCAGCGTCCGCATAGTACTTGTAGCGCGCCAGGCTTGCCTGCACGTGATGCTGAAACTCGAGATTGGAGCTAATCGTGTAGAACAGCTGGCTGGGCTTTTCGCCGACTTGGCCAATGATGGCAACCAGCGCGTTATACGCGCCGCCAAACTCAAAGTACATGTTAATCAGGCCATTTGCCGCCATCTTGACGTAGCCGGCAAATGGACTGACGCCGCGCTCGCCGCGGGGGAAGTTTTCATACATTGCGCGATCGTGCGCCTCGCCCAGGTGCTTGAGGGTGATATCAAGCAGAACACGATCGCGATCATTTTCATCAAGCTCGACAAGTTGAGTCAGGTCTGCGCCAATAACGTCAAAGTAATAGCGCTCCACATCTGTCATTTCAAGATAGGTTTTCACAAGCGCGTGAAAGCGATCCGTAACTTTCACCATCGCATTGGTTGCTTCTTCAACACCTTCACGTGCCACAGCAAACGCGTTTGCGGCGGTGTATTGGTCAAAACCCGACTCCATGACCATCATGTTCATAGCACGCGAGCGTTCCTTTGCATCTGACACGTCGTTCACGGCGCGCACGTAGCGTGCATGTTCACGGCGCAGCACGGCGCGCATTTCAATGCCGCGCGCCATGCGCCCTTCAATATCAAGCATCCAGCCAGCGCTAGCCATTTCTTCCTCTGTGCCTGCAGTCGCCGTATCAAGTGCGGCACGCGCCTCTTCGACGACGACCTGTGCTGCCCTGTACTTGGTATTGAGACGGCGCATGCGCGCGTTCATGTTGCGCAGGTCGTTCTTGCGCACAGCTTGAATGGCCAGAAAATCCTCGTTCATCTTTGCATGCTCGTTTTTCGCTGCCTGCATCTTGGCCATGCTGTGCTGAGCGCGCGCCTGTGCCAGCTTGTCACTTGCTTCCAACATCTGTCGTTGCAGGCCCACCATTTGATACTCGACAGCCTTCAGTTCCCGTATGGCAGCATCCAGCGCGACATTCTTGTAACGCGCCCTCACGGCATCGCTCAAGAGCGCCACGGGTTCAAGATAAGGTGCGGCGGCCGCCTGGTCTGCGGCGCGTGCTTCAGCGCGTGCCGCAGCACGCTTCTTGCTCATGCCGGCCTTTGGCCCAAGCGGCAGTGCAGCAAACGCGCCCAGCGGCTGCGCGACGGGTGCCGCCACGCTGGCGGGGCCAGCGCTGGCGGGGCCAGAGCTGACTGGGGCGTCCCCAGTGCGTGAAGAGAGTGACATGCTTGCGCGTGAACAAGTGTATGCAGCATGGCGTGTCATACCTTATGTGCGTGCTATGTACGCAGATAGCACCCTGGCACATGCTTTAACGCGTTTGTGGCTGTCCGCGATGATTACCAGCGCGCACATGGGTCTACGTGTGGAGCGATTGTACTTGTGTTGTTCGTAAGTGCCGCGGCCATGTTTTCGAGATAGGTGTAGAAAGCGCTGCACTGCAACAACTTTATTCCACGCGCGCTACGGCGCGGCGCGTCATGGCGCGGCGCGTCATGGCGCGCCGCGCCGTAGCGCGCCGCGCCGTCGCGCAGCGCGTTAGGCCATTATTATTATTATTAGTATCATTAAACACGGTATACTTGATTGGACCGTATGAACATTTTTTGGATCGAGGCGCGCGCACACGGCTACCGCCATTTCAAGATTTTGCTTGAGATTGTGCAAATGCTGTACACGGCGCACCACGCGCTTGGTGGCGCGCTTGACGGCGCGCCCAAAGGCGGGTACCGTGCCACGCACGCAAACCACCCCGTGTGCAAGTGGGTGCGCGCAAGCGGCGCCAACTATGCGCGCGCGGCCGAGCATGGCGCGCGTCTGCTAGGCGAGTACTATGCGCGCTACGGCGCAAAGCGCGTGCACGCGTGCGAGGCGCACCTGCACTGGCTTGCGTGCAACACACCTGCCGCGCTGCGTGACACGTGCACACCCGCACACCTGTCTGTGCCTCCGTTTGTGGGCGCTGGCGCATCGTGGCAGCCTACGAGCTGGTCTGATCTTGAGGCCGCCTATCGCAATCTGTATCGTACGGAAAAGCTCGCCATGGCGCTCAACATGGGCAAATGCCCAACGGGCGTGGTGCGCGCACCCGCACTATGGCTGAAAGAACCGCTGGAACCTGCCGGAATTGCGCCAACTGACGCACCCGTTGCGTCCGTTAAGCAATAGGTTGCTGTACTTTACTCGTGCAGCACGCGCGCCGTGCTGCGCGCAGCCATTTAATAAAAAAAGCGCATTGCTCCACACACCCCGCCAGGTTTCCATCCTGGCGCTGCTGCGTCATCCGCGAGTGCTTGCACTTACGCTTGCGCCAGTGCCGACGCAGCGTTTACGCGCGCAAACAGCACGCACGTGCACGTGATATTTTGCACGTTCGACGCCAGTGCGTGCGCGGACAGCGTCGAGCGCGGTGCACACGCATGCGCACGGGCAAGGGAGAGCACTTGGGCGCACATCTGGATTTAGTCCAAGTCACTGTCGCTGTCGACGTTGCACTTTGCGCTATACAAATACAGTAAACCGCCGTCTGGTGTGGGCAACGCGCGAGGTCGCAGCACGCGCTCGAGCAGCAGAGCGCGCAGAAGAGCGCGCGTGGCCAAGTAAGCCGCTGGGTGCGAGGCACCCAACGCGCTCAGCGTGCGCACAATGCCGACCAACAGCGCCGCCTCGCGATCTGACTTGCGACGAAACATCAAAATCTCGCCTGCGCCGCCGGGCTCATAGTGCCGCCGCGCACCCTCCAGATAGGCATGGGCCGAACGTGTGTCAATGGCAAGGTTGCCCATTGCGTTATCTAGTTGTGCGTTCACGCATGCGCTAAAGGCCATTTCTACCGCATCAGCACCATAGTAGTTCGCATCGGAAAGTACGCCAAATTCGTCGCATTTTGCGCACATCAGCGCGTGTAGAGTGCAATCGCTTAACGTCATCCATGAACTTATGCACGGCAAATAGCAGCCAGCCGCCATTGTGCCTGAAAACCACCGTGGCAGTCGGACAAGGAGTCGAGTCAAGTATCCAGTCGCGTGACTCTGAGCGGCGGTGGTCGTTTACACTTGAGTTGACCCAGGTTCGCCGGTTGTTTTGCTAATGGCACTTGACAAGCAGTACTTTGTTGAACTGGCCGGCGGGCGCCCGACACAGCTAGGCCTGGCGCTGATTGGCCAGAACCGCGAGAACTGGGCGCGTGTCGCAGAAGCCATGGAAGCATAGCTGGCGCCGCACGCGCACCTCATCCAGGCTGCGTACATCACCATCACCGAACTCAAGAATGCAATTGGCGCCATGTATGCATCTCCCGTCTGTTGTCCTACCGTTGCTCTGCCGGAGATGATGTCTGCGCTGGACACGAATGTCCTTGCATACCTGGATCGGTACGGCGTTTGCCTGGATACGCTGGCTCCGGCAGTGCCATCCACGTGGTTTGAAACCATGCGGTCATGTGCATTTGGCAAACTGCACAAACTTGAGACCATGCACAAAACCTACCTGGATATTGCCCGCGAACTCGCGACCGAGACCGCCCCGGCGGCTGCGGTACAGGCATGCCAGGAGTAAAGCCAGAAATTTGCGCTTTGTGACGCGCTTGCCTGTGCGTTGTTGTGACAACTCCTCGTGGATTTAAACATAATAAATATATTTATTGTATTTATTAGCATTAACGACCATAATCAGCAAGTAATTATTAAAATTAATTATATGTACACTAATGTTAGGCAAATCCGCGCAGCAAGTGGCTGCGCGTGGCACACTGCACTCTAGACTGTATGGCCTACGCAGAGGCGCGCTACGCGGCGCAGCTGGCGGCACACGCGCAACTGGCTGAGAGCACAGCAACATGCGAGAACGCCAGTCTGGCACATGAACAAGCAAAACAAGTGCTTGACATTTGGGCAAAAAAAGGGACTGCTAGTGCAAGGGATTCCACCAGGGTGGCAGAAACGGCTGCCGAGCTAGCGCGCGCAAAACAAACCGTACAAGTGACAGTGGCGGCGTACGCGGCGGCAAGCGCAGAAGCGTGCATGGCGGCAAACGCTGAAGACGCCGAGCTGGCGCGGCTGTTCGAGCGCGGTGCAGCAGCGCTTGACGAGCTGCGGCAGCGCGACATTGGCGCGCGCGTTGGCGCCTGGTTGCGCGCAGAGGGGGCGCCAAACACGCCGCTGACGCTGCTGCTGGTTGACGAAACGCTGAGCGCGGATATGTGCGCGCGCTACCCCGATCTTGCTACGCAGCTGTGCGCCAAGGTGCGCTTTCATGCAAGCTATCTTGCGCTTGCCGCACTTGATGTTGCGCCAAGCCGAGGCGCCGCAGACAGCGTCGCGCAGCGTTTGCTTGCTAGCGCACCCAAGAGCAACAAAGCGTTTATTGTTTGCCAGCATCCGCTAGCGGGTGACGCGCTGGGCGCGTACGTAAGCCGCACGGCGGCCGCGAACAAAAAACACATGGAACGCTGCGCTGCGCGAGCGCTCGACCTTGCGAGTCACTTGTGCGCGCACACGCTAGTGCTCGTGCTGCGTCACATTTACAACACAAACCAGCGCTATCACCCCAAACACCGGTTTTGCCTTGATCTTGTCAAAGCGCTAGTCAACGCGTTGGCGCACGCACCTGATCTGGCGCAAGCGGTGTTGGACATTGTCTTGCCCGAGCTGCAAATTTACGATGCGGATTGCGTGCACAACGGCCTGGCGTACGCGCTGGACGTTTCCGCGCACACGGCCATTACTGCGCTGGCGCAAAGCCGCTACGGTCACTCGCAATGGCTTAGCGCATCAGAGCCTTTGCTTATGCGCCGGTACGCACAGTACGTGTGTGAAGGGCGGCGGCAGCAGCGCCGGCAATGGCCAAGAGAGCTTGTTGTGAACGCAGCGTGGCGCACAGAACTGGCAAAGGTGGCACTTGAGCGCCGGGCCTGGCACGTGCTTGGGGACATTCGCCGGCGCACGCACTTGCACATAGAGCTGCCCAAGGAAGCGCTGGCGGCCGCGCTGAATTGCACAAACGAGTATAATACGACTAATATTGTGACATTTTTCATTTCCGGCGTCGAGTACGTGAACCCCGCGCACGCGTTATGTGCGTATCTTTATGTTGCCGAACGCGCAACGCGTATGCCTAATGCGGAATTGTGCAAAAAGATGGGTCACCTGAGCCGCGAACTTGCGCGCATTGCCATGCGGCACGCGGTCGAAACTGGCATGACAGACTACGTCACCTTGCTCAAGCGTGTACTTTGTCACGCGCCATCGTTGCCGGCAAATAAGGTCGAGATGGAACAGCTTGTTTACGCGTGCACGACGCGTTACGCCGCGCTACCGTTTATGCGCGGATGGGCAGTATACACGTGCTTGCCGCTGTTTGTCCTTGCTTGGACGCCCGCACGACACTGTTACGCATGCGCGCGTGTTCGCTCCGTGCTGCAGACCGTGCTGTGTGCGCTGCGCGTGCCGCGATCCGCGATCCGTACTGCGCGGCTTGGCGACGCCGTGGTGACCTACTTGCTCTCGCACATTTACAGCGCTGTCACTGACATTACGTGCTTTCCGCGCAAAATGCTGCACTGCGCCCTCACTGCTGCCTCGTAAACATGACATGGCGCAATACGTGAAAGGCTGCCACTTGGCGCCTTGCGCTTGACGCGTCCGTAACGTGCTATGGAATTGCTGGCGCGGTGCGCTTGCGCCGCGGCAGCGACAGTAGCGGCAGCAAGTCGGGCGTGTGCGGCGGCGCCTTATGGGCCGCGCGGCGCAGCTGCGCTATTGCCACACGGACGGCTCCTGTTGCGAGTGCATGGTTTGCGGCATATGGCGTTGGCGCGTGTCAACGCCCTGGCGTCGCGCGCTCACGTGGGGCGCGCTGCTTGCCCTGATCGTGCTTGTCGGCCTGTCCATTGGCAAGGTGCTGAACGGCCGCGGACCGCTTGAAATTGTGCCGCCGGCGACGCTTGCGAACATGCCTGGCATTGACCCGGCATACTGGCTGTGGTGGGTACTGCCCGCGCTGCTTGCCTGGCTGCTAGTCGGCCTGGCTGTTATCGAGCTTGACAGCAATTACGCCAATTCCTTTTCCAGCTTTGCGCTGGCGGCGCTGCTAGCGCTCTGGGCTGCGGCCGTGTTTGCCTGGCACTACGATACAAGCTCGATTGCCACAACTGTCTTGCTTTTTGTTGCCTACTTGCCCATGTACGGCGTCCTAGCCGCGCTGTATGGTCACTCGGCAACATGGCCGCTGCTGCCAATCTATCTCATTTTTGTCATACCACTTGGCGCGCTGTGCGCGTGGTTTGAGTGGGCAGCCGCGTTTGCGTTTAGCGCGGCCATTGGTGGCGGCGGCGCAAATCCATGGGCGCAGGTCTTCATTTGGCTGCGCATTGCCTGGGGCTTGTACACGGTCTGGCAGCTAACCGCGCCCGATGTGGCGGCCATATACATTTTAACGTACGCAGCCGTACTGCAGGGCTATCTCGAATCAAGCGCGGCGCACGCGGCTAGCGACGCTGTCGCTATTGCACTTATCACTTCTATGGCCTTATTTGGCGCTGCGCTATTTTACGTGACGTGGGTGCGCGCGCGTTGGTTCGCCATGCCCGAACATTGCTACCTTGTTGCGTGGGAGCCAAACGAGCCAAAGATTGCCTAAGCGCGCGCGCGCGCGTGTGCGCGCGTACGCATGCGAACTGCGCACTGTACCAGAGCGCAAATGGGGGGTTTACATGCATGCGTACGGGTACGCGCACGCGCAAGCAATGGTACTAGCTTGACTCGATGACTGCAATTGCGTTCGCCATCAGGTAAACGAAATTGTAGCCAAATACGGTTGCTGACAAGCCCGTCAGTAGTTGGATTGTCAGTATGACGTTTTTGTTGTCGCGCACAAGCGCTGAAAGCAAACTGATGAGGACAAGCAGCAGGCACATGGGGCCAAGGAACGTGATCAGGTCCTTCCGGTCTGACGTTGGCGCGGTGCGCAGGACATAGACCGTCGAGCTGATCGCGCACGCGAGAAAGCACAGCAGTATGATCGCGGCGTCCCTGCGCAGCTCCTGGAACAGCGGCAGCCAAGCGCGGCCCAGTGTCTTGCTCGCCTCGTACGCGTCAAGCGGTGCGCGCGTATCGTTTGCGCCGTCGGCCTCGGGATCTTGGGCACCCGTGCGGCGCCGCATGGCCGTGTCTGTCTGCGCCAGCGTGTCGAGTCGTGTGTGCGCATCAAGCATTGCTCGCACTGGCGCAGCTGTGCCCGGGGTTTACGGTCTCACGCGCGGCGGCTGCACAGTATAGTACGCGGCAAGGCGCAAGAGGTCGGCAAGGTCCGTAAACGTAAGCGTGTCATGGCGCAGCGTGCGACGCACACCGCGCACGCGCTTGAATCCGTGCATGCGCATAGAACGCACAAGGCACCCAAAGCGGCTTGGCAACTTGTGCAGCGCAAGCAGCTCGGCAATGTGCTCGGGGCGCGCAAAGCAAATCGTGTCCGGCGGCCCACAGCGCGCGCCGCCGTGCTCAAACAACAGACGCAGCTGTGCAATAAGCGTTTCGCTTGCCCGATGCCGTGCTACGACTGCGCGTCCGCGTGGTGCTCGGCCGCGGCGCGCGTACACCAGCTGACTGTAGCGGCGCCAGAGCTCGTCCGCATCGCGCGGCGGCAGTGTGCTTGCGCTCAGGTGCGTCCACAGCGTCTCACCCTGTGTTGTGCGCGACATGCGAAAGCCGTAGGCCGCCATTTGGCGCTCGAGCGTGACAGGCTTGGCGCTGAGACCAGCGCTAGTGATCGCAGCCGCCAGCGCCGATGGATCGTACACGAGCAAGCCGCGCATAGTGCATCGAATGCCCGATCCGTTGAGCAGAGCATTGATGAGCGCAGTTAAAAAAGGCGTTGGTGCCCTATCCTGCTTTGGCACGGCAAATGCGGGCTTGTGCTCGCAAATCGCAACCGCTGCCGGCGGCACGTCAGCGCCTGTCTCTGGTGCGTCTGTCGCTGGTGCGCCTGTCGTTGGTGCGCCGGTCGCTGGTGCGCGTAGCTGTGACGACCGTACCATGTTGTTTGCCGCATCTAGTATGCGCTGCACGGCAGATGCGCGTGTGCTAGGCGGAGCACTCACTGCTGCCATGCCAAGTCAAGTGTGTCGCGCCGGCCCCACAGTCAGCCCGTGCAAACGCGCGGGCGGCGCGCGCGCGCACCATACGCGCTATGCATGCAATATAGTATTATTAAGAATATCAAGAATATTAATAATATTACGAATATACGTCAGCACTCGAGCCATTGCACGTTTGTAACATAAAATACATAAACTCGGCAAATATATTATTATATACGCGTATTAGTGTAATGTTATAATATCACTTGAACTGTGCAAATCTAGCGTTACGTTTGCGCGCGGGGTAAACAATAACCGAATTTTAAAAAACGTGTTTAAAGTGCATTTTCTCATATTTACATTGCATTTAACAGTAGGTGAGATGCGCATGGGAAAGGATGTAAAATATTGTTTATGTGCAATATATACGCGTTTTAATGTAATTACATAATATCACTTGAACTGTGCCAATCTAGCGTTGATGTCGGGTGTGGGGTGAGCGGTGACCGAATTTTAGAAAACCTGTTTAAATACCATTTTTTACATTTTTACATGTATTTACCTTGGCGTAACGCGCAGGTGCTACGCGTGACATATATGTATATATATATACATAAAAGCATGTATAATAGACATTTAATGTAATCACATAATATCATTTTACTTGTGCCAGTCTAGCGTAGGTCCAGTGCGCGCGGGTGGACATGTGCATAATTTTTAAAATGGTATTTTGTAACCAAATACGGTAATTTAACGTGGTTTTAATTCATTGCAAGTTGCGCCTAGTGGCTCTTGGGCCGCACGCGGCCAAGTCGGTTGATTGCAATCCAAAAACGCGCAAGCGCTGGCACTGCAAGCGTAAGGGCGGCCGCGCTCAGCAGCAGGTAGACAGACACGCACGCGGCACCAGCGCGGCCGGGCGCGCACTCGTACACACACTCGGGGCTTGTCTCGCCGTTGCGCAAGTACGTGGCTGCGCGCGGCGCATTGACACACGAACGGCAAGCGGCAAGTGTGTCCGCGCTTTTGAATGTGCCGGCAACGCAACGCCGGCAACGCGCTCCTGCGCTTACGTACAGCGTGCCGTCAGCACCGGGCACCGGCTCGTAGCCTGCGTCACATGCAACCAGCACGCACGCGTCGACTTCGCCATTTGGCGCAATACACTCTGATGACGCTGCGGGCGCTGCCGCCGCCGCCATGAGAACTGCGTTTGCGTGCCCGTACAGTGCAAGGTGCGCCAGTAGCGCAAGCAATAACAAGATAGGCGCGCGGGCATGCATGTGCGGCAGTGTGACGTGTGACGTGTGTGGTAGCAACGCGCAGTTACACGAGCGATGATATTTTCCAGTCAAGCTTGCGCGGTGATGCGCGGGCGCGCGCGCGCGCGCATGTACTGCTTTACAATCAGGCTAAAGAAAGGGATCGGCGTGACGCGCGTCGCTGTCCGGATCCGGGTCCGTGTCGCCGCCCATGACTGGCACAATACCCTCTGTAGCGACGGCGTACGCCAGTGCCGCGCCAGCAACAGCGTTCACAACGCCCAATAATGCCCACGGTGCGTACAGCTCGTGCGCAACCAGCGCAACCAGCGCCACGCGCGTCTCTACGCCAAACCGCCCGGTCGATGCAATGCGCTCGGCCAGCAGCGCAGCAGCAAAGAAAAACGGAGCGCGCGCAACGCCCGGTGGGCGCATGTCCGTAGCAAGGGCAGACGCAAGCAGGCCTGCCAACCCAGCAAGTACGACTGCGGGTGTGCGTGCGCGTCCCAGCGCAGCCATCTCGGGGCGGCACAGGGCAACAAGCACGGCGACGCCAACAAGAACAATTGCAACACGCACTAGCTCGCCTTGCGCTTTGCTAAAGCGCGCCGACCAATTTGGCGCAAGCGAAGCCGCAATCCACATGTGCGCAGCCGCGGCGCTGGCCGGCGGGGCATTTGCACCTACAGCGGCAAGCCCACCTGCAAGACCGGCAAGCGCGGCAAGCGGTGCCGCGAGCGCAAGCTCGGGTGTGCTACGCAGCAGCGTGAAAACAGTGGCTAGCGCGCCAAGCGTCGCAGTTAGCGCGGCAGCACGGGCACATGCATGTGCCATACTTGACTGCCAACTCAACTGTTGTATGGAGTACTTGCACGCCGCACCTAGCGCCGAGGCGCCGTTATTTGACGCGGCGGCTGACGCCGACCTTGTCGACGCGCTGCATGACCTTGCGCTAAGTACGGCGCCTGAAACAGCGGCGCTCTATGCTGCCGCCGTTGTCGCAAGCGCAAACCGCCCGCACGAGGCACGCGCGGTCGCGCGCAGCGCGCGCCTGTGCGCACGCCTGGAAGACGCGGTCGCATGTGAGAGTGCGCGCTTGTTCGCGGTTTTGCGCTCACACGCGTGCGCAACACTGGCAGACGCGCTGGCCAGCGCGTGTGGCGCGACTGTTGTTCCCGCGCGGAGCGACGCGCCGACGTGCGCATGCGCGGGCTGCGGCGTGACTGATCGTGCGGTCGCGCACGCCCTGCTCGACGATACATGCGGCGAGCGCGCCGTGCATACGCTGTGTGCGCGTTGCGCCCCCGTACTTGCCGCGGTTGCGCAGCTGTGCCACACGGCCCTGTTTGCACGTGCAGCACTTGGCACTTGCGATCATGACACGCGCCTTGCACGTGCACGCGAGTGCGCGGCCGCGTTGCGCGCAAGTGCAAGCGTTGCCGATGTGTTGGTGCTGGCGCCCGCGCGTGCGCCAGAGCGCACCTGACTCAGATGAATGAGCTGTGCGCATGCCTTTGGGGCCCAGACAGCCATCGCGCGCCGCGCTTGCAAACAAGCATAGTTCGCATGCGGCTTGCTGCTACGCCGACTGCTGGGCGCACGTATGCGACGCTTGAGGGCTCACGCACGCCCGACGAAAAAGTCATTGTACTTGGTGTGAACGTCGAATCAGTTGAAAACGACACTGGTTACGCGGTGAGCCTGACGTACAGCACGCCAACAACATCGGACTCTGCCGATCCCATTGTCGCAAGGCACCATGGGCAGCAGCTTGCGCCGCGCTCGGTGCTGCTCGGCGGTGAAGGGCTGCTGTACAGTGTCAACAATGCCGAGCTGGCCTTGCTTGCAGGCGTACGCTGCGACGCAACTGCAGCAAGCGTGCTAGCTGCAGACCTTGGTCCGCCGGACGCGTGCGGCGCACGCGCGCTTGTGCGTGACAGCGTGCTCCAGCGCTTTGTGCTTGCCGAGTGCGGCGCAGCGCGCACACGCCTTGATATTGACGAGGCGGCAGTTTATGCTGCGCGCATTGGCGCGTACGCAAGCATTTTTGCGCCCGTGCCGCTCAATGCGGTGACCGTGTGCATTGTTGCCAGCGAGCCGCAAGACGGCTCAGGCGCAGGCGTAGGCGTAGGCGCAGGCGCGGGCGCACGCGCAGATGCGGGCGTGGACCTACCAGCCGGTGCAGTCACAGGCATGCTGTGCGTGACGTGCATCCCGGCAACTTGAGCGCTACATGCCCACGTAAATACGCAGTTAAAGCAAGATGTGCGCGCGCGCGCGTGTTTACACGCCTGTGGTCATGAGATCGCATGCCTCGGACATCATCAAGTTCGAGCCGAACTTGAAGCCCATACCGGTCTCAAGCACGTTCAGCGCAACAAGATACGCCATGCGCGCCTCGGGCGTGCGGCTCGGGTCTTCCGAACGCGCGCTTGCAATCACGCCACGGTTCTGCTGCCCAGCTTGATAAAACGGATCGGCCGTGTTGCCGCCAACACTGGCACGGTACGTGCCGTACGGCAAAATGCGGGAGCGCTTAATGCCATACGTCAAGTGCTCCCACTCCTCGCGGGAAATGCTGGCTGCCGGGTTCTCGTTGTAGCCGGATGCGGCGCCAGCGCCGATGGCGCCGCCGTAGCCGCTGCCCGACACGCTAGCGCGCATGCACGCCAGCGCGTCTTCGTCGTTCTCAATGCGCATGCGCTCGCTGGGGGCCGAGGCATGTGCCGGCGCCGACGCGGGCGCCGACGCGGACGCCGCTGCGGCGGCGGGTGCACCCCAGCCGTACGAGCTGGGCGTGGATGCAGCCATGGTGGCAAGCGGCGCCGCACCCGCGGGTGCGGCAAAGCCATACGTTGCGGGCGCAGGCGCGCGCGTGACAATCGGCTCGGCAGTGCGGCGCGTCGGCAGTGCGCTAGCGCGCATGTTGAGCAGCATGGCATTCTGCTGCTGCTGCACGTACGCTTGCTGCTGCGCGTACGCCTGCTGCTGCGCCTGTGCCTGCTGCTCACGCGCCTTGGCCTTCTCCATCATGGCAACGCACGCAGACACTGCAACAAGAGCGGGGCCGTCGCGTTCGACCTGCAAATCGTTGATCCGGGCGCGACGCGCAAGTTCGGTGCTCTGCTCGTTCATGTCGTCAGGCAGCATCTGCTTGACAAGATCAGGGTCGTTCAGACGCATCTCCTCGAGCCGCTTCAACTTCATGACATGGTCCACCATCTTGGCCTCAATCTTCTTCTGTTCCTCCGCGCGCTGCGCCTCGGCCGCATCCTGCTCCTTCTTGAGCAGCACGGCCAGCTGGCTCGCGTTGGCGGCGTTCTCCTCCATGAGCTGGCGCAGCTGCGACGTCGGCACCTGCGTGAGTTCAACGGCAGCGGACTGGTTGGGGTGCACGGGCGGCAGCTGGCGATACAGGTCGGCCGCGCCCGGGATCGTCGCGGGCGGCGCGGCGCCGTCCATTTCCATCTTCACAGCGCCATCCATGGCATTTGTAGCAGCAGCCCCCGTGTCCGTCATGATGGCAATAGCGTGTTGTACTGCACGCGCAGCGCGCCAGCCATATGCGCGCACCACGCTACTGCCACCATGTGCAACTGTTGCAGCAGCAGCAGCGGCAGCAGCAGCGGCAGCAGCAGCAGCAGCAGCAGCAGCAGCAGCAGCACGTATACGTACTTGCACTGCATGCGCGCAACAGTGGCGGTGCGCGCGTTTACTTGCCTTGCGGCTGTGCTTGCGCAGAATCACTGCTCAAGTTAGCAAAGCCCCATCCCTTGCTTGTTTCCTCGACCGCAGGCGTGGACACTGGCGCGCAAGCTGTGTTCATGTCAGCACTCTGCGCCACTGCAACACTTGCTGTCGCGTGCGCTTGCGCTTGCACTTGCACAGGCACTTGCGCACCGTCAAAGCCCCATCCCGTGGCCGTGTCTGCAGGCGCAGGCGCAGGCGCAGGCATTTGCGCAGGCGCAGGCGCAGGCGCACTGTCAAACCCCCACCCTGTCACGGCGTCATCTTTGGCTTGTAGAGGGCTTGCGCGCTTGACGCGCTTGGCGTCAGGCTCGCCGTCGGGGTTATCTTCGGCGGCGCGCTTGGCGGCCGCATTGCTAGCGCGCGTGTAGCGTCCTTGCGCATCACGCGCAGGCGGCGGCGGTGGCGCAAGTGCCGTAAAGCCAATGCCGCCACGTGCCGTGTTTTCGGCAATAATGCGCTCGGTCTCGGTCTGTACGGGACGCCCAACAACAAACGCGTCGGAAGAAAGCGGCATTACGGTCACACTGGCGCCGGTAATCACATAGTCATACTCGCCATCTATAGGCTTGCGACGCGGCGCACCGTCGGCGCCATACGTTGTTTGATGACGCCGGAAAACTTCCCAATCGAGCGAAATGCCGTTCATGACACGATTGCGCACGGCAGTCGACACGTAGCGTCCATCGGACGTGGACTCGTCAAACTCGACAGTGCCGACAAGCTGGCGCAAGCGCGGGTCCGCGTACACGGTGCTCAGACGCCCAACAACCTTACCGTATTCATGATCCATGGCAACGGTAATACCTTCGCCAGCGTGGATACGGCGCTGCGCATTTGCGGCACAGCGCTGCATTGCGTCCCAGTCGGGCATGCGCGCGTCATCACCATCGACAGCAACGCTGTGCGACGACGCAACGGGATTGCGCGACGGAAGTGCACGCGGGCGCCCAGGCACAGTACGTTGTGCGCCCGAAAGTAGCACGTAGCGTTCACGGTGTACGCCGCGCCCGCCGCGTCCGTCACTTGCGCGAAATACGGTATATGTGCCATCCGCGTTGCGCACGGGCAGCGGTTTCTCGGGCTGCACAAGCGGGCGAGCTGCCATCTGACTCAAGCATGGATGGCCCTCCACGCGACGCGGCCTTTGCACGCGCGGCAGCGGCAGCTGACGCGTACGTCGCCATGCACCGCGACGCATCGACGCCGCGTAACGTGCACGACCTGTCTGGCGCACTGGCGCACGAGCAAGAGCGTGACATGCGCGACCGCGTGGCTCGCTTGATGGCGTTTGTCTATGCGCTTTATGCCGAACTGCAACTTTCGCGCGCGTGTGAGTCTGCCTACACGCGCACGGAGAGTGACGCGCGCGCGCGTGCGGGCACGCTGGCGGCGCCCGGCACGCTGTACGGTGCTGCAAGCGCGACCGTCGATCTTGCACCACCTATCGAGCCCGAGTTCTAGCTACGGCCAAGCCAAGCTTGGCTTGGCGTGGGCGCGGGCGCGGAGTAACGCGCGTTTGTCACCTAGATCTTTAGCGAGCTAGCTAGATAGCTAGCTTGCTAGCAAGCTAGCAAAGCGTGGTACAGCGCAAATCTCACAAGCCGGCGCCTGGGCAGTTGGTAAACGTTTACTGCAGCAGTCGGCGAGCTCAGACACGCGCTTTCATTTGCGCAGCCGCGTGTACGACGGCTCGTTGCGGTTGTACACGTACCAAAACGTCATAATGGCAAGCAGCAGCGCGCTAACCAGATCGTCCGCTCCACGGTGCTTGCCAGACAGCGTAAAGTTGCGTCGGCCGCCGCGAACATTTTCAATCTCGGCGTACGCGGCAAGCTGCAAGCGAAAAATTTCGTCATGCCGCGTGTGAAACCTGTGATACCAGGCTACCTTTTCCGAGTCTCGCGCAAATGCAGGTGGTTGCGCAAGCGGGTATATACGGTCCGCGTCAAAAACAAGCTTTTCGCGCAGGTATAAATTGAGCAGGCGTACTGCTGACTCCTTGATAGCCGCGCTCGTGTAAATGCCAATGTCCGGCGTCGGTCCCTTGGTGCGATCTTCTTTGATAAAGTACAAATTAGCAGATGTGTGTTCGTTGCGCGTAAGAAAGCGCTGCAGCGTGATAGATGTGAACGTCGACACGGTCTCAATGCCAAACACAATTGCACAGCCTGGCGCTGATGCGCGCAGAGCCGCGACGTGGTTGGCAACAAGGTTGCAATAGGTTTCGTTATCTGTGTACACAGGATAGCACCGACATGCGCACAGTGCGCAACAGTCAGAATATGGCTTGGCTTGGCTTGGTTCACGCGCACGCGCACGCACGCGCACGCACGCGCGCGCGCGCGAGTACGCTTGCTTGCGCACACGCCACTTACCAAAAGCGGGCGCGTTTTCAAAGCCCTTGATCTGCGCGCGCACGCACATGGCAGAGAATATCACGCGTGAGCATGACGCCGCCGCCGCGGCTGTCGTAAGCACCATGTCACCGCTCGAGCTGATTGCGCACGGGCTGCACGCACTTGCAAGCCCCAACATGGCATGGGAAGCAATCGAAGGCGTGCTAAAGCTGCTGCGCGAAAGCAATGATGTGCTGGCTTATTTTGCATGGGATCCTGCACTGGGGCCGGCGCCGTGCGATAACATGTTCGTGGCAATTGAGGCGTTGCGCGACGCGCGCCAGTCCGAGCCGTGGGCTGCAGTAGCCTACTGCGGTTTTGTCACACTGCTTGCCGAGGTGCGTGCGTACAACAACCAAGTGCACCCTATCTCCGCACGGCGCCTTGACACACCTCACGGCGCAGAAACGCTGGCACAGTTCAATGCCATTGTCGATGCAATCATATGCGGACACATGGACGTCGCGACGGGACACCGCGCGTTCCTTGCCGCCTTGCGCCTGCACCAGGCGCGCGCCGATGCCAGCATTGCCACTGGCGCCGGCGCTGGCGCTGGCGCTGCCGCTGGCGCTGGCCTTACGTACCACAACTGAGCGCGTGCCTACGTCAATGTACAGCGTCACAATGGCAAACTTGCTCTTGAGCCCGCGCGAGTTCGGATCGATGCCGACGTAAAACGTACGCGGTGGACGCGCGGGCGTCAGCGGCGGGCGATTCCACAGCGCAGCAAGTGCCGCTGGCGCAAAGCACGGGCGATGCTCGACGTGCTCCATGCCCGCCATCTCGCGCGTCGCGGCATCGGACGTGAACAGCGCAGCGCGTTCGCGGCGCTCTTGCACGACCCAGCGCGGGCACATGTGCCGCGCGTGCTCGCAAGCCGCAAGGCCGCGCGCCCCGCATGCGCGGCACACGCGCTCCGAGTATGTAATTGTCTCGATCACAGGCCGTCCGTGCTCGTCGCGCGTGTCGAACATGCGGTCAAACAAGCTGCCCGGGTCGTTCACAGTCGACGGGAACACGGCCGCGGTCTTCTCGCGGTTGTACACCATGGGCAGAATCGTCTTCTCGGTAAACTCGGTTTCAATAAAGGCAAACTCGTCAGCCACGATTACGTCGGGCGACATGCCGCGTACTGTGTACGCTCACGCACGCATGCAAGTTAGTTATTTTGCGCGGCAGCAACGGCGGCGGCAACCACGCAATTGCCGCCGCCGTCGCCGCCGCCACACACGCAAAGCAAAGCACAGCACAGCACAGCACAGCGCAGCGCAGCGCAGCACAGCACAGCCTAGTCAGGTATGCGCGCACACACACACGCAAGTCACGCTTGGTAGCACACGCTGGCATGCTTGAGAGCGGAACGAACGAGCTACGCGCGCGAGCCGGTGCAAGCCCCGCTAGCCTGGCGAGCGAGGCTAGTCATGCAAGTGCCGGCTCGTTTTACAGCCTTGGCCCTGTTGTGCCGCCACGCCCCACGCGCACCGTGTCACCCGTGCAATCACTGGTTGGACGTGCGCGCGCGCACGTGCGCGGCGCATGGTCTGACCCTGTCGAGCGCTCAATGCACCTGCTCGCGCTTGCTCAGCTGCTCTGGCGCACGCTGCGTCACCCGCGCACTGCGTTTGACGAGTGCGCGCGCACCCTAGCACGTGCACGCGAGATCGATGCCGAAGACGGCGCCAACGCGCCCCTATGGCGCACGCGCGCCTGGGCGTGCTTTGATCGCGCCATTGACCGACACTGCGCCGCGTTTGCCGCGCTGCTGTGCGTACTCGTGCTTGCCGCGCTGCTCTGGTGGGCCTTTCCCTGGGGCCACGACGCCTTTGGCGTTGCCATTGTCGTGCGCACGCCGCCCACGTCGTTGCCGCACTTTGGCCCGGACGCTGCGCGCCTTGCGGCACACCTTGTCTGCGCGCCCATCTCGCCCGCCGAGTTTGCCGCCGGGCGCATCGTGTCCGGCTATGCGCTTGCCCCGCTCGTCGCCGCCATGTGCTCAATTGCCAGCGGCGCGCCTGGCACGCCAAGCGCGCTAGCCGCCGTTCACTTGGGCGACACACTGAACACGTGCCTTGCAGTCGTGCGAGACGGTGACGCCTGTGTTGTGCTTGCCAACCCGGTTCGTACCGTGCCGCCCGGCTATCTAGCGCCGCCGAGCGTGCGCGTGCGTGAAACGTCTATTTTTTGCCCGCTACATTCGCGCGTCTTTAAGCGCGACGAGTCAGTACTCGTTGACGCGGCGGACGCGCGCGGTCACGTGCGCCCGGTTGCACTGCGCGGCGCGCCGGCGGCCGCGGCGCAGGCGGCGCTTGCGCAGCTCGCTGGCGTCTCACCGTGCGACACAGTGGTACCTGACTTAGCCGTTGACCAGTGAACATGGACGCGATCGACCCCGAGCTTGACTTTGACCGCGTGCCTGCTGCGCCTCCGCGCCCGCCCAAGCGGCGCCGCGGCGATGGCGCTGGCGAGATCAACGGCGCTGATGGCATTGGCGAAGCCGCACGGCCTGCCAAAAAGGCGCGCAAGCTCATGGCCTGTACCGTGTGCAACGCGACACTGGCGGCGACAGAAATGTACACGCACGTGCACCCGGGTGAGCGCCCGCACGCGTGCCGCATACCCGGCTGCAGCACGCGCCTATCAACGCTGGTGTCACGCGTGCAGCACGAAAAGGGCCACACACGTGAGCGCGAGCCGCGCGGCTCGCACCCGTGCGACACGTGCACCGTCGTTTGCAGCACGGCGGCCTCGCTGCGCTACCACCGCACGGCCGCGCACACGACAGAGCGGCTTGCGTGCACCGTCAAAGATTGCGTTTTCACGTGCAGCGGCGCGCGGCGCTGGCGCATGCGCGAGCATATGCGCGCGCACGACGGCTGGCGCTGGGTGTGCCTAACGTGCCTCTTTGCCGCGCGCACACGCGATGGCGCCAAGGCGCACGTGCGTGTCGCGCACAGCGGCGCCGCGCAAGTCCAGCTCTACCCGCCAGACCAGCGCCCCGCCAAGCAGCAGACGTGCGTCTCTGTATTCGAGGCCGAGTTTGCCGCGCACGTTGCCGCCGCGCAAGCCGCTGCCGCGCAAGCCGCGCAAGCATAGCGCGCAAGCTTGCAAGCTTGCAAGCTTGCACGTGTAAACACACACACACACA
>JANMGB010000122.1:0-1163 GCA_031374415.1 Burkholderiales bacterium
CAAGTGGCGGCACGTGGCCGAGGAGAACAAGGACGTGATCGCGGCGATGGCGATGCTGCGCATCGGCGTCTGCGTGCTGATCGACGGCGGCCGGCCGGTCGAGTGGTGCTCGCACGACGCGCGCGACGTCTACGAGAAGCGCATCGCGGAGGAGAACAAGACGGCGGGGGCCAACGACAAGGCGCAGCAGCAGCAGATCAAGGAAAACGCCGACAAGCAGCCGCAGCAGAAGCCGATCGACGAGGACGAGGACGAGGACAAGGCCGTGCCCGGGAACATGCCGATCGACGTGGACGAGGACGGCGACCACAACGACAACGGCGAGGCCGTGACCGTGCCCGAGAACATGCCGATCGATGACATCCACGACGGCGACGACGACGGCGACGACGGCAACAACGGCGACGGCGACAACGGCCACGGCGACGGCGACGCCGCCGACGACGACAACGAGATCATCGTGACATCGACTCCATGGACCACATGGGGCAGATCGAACGTGTTCGAGACCGTGATCGTCGACGACGACGACGACGACGACGCCGACAGTTTTGACAATTTTGACAACAGCAACAACAGCAACAGCAACATGAACAACAGCAACAACGAAAAAACGGAGAGCGAGCTTGAGGAGGACGACGACGGCAGGAATGTACCGAAGAGGGGCGTCGGGTCCGCACCAGGACGGCCGAACGCAGAAATGTAGCGGCGTGCGCGGCACAGGCGTCAAGTCTGTGCAGAGCGCGCGCCCCAACATCCCATACTCGGCTTTCCTGCCGTATTAACGTTAAAGGTAAGCACGCACACACACGCCGCGCAGCGCAATCGGTCTCTTCTTTTTACTAACTCAACTTTGGTCAACTAGTTAAGCAAGTCAACGTTGGTGCGTCTTCACACTTCGTCTTCGTCAAGCGTCGGCGTCTCGCTCAATGAGAAGCTCAGCCTTGCATTTGCATTGGAGAAGGGCACTGGCACTGGCCGGAACGAGCTCGAGCTCGCTGAGCTCGGCGTCACAGCTCAGCAATGGGGTGTCTTGACGCGCTTTTGGCGAGCGCCCCAACTCACGCCGAGCGAGCTGGCCGAGGCCATGGAAGTGACGCCTCGAGCCGCGACGCGCCATCTCAATCGCCTCGATGAGCTCGGGCTCGTCAGCGGGCGCGGAG
>JANMGB010000160.1:0-8924 GCA_031374415.1 Burkholderiales bacterium
GCGAACAGCGCTGCCTCTGGGAGGTCAACGAAACAGACATAGACCTACACTTGTCCACAGCCGACCATCACGTGGTCGGCATCCATCCCCGGGTCAATATTGGATCGGCGCGGTGGGTCAAATTTAGATCGGCGCCGACACCTCATTGGGTTCCCGGTGCTCGCTGATGTCGCAACGTTTGTTGCCGCGCCAGGAAGGCAAGGGTCGAGTGGCAGCAGTGGAGATCATGCTCAATACCCCCTTGGGGTCCGACCTGATTTTCAAAGGCGACGTCAGCGAGATCAAGGAAATGACGCCCACATGGTCACCTGCGAAGATGTCCTGCGCAACCAGCGCTTCGACCCATTGGGCGCTACCTCCAGGTAGAGACCGCCGCTGTCAGTCAGGCGCATCCGTGCTTTGCCCTCGGGGCACTTGGCATTCTTGCAGATGGTGTCGGTAAGCACGGGGAACAAGCGATGGGGAACAAGCCAAAAAAGACCGGGCGCAAACGCCCTTGTTCCCCATGTTGTACCCCAAGCTCAGGTGGATTTCAACGAGACGTCTTGGTACGAACTTAAACGCTCAACTCCGCCAAACCCTGATGAAACCTTGCTCTCCAGCCATCGAATGAGACGATACGAGACCACATGGGTCAAGCTGAAACAAGCTGGATGGTGCCCCGAGCCGGAATCGAACCGGCACGCCCTCTTTCAAGAAGCGGCGGATTTTCTTACCCGCTACGGCTTTCGCCGCCAGGCTCATCTTGCAATGAACCTGTTTGGAGTCTGGAGCGCGCCTTGACCTTGGCAACTTGGCACAGGGCACCAAGCACGTTAGGTCTCCACCGTCCGCTCTCTACACCTTCCTGATGAGTCATTGCCTTGGCACTCACTCATCAGGCTTGGCTCGGCGTTGCCTCGGCTGAACCCGCGAGAAGCGAGGTTACCAGGGGTTTCACCGACTTTGATGGAATTCACACCAGCCGTTTCCGAACTGGGTGCTCAAATTGATTTAAGTCCGATGTGTCTACCAGTTTCACCATCGGGGCACGGGCTGAGTTTACCGCGGAGTCCCGCCCTCCCCAGCGGGGAGGGCGTTGCGATATCACGCGTCGAGCAAGATGCGCAGCATGCGGCGCAAGGGCTCGGCAGCGCCCCACAGCAATTGGTCGCCAATGGTGAACGCGCCAAGGTACTGCGGGCCCATCGCCAGCTTGCGCACACGGCCCACCGGGATGGTCATCGTGCCGGTCACAGCCACGGGGGTCAGGTCGTTGACCGTCGCCTCGCGGGTGTTGGGCACCAGTTTGACCCAGGCGTTGTCGTTGGCGATCAGGCCTTCAATGTCGGACAAGGGGACGTCTTTGTTGAGCTTGAACATCAGCGCCTGGCTGTGGCAACGCATGGCGCCCACGCGCACGCAAAAGCCATCCACCGGCACCGCAGGTGTCCCGAAGCCAGGGCCCTGGCCCAAAATCTTGTTGGTCTCGACACCGCCCTTCCACTCTTCCTTGGAACTGCCGTTGCCCAGATCTTTGTCAATCCAAGGGATGAGCGAGCCCCCCAGTGGCGCACCAAAATTGGCGGTCTCCGCGGCACTGAGACTGCGCTGCTTGGCAATCACTTGGCGGTCAATTTCCAGGATCGCACTCTTGGGGTCGTCCAGCAAGGGGCGCACTGCGGCATTCAGGGTGCCGTATTGGGTCAGCAGCTCACGCATGTGCTGCGCCCCACCGCCTGAAGCAGCTTGGTAGGTTTGGGTGCACATCCACTCGACCAGACCCGCTTTGTAAAGTGCACCCACACCCATCAGCATGCAGCTCACAGTGCAGTTGCCACCGATCCAGTTGCGCCCGCCGGCCTTCAATGCTTTTTGAATGACGGGCAGGTTCACCGGGTCGAGCACGATGACCGCATCGTCGTTCATGCGCAGCGTCGACGCCGCATCAATCCAGTGGCCGTTCCAGCCGGCGGCGCGCAGTTTGGGGAAGACCTCGGTGGTGTAGTCGCCCCCTTGGGCACTCAGGATGATGTCGCAACGACGCAGTGCGTCGATGTCGTAGGCGTCTTGCAATTGAGTTTCGTTTTTGGCCATCGCTGGAGCCGCGCCCCCTGCGTTGCTGGTGCTGAAAAACACGGGCTCAATCAGTGCGAAATCGTTTTCTTGCTGCATGCGGTCCATCAGGACCGAGCCCACCATGCCCCGCCAACCAACGAGGCCTACCAAGGTCGTACTCATCAAATTTCCAATCAAATTAAATCAAATCATCTTCAAGGCGTCAGCCGCTTGAAGCATCCGGCTCAACCCTCGTGCGCACCTTCAACCCTGAGATTTCAAGTGGGCGACCACAGCGTCGCCCATCTCCATGGTGCTGACCCGGGTGGTGCCCGGGCTGTGAATGTCGGCCGTGCGCAGGCCCTGCTTCAAGACGGCTTTCACCGCTTGCTCAATGCGCTGCGCCGCGGATTCTTGGTTCAGACTGAAACGCAGCATCATGGCGGCGCTCAAAATGGTGGCCAGGGGGTTGGCAATGCCTTGGCCCGCGATGTCGGGCGCTGAGCCGTGGCTGGGCTCGAACAGGCCTTGGTTTTTATCGTTCAACGACGCCGACGGCAACATGCCAATCGAGCCTGTGAGCATGGCCGCTTCGTCGCTCAGGATGTCGCCAAACATGTTGCCCGTGACGATCACGTCCAGCCGCTTGGGCGCCTTCACGAGTTGCATGGCCGCGTTGTCGACGTACATGTGCTCGAGCGCCACGTCGGGGTATTGGGCGTGCACCTGGGTCACCACATCTCGCCAAAACTGGAAGGTCTCGAGCACGTTGGCCTTGTCCACACTCAAGACCTTCTTGGAGCGCTTGCGAGCCGCTTGAAAAGCCACGTGCGCAATGCGCTCAATTTCAGGCTGGCTGTAGCGCATGGTGTCGAAGGCTTCGGGTTGGCCGGCAAAGGCACCGTCGGGCGACACGCGTCGGCCTCGGGGTTGACCAAAGTAAATGTCGCCCGTGAGCTCGCGAATGATGAGCAGGTCCAACCCCGCCACCACCTCTGGCTTGAGTGTGGAGGCGTGGGTGAGCTCCTCGAAACAAATCGCGGGGCGGAAGTTGGCAAACAAGCCCAGGTGCTTGCGCAGGCCCAAAATGGCTTGCTCAGGGCGCAGGTGGCGCTCTAATTTGTCGTACTTCCAGTCACCCACCGCGCCAAAGAGAACCGCATCGGCGGCTTGTGCCAGAGCCAATGTCGACTCAGGCAAGGGGTGGCCGTGAGCGGCATAGGCGACGCCACCCACCAGGGCCTCCTCCATCTCGATGGGGAGATCGAGAACACGCAAGACTTTGAGCGCTTCGGCCACAATTTCGACGCCAATGCCGTCGCCAGCTAAGACTGCAATTTTCACGGTGAACTCCTTGGGGCAGGTTATCAGATGCGCTGGGCCAACCAGGGTTGTTTGAGCAAACGCTCGGCCTCGAAAGCGCGGATTTTGTCGGCATGCTGCAAGGTCAAGCCGATGTCATCCAGGCCGTTGAGGAGGCAGTGTTTGCGAAATGGCTGCACCTCAAAGGGCAGCTCCGTGCCATCGGGCTTGAGCACACATTGGCGCGGCAAGTCAATGGTGAGTTGATAGCCTGCAAAAGCGGCCACCTCATCAAACAACTGCGCCACTTGATGCTCGGGCAACACGATGGGCAACAGGCCGTTCTTGAAACAGTTGTTGAAAAAAATGTCGGCAAAACTGGGCGCAATCAAGGCGCGAAAGCCGTATTGATCAATGGCCCAAGGCGCGTGCTCGCGCGATGAACCGCAACCGAAGTTGGCACGCGCCAGCAAGATCGATGCGCCTTGGTAGCGAGCTTGATTGAGCACAAAATCGGGGTTCGGGCGGCGGGTGGCAGGATCCTGGCCCGGCTCGCCCGCATCCAGGTAGCGCCACTCATCAAACAAGTTCGGGCCGAAGCCGGTTTTTTTGATGGACTTCAAGAACTGCTTGGGGATGATGGCGTCGGTGTCGACGTTGGCACGGTCGATGGGGACGACCAGTCCTTGATGCTGGGTAAAGGCTTGCATAAAGAGATTCTCCAAACCCAGGTCAGAGCCCTGGGTGCTACTACTTCTTGCTGGCGGCGTCTTCAATCTTGTCGCCAACTTTCTTGATGTCCTTGCCGAAGCCCTGCATGGTGTTGCAGGCGGCAAGCAAGGACAGGGCGGCGACGATCAGGAGCAGGCGTTTCATGGATGGCTTTCAAAAAGACAGCCGCCATTTTCGGCTCAGCTGTACTGACGCACGTCGACGAAATGCCCCTTCATGGCAGCAGCTGCTGCCATCCCTGGGCTCACGAGGTGCGTGCGCCCGCCAGCGCCCTGGCGGCCTTCGAAGTTGCGGTTGCTGGTGCTGGCGCAGCGCTCACCCGACTCCAGGCGGTCGGCGTTCATGGCCAGGCACATAGAGCAACCGGGTTCGCGCCACTCAAAACCTGCAGCCTTGAACACGGCATCCAAGCCTTCAGCCTCAGCCTGTGCCTTGACGAGGCCTGAGCCCGGCACCACCAAGGCCAGCTTGATGCCCTTGGCCAAGCGGCCGCCGATGAGCTGAACCATGGCAGCCGCCTCACGCAGGTCCTCGATGCGGCTATTGGTGCAGGAACCGATGAACACTTTGTCTGGGGCAATGCTCGCCAACTTCTGGTGCGGCTGCAGTCCCATATAGCTCAGCGCGCGTTGCACGGCGTCGCGCTTGACCGAGTCGGTGACACGGCTGGGATCGGGCGTAAAGGCGTCAATTGGCAGCACCATCTCGGGGCTGGTGCCCCAACTGACTTGCGGTGCCACTTGCGTCGCGTCGATCTCGACCACGGCATCAAAGTGGGCGCCTGGGTCGCTGCGCAGCGTGCGCCAGTAGGCCACCGCCTGCTCCCATTCGTCGCCCTGTGGTGACAGCGGCCGGCCCTTCAGGTAGTCAATCGTGGTGTCATCGACACCGATCAGACCGGCCCGCGCGCCCGCCTCAATGGCCATATTGCAGACCGTCATGCGGCCTTCCATGCTGAGGGCTTCAATGCCCTCGCCGGCGAACTCCAGCGTGTAGCCGGTTCCACCCGCTGTGCCCATGCGGCCAATGATGGCCAGCACCAGGTCTTTGGCCGTCACACCCGGGGCCAAACGGCCATTCACTTGCACTTTCAGGTTCTTGGCCTTTTTGGCCGTCAGGCACTGGGTGGCCAGCACATGCTCAACCTCGCTGGTGCCAATGCCATGGGCCAAGGCGGCAAAGGCGCCGTGGGTGCTGGTGTGGCTGTCGCCACAAACAACGGTCATGCCAGGCAGCGTCGCACCTTGCTCGGGGCCGATGACGTGGACGATGCCTTGGCGACGATCGTTCATCTTGAACTGGCGGATGCCATGGCGGTCGCAGTTGGCATCCAACGTGTCCACCTGCAGGCGGCTGATCGGGTCGGCAATCGGTCGATCGCGTTCTGTGGTGGGGACGTTGTGGTCGCTCACCGCCAAATTGGCAGCAATGCGAAACACATTGCGGCCGGCCAAATGCAGGCCCTCGAAGGCCTGCGGGCTGGTCACTTCATGGACCAAATGGCGGTCGATGTAAATGAGCGCAGTGCCGTCGGGATCGGTGCGCACCAGGTGCTCCTCCCACAGCTTGTCGTACAGAGTTTTTGCGGTCATGGCTTGACGGGGTTCTTGGATTTGGTTTTGGATTGCGCCGCAGACATCGCGGCGGCCATGGCGGCCTCGGCCTGTGGGGGGCACAGCGCATCAACAAAGCGCTGCACCACGGCCGGTAGCGACTGTTGCCGCGGCACAGCGACACGGTACTCGCGTGCGGCCCAAGGCTCAGAGAGGCTGAGTTGCTGCACGGAGAAGACCTGGGCAAAGCGCTCGGCTGGCCCTTGCGGCAACACCGCCACGCCGAGTCCTGCCTCGACGAGTTGGGCAATCGCGTCAAAGCCGCGCACTTGCAATCGGGCCTTGAGGGTTTTGCCGAGCATGGCGGCTTGCTCGCGCATCACCTCTTGCGCGGCGGCGCCGGTGTGCAGGCCCACCAGATCGTGATCCAGCAAATCGGCAAATCGCACCGCGCCACGATCGGCCAACGCATGCCCTTTGGGTACCAATACAGACAAGCGCGCAAAGCGATAGGCCTTGGTGTCCAGGCGGTTGTCGAGCACCGGCGGGGTGAAGATGCCGACATCGGCACGGCCCTCAGCGACGGCTGCCTGCACCTCGGTACTCGTCAAGTCCTCAAGAGAAATGCGAATCTGCGGATGGCGGTTGCTGAACGAGGCGAGGTCGGCTGGCAGGCACTCGGCGATGGCGCCGCTATTGGCCACGATGCGCAGATGGCCCTTGATGCCCCGTGCGAACTCAACCACCTCCGACTCCATCGCGTGCAAGCTCGCTTGCAAGGTGCGGATGTGGCGCACTAGCGCTCTGCCAGCCTCAGTGGGTTCAACGCCGCGCGCTCGGCGCTCGAAGAGCTTGACGCCTAGGCGCAGCTCCAAATCGGCCAAGCGCTTGCTGGCAGCCGCCAAGGCGAGATGCTCCGACTTGGCGCCGGCGGTGATCGAACGGGTACGTTCGATGGCCAGCACAAGATGAAGGGTGGTGAGGTCAAGGCGCATGATGCGCTCGACTTTAACCCTTCGCGCAATAAAGATGTTTGCGCTGTTTTGCTCGCCAGCCTACGCAGATTGAGAATTCACTGCACGTAGGCTGGCAGAACCTGGGTATCTGCGAAATCGCGCTTGGGGCTCTTGCTGCCGCTGGCCGGAGTTTCATCCCAATGCGTCCCCAGCACCCAAGCATCAGGCTCCGAGGAAGGCGCCGCTGCCTCAGCAACCGCCACGCGTGGCTTGGCAAGCTCACGACCACCCTGCCACATGGAGGCGCGTTGGCGCCAGCCCTGCACTTCCTCTTGCAGTGCCTCGGCGTTCTTGCGGGCGTGTTCAAGCTGTGCAACGGTCTGGCGCAGTGTTTTCTTCAAGCGCACTTCACCGTGTTGAAGCATCTGGCGTTGCTGCCGAAGCGCCAGGGCAGCCAGCACTGCACTGACCAAAGAGCCAACCGCAAATGCAAGCATCAAGCTGGCCGTGGCGCCGAAGCGCGTTATCCATTCATCCATGATCAGCTTTCTCAACGATTCAAGTAGAGCTCGAATGATGCCCAGCTAGGCGATCAATTGGCGTCTGTGAACGTGGCGTTGCGTAACGCTTGGTGTGCGTGCCCGGCAAGGGCTTTACACGGAAGTGCACGCTTTCCTGCAGCCCATGCAAGACCCTTCTTTACACTTAGCGGCTGCGTGCGAGGTGGTGTCACCACTTTGAGCAGAAACAATCCCTCTCTTTTGTTCCCTTCGGAGTACCTGGATGCGAGTTCCAAATTGGATGCTGGGCATGGCCTTGGCCGCCACAGCGCTGCTGAGCGCCTGCGGCGGCGGTAGCAGCAGCGACAACAACAGCGGTGATGCCAGCGTTCGGCTGCTCAACGCCAGCATTGGTCATAGCTCGCTGGACTTGAAAAGAGAAACCACGGCAGTGAACAGTGCCGTCGCGTTTGGCAGCGCAGGCAGTTACACGGCAGTGCCCACCTCGACCTCGTCGGCGCAGGTGTTTGCCGCCGGTGGCACCACGGTGCTGGCCAGCCCGACGCTGAGCGGCTTGGTCAAGGACACGCGCTACACCGTCATCGCTTGGGGCGAGGCAGGCGCTGTCACACCCATCGTTTTGAGCGAAGGTGAAGCCGCTCCGACGACGACCGGCAAGGCCAAGATCTTGGTCTTTAACTTGGCCGCCGGTGCGGGCAACGTCGACGTCTACATGACCAACGCCACTGCAGCCTTGGCCGATGTGTCGCCGAACGCCGCCGTGCTGAGCCCAGGCCGCGCCGACAGCTATCGTGAAGTTGACGCTTCGGCCTACCGCTTGCGTGTGACGGCTGCCGGCAGCAAGACCGACCTGCGCCTTGATGTGCCGGCCGTGACTCTGGAGTCGCAAAAGGTCTATGTGCTGATGCTGACCAGCGCCCCAGGCAGCACCATGGTGAACGCGCTGCTGATGCCCTACAACGCTGCGGTAACCCGCTTCGAGAATGGCATCGCCAAGGCCCGCGTGATTTCGGCCCTGCCGCGCACGTCGACGGTGACCGCATCGCTGAACGGCGCCACGGTGCTGAACAACGCCGGCTCGCCGGTGGTCAGCGCCTACGAGACCGTGACGGTGACCAATGGCGCAACCCTGCGCTGGACCGTGGACGGTGTGGCTCAGACCGACCGCACCCTGACACTGGCCCGCAGCGCGACCTATAGCTTGCTGGTTTGGGGCACTCCGGCCACACCGACCTTGACCATCCTCACCGAGGACAACTCGCTGCCTGCTAGCGGTAGCGCCCGGTTGCGCGTGCTCAATGCGGTGCAAGGTCTGCAAGCCGTCGATCTGTACCTCAACCTGTCGCCGGTCATCACCGGCGTGGCAGGCGGTCAGCTATCGAGCTCGACCACGCTGAATGCGGTCGACGAATACCCGGTGAGCGTGCGCGCTGGCGCTACGACGGTGTTCAGCGTCAGCCGCAAGTTCAATTCGGGCGGCGTGTACACCATCTACCTGACGGGCACCGTGGGCAATATCGAAGCCCAGATCGTCCAGCAATAAGCCAAGAGTCCCCAGCAAAGAGGGGCACGGCCGCAAGGCTGTGCCCCTTTTCTCGTGTATGCCCGGCACAGGAGCACTCTTGCGGGTGCAAGTCCCGCCGCGATCTGGTCACGACGAGCGAAGCGAAGCGCAACTGCATGGTGAGCGTCCAGCCGTCCCACCTTGAATCCCTGGCCCGAGTTGCCAACGATGCTGTCCACGATCAACTCATAGTGGACACGATGACTACGGACAAGAAGCGGATTCGGCGCAACCACAGCCCGGCGCTCAAGGCGCAGAT
>JANMGB010000172.1:0-1549 GCA_031374415.1 Burkholderiales bacterium
GTTGTCGTTGTCGTTGTCGTCGCTGTCACTCTTCGCGTTCACGAGCTCCTCGACGATGCGTTGCGCCGCCGGCAGAAACGCTGCTTTCCCACCGGCTCTAACCAAATTGGCTTTGAGCATCAGCGCTATGCGCAGGCGCGACAGTAGGCGCACCGCCCGCACCAAGTTGTCCTTTGCGCACTGGAAGTCGTTGACGCGCGCGTGCTCGGCAACGCCATGCAGCATGTTGATCGCGACATCTCGGTCGTCGATCTTCACCTTGGCTGGTGCCAATGCCGGTGCCGGCGCTGCCGCTGCCGCCGCTGCCATGGCCTGGCCCGCCGGGCCGCCCTTGCCGCCGCCACTACCCTTGCCCTTCTTCTTCGCCGCTGCCGCCGCCTTCGCCGCCATCCGTCGCTCGGCCTCAAACGCATCCAGCTGTATGAGAATCTGCAGAACCTTCGCGAGCACTTCGGCGCGCACCGACTTGATCGGCGCGTGATAGGCAAGTGTTCCACAATTGCCCGTCGCGGCGCCGGCTTGACCATCGTCGCGACCGAACTTGTGCCCTGGTGCGCGCAGCTTCGGTCCTCCGTTCATGTCCTTGCGGAGCACCTTCTTCTTGAGCTTGTCGTAGGCCTTGTTCTTGGTCTTGTCTGTCGGCGGCGTCGGCGCAGCGTCCCCCAACACGCAGTCCTTGCCGACGCCGAAAGAAAACGAAGCGACGGGCACCTCTATAAGGCGCTGCACCGATGCCGCCTGCTGCTCCTTCTGCTCGCCCGGCTGCGTCTCGGGCGCCTTCGCCGTCGCGGTCAACACAATACGCACGGCGCACGGACCGTCCACCGCCAAGGTCGACCGCTTCAGCGCAAACTGCCAGCCTTCGCCCCGGAACCGATTGCCGGCTCGCTCGATCTTCAACGGCGTCACGACCTCGGCGACGGCGGCGGCGGCGCGCGAGTCGGTGTCGGCGACGGCGGCGGCGGCGCGCGAGTCGGTGTCGGCGCCGTCGGCGTCGACGTCCATCTCGCCGACCGTGGCGCCGGCGCTGGCGTCGTTGGAGCGGTTGTTGTCGTTGTCGTTGTCGTCAGAGCGGTTGTCGTTGTTGTTGTCGGCGGCGCCGGCGGCGCCGGCGGCAGCTGGACGCGCGGTGCGCGTCACCAACGCCGCCTCGACAGTCAGATCGTACAGATCCGACACGTTGGCGCAGGTGTCTCTGCAAAACACAGCCGCCGACGCCCTCAGTTCGCCAGAATCACCCAGACCCAACTTGACGGCGCCGATCGAGCCGTTCTCGTCGCGCCACGCTTTGAAGTCCTTGTGCGTGTAGCGCTCGTCCAGTAGCTGCATCCATGACGTCACCGAGATGTCGACGTTCGTAGCGTTCGCCAGCGGCACGGTGAACGTGTCGCTGAGGCGCCCGACGACCACCGGGCCGCCCGCCTTTGCGCGGAGGCGCGCTCGCAGCCTGGTCGCCTCTGGCCGCACTGCGTTCTTGTTGTACGCGGCCGCAGAAAAGCCGTTGTCGTAGATCACGGTAGCAGACCACTCACCGGGCGGTAGAACAATG
>JANMGB010000182.1:0-12034 GCA_031374415.1 Burkholderiales bacterium
TGCTGGTACCGCTGTTGATCGTGTAAGCGCTGCTTAGCACGGGGAAGTTTTGAAGGCCGTTGGCCCCCGTGTCCGCATCACCCACATCGTTGGCAGTGACACCCGCGGTGCCTAAATTGATGCCCAGGCTGGTGTTGCCGAGGATCCTATTGCCTAAAAGCGCATTGTTGGTCCCCGTGCTGTTGACGTTGATGCCATTGCTGGTGTTGTTGGCGATCAGGTTGCCAGCATTGGTCGCCGTGCCACCAATCGTGTTGTACGAAGCGGTGTCGGTCGACCGCACGCCATCGCCCGCATTGGCCAAACTTACCAAGCCACTTACGTCGGTGCCGATGTAGTTTCCGAGGATGACGTTGTAGCTCGAACCGTGTCGAATTTCAACGCCATGGCTCGCGTTGCCCGAAATGACGTTACGCGCAAGCGAAGTGGTGCCACCGATGGTGGCGTAGCTGGCGTCAACCTCAAAGAGTATGCCATTGGATCCGTTAGCCACAGCCGCATTGCCAGCGGCATTCAGGCCGATCAGGTTACCTTGCACCAAGGCGTTGTTGGCCCCAATGAAGTTTATCCCTGACTGGCCATTGCCCGCAATGACATTGCCTGCGCCTGAGGTGGCGCCACCGAAGGTGTTGCTGTCGGCACCCCACTCATTGCGCACACCGTTGTTGGTGTTAGCTAACGCTGCCGTGCCAGCAGCGTTCAGACCAATCCAATTGCCTTGCACCAGGTTGTTGGTTGCACCGGTACCAGAAAGAAGTATGCCTTGCGCATTGTTGCCCGAGATGAGATTGCCTGCCCCCGTCGCCGTGCCGCCAATCGTATTGCCGCTAGCTTCCAGTTTGACGCCGTTGGACGTATTGCCCAAATCCACTGAGCCACTGACGTCAGTGCCGATGTAGTTGCCCTGCACGACGTTGTTGTTGGTCCACGAATCATTAATTTGCAGTCCATTGCCCGCATTGCCAGAGATGATGTTGCGTGCGCTTGAGGTCGTGCCGCCAATGGTGTTGCTGTCGGCGCCGTCGTCGATATAGATGCCCTGACTACCATTTCCCAAGGCCGCATTACCCGCGGCGTTCAGGCCAATCAGGTTGCCCTGCACGATATTGAATGTCCCGTCCGCGCCGTTGAGTCTGAGGCCTTGACTCGTGTTGCCTGAGATCACGTTGGCGTCGAGGGCCCCGGTGCCCCCAATCGTGTTGCTGCCGCCTCTCACATAGATGCCCATGCCCCCATTGGTCAGTGATGCGCCAGCGTCTGCGCCGGTGCTGTCCAGCCGCCCAACGTAGTTGCCAGCAATCAGGTTGCCGCTAGAGCCAAAGTGGATCTCGATGCCGCTGGCGCCAAAGTTGCGGATCACAAAGCCGCGGATGGTGCTGTTGTCTGCGCTAGAGGACAGTGTGAAGCCGTTTCCAGCCAGATCGTTGCCGTCCAAAATGATGGCTGGGCGGTTGCTATTGACCGCAAAGCTGTCGTCGGTGCTGGCGTCTAATATCACGGTGCCGGTGATCGTGGGCAGCAGGGTGCTGAGGGTGATGGTGTGCACGCCCGTGCCTGAGATATTGAAGCTGATGTTGTCGCTGCCGGTGCCGTTGGCATTGGCGTCTATGATGGCTTGCCGCAGCGAGCCCGCCCCGCTGTCATCGGTGTTGATGACTGTGAAAGTGGCCAGCAAGCCTTGCCAATCTTGATCCTCTGCGTGCGCCAGCAGGTTGCTTGCGGTGACGCTACCGACGTTGGCCTCGAGGGCCCAGTTGCCACCGCGTGCAGCGTTACCCGTGGCGTCCAGGCTGGCCGCCACATCGGCGCCGGTGGCTTGCGCCAGCTGTTCGATGAAGGCTTGGCCGCTGGCACCAGAGGCCACATCGCAGCCATAGAGCAAGATATCGGCGTCTGCACTAAGGGCCGCACTCCAGGTGTTCAGCAAGGCCGCTTGATTGCTCAGCGTTTGCGAATCCACGCTGGCGTTGCCCAACTGCAGCCGGCCCGAGCTGCCATGCGAGATGATGTGGATGGCGCTGACATCACGCTCACCGGCGAGCACGTCACTGATCTGCTGCAGGCCGTTGCTGCGGCTGTCCACCCTCACGACTTCGATGTCAGCTTGCACGCCGCGTGCAGTGCGCACTGAGTCAATCAGCGATTGGGCATCGGCCACGTTGTCATCGATGAACAAGATCTCGTGACTGCGCCGCTGTTGTTCGAATGAACCTTGTGAGGCTGCGGTTTGCGCTTCTGGGGTTCGATCAACCGACACGGCGACGTCGGTCGAAGCGGCCACATCAGCCCTTGTGAAACGCCCCAGATCGCCCAACAATTTCAAGCCCTGGTCGACGCAGGCCACGTCGCACCCATAGAGCAGCATGTCAGCATCAGCCGTGAATGATTGACCCCAGCCTTGAATCAAATCAGCTTGCGTTTGCAAGACCTGTGCATCCAGCCGTTGTGTGCCCAGATTCATGGCTCCCTCGGCGCCATGCCCAATGAGGTGCACCGCGCTCACATTCCGCTCGCTCTGCAGCACCCGCGTGATGGTGGCCAGGCCGTCTTCGTGGGGGGCAATGAACACCATCTCGAACGATTGCGCTTCGCCGCGTTGTTGCATCAGCTCGTCCACCAAGCGCATGCTGTCGGCAACGCGGCCGTCGATGAACACGATCTCATGGGCCACGGCTTGTGGTGCCGTGGCGCTGACGCCAGGGTTCTCAGACGTGGTCGCTGGGACGGATGGGGTGAGGCCCGCCTGTTGGCTCGCCTCGATGCCATCTGGCAAACCCAGCAGCTGCGCGACATCGGCTGAGAACAGCACGCGCGACTCCATCGCCTCGAACACCATGGTGGGACGACGCACGGGGCGCGTCGGGCGAGCGGGTGGTCGCAAGGTCATGGCAAAGCCCGCTGGGTCTCAAGGCGCCAAACGGCGGGGCACCGTCATGGTGCTGGGGGAGTTGGCGTGCCCCGCACCCGTTGGGGGCAGGCGCGGGGTCAAGGCCACCGGTGGCAGGGCGGCCGGTGCGGCAGGAGATGGCGAATCGTTGCCAGTGGGGCCCGCTACAGGGCTGAGTTGCGCCTTGCAGCGCAGCCCCGCCGGCAGTGACAGATCATGGTTGGGAAGCTCCAGCTGCACACGGAAAGTATTGCTGGCCGGGTCGATCACTTTGTCGACCATCGTCACGCGCGCCGACACCGCCTCAGCCCGGGGCAGTTCGGGCACCACTTTCACCACCGCGTCGAGCACCAGCTGGCCATACAGCTGGGTGGATACCACCAGCTGCACGCGCAGCGGGTCGACCTTGGCGACACGCAAAATAGGCTTGTCATCGACCCGCTCACCGGCCGACAGATAGCGCTCGGCCACCACCCCATCAATCGGGCTGCGAATGGTGCGCTGCGACAGTTGGGCCGCCGAGAGCTCGCGCTCATGCTGGCTGATGCGACGCTGATCGCGTGCCTGGGTGAGCTTTTGGTCGGCCAGGTCGGCCTCGGTGCGGGCCTGGTCCAGGGCTTGCTGCGAAATGAATTGTTGGCGAAACAAATCCTCAGCCCGGGCCAGTCGCTCGCGGTTGAACTTGGCGCTGGACTGCGCTGAGTCAACATCAGCCACTGAGTCTGCCCGTGAACTGGCCACCTTGAACGAGGCTCGCTCAACATCGCCTCGCAGCACCGCCAACACTTGGCCTTTGCGCACCACATCACCGCGCTCGACCTCGATGCGCTCGATCACACCGATCACCGGGCTGCCGACCTCGGCCACCCGTTCAGGCTCGATCAAGCAACCCATGTACTGTGCTGCCGCGCACAGGGGAGCCAAACTTAACACGCACAAGATGACGTGCCTTAGACCGAGTGTCATGGTGAGAGCGCCGCAGAAGTCCAGTGTGTGTATCGACCCCCTGGTAGAAAACTTGAGACTACTCGCCGCGCCCGGCAAACGAAAGGCGAGATTCCTGCCTTTCGTCACGTTCTGCAAGGCGTTGGCGCTGCGCTTTTTGCGTGTGTTCGGCCAGGGCTTGGGGGCAGCGTGCCAACAATTTCACGAAGCACGCGGGCAAGCGTGGGGCCCAGCGCGCCAAGCGCCGGCGCACCCAAGCCGGCCAGAAGTGGGCCATCAGGGCGGTGTCTGCCGACCAGTTCACCTCGACAGAACCGGGGTCTCCCTGGCGCGCCGTGCGGCCATGAAGCTGCCGGTCAATGCGCCGAGCGTGATTTAGTTGGCAGCTGATCAAGTGCAGGCCGCCCAGCGCCGCGACGCCCTCCCCCAAGGCGATGTCGGTGCCGCGGCCAGCGATGTTGGTGGTGACCGTGATGGCGCCCTTTTGGCCAGCCTGAGCCACGATGGCCGCCTCATGGTGGTCGTTGTGGGCGTGCAATACCGCATGCGGTAAACCGCGGGCCAAAAGCCGCTGTGACAGCGTCTGCGCCTCAGCCACCGAGTCGGTGGCCAGCAACACCGGTTGGCCGGTGGCATGCACCAACGCGACCCGCTGCCCGACGGCCTCCCACATCGCAGTGTGGTTTGACCACAACTTCGGCGGGGCCACCATACGCTGACAAGGGCGACGCAGGGCAATGCGTCGCACCGACAGCCCGTACAAGGCACGCAGTTCAGTGCGCGCATCGGACACCGTTCCGCTCAAGCCACCGACACAAAAATAGCGGGTAAAGAAACGCTGGTAGGTGAGTTGGGCCAAGGTGGTTTGCTGCGCACTCAGGTCGCAGCCTTCTTTGGCTTCCACCATTTGGTGCAAGCCGTTGGACCACGCCCGACCTGGCGCAACTCGCCCCGTGGTCTCGTCAATGATCTCGACTTTGCCCTCGCGCACCAAGTAGTGCCGATCGCGCTGAAACAAGTGCAAGGCCGCCAAGGCCGTGCCTACGGCTTGCTCACGGTACACGCGGTGGCGCCACATGGCGGGCAGGCTGGCACAGGCCAGGTCCAGCTGGGCCTCACCCACGGTCGTCAGGGTGGCCTGGCGCGTGGCGGGATCGACGGTGTAGTGCAAGGGCTGCGCCAGACCACGGGCCAGCGCCAATGCTTGCAGGGCCTGCTCGCGGCTTTTGTCAGCCTCCAAGGGGTCTTGCCCTTTGGCCAAGATCAAGGGCATGCGCGCTTCGTCGATGAGGATGGCGTCGGCCTCGTCAATGATCGCCATGCACAGCCCACGCAACAGCTTGGGCGGCCCACTGAGCTTGCCCCGCCGACCGACTCGGTTGACTGCCGCGTCAGTCCCGGCACGCTCATCCACCCCGTCGCGCAGGTAGTCAAACACCAACTCTTTCGCCGTCACGTAAGTGATGTTGCAGGCATAGGCCGATTGGCGAAGACCGGGTGAGTCAGTTTGAATGACGGTTCCAATCGTCAAACCCAGTGCCGCAAACAGGGGCTGAAAGTGATCGGCATCGCGCTCAACCAAGTAGTCATTGGCCGTGATCACATGCACAGGTGCGCCGCTCAATGCAGCCGTGGCTGCGGCCAGCGCCACCGTGAACGATTTGCCTTCCCCCGTGGCCATTTCAGCGAGCTTTTGCATCAGCACGGTTTGCGCCGCCAGCAACTGGGTGTCAAAGGGTGCCAGCCCCAAGCAGCGCTGGGCGGTCACGCCCACCACCGCAAAGGCCTGGGCCAAGGTGGCGGGCGTCAGGCCGTCCGTCACCAAGACCAAGCGGGCTTGTGTGAGGGCGTCAAATAGCGCGGTTGAGGATGCCTCCTCCAGGGCCTTGTGCGCACCATGCACTTCGTCTAGAAAGGCCTTGTCAGCCCGTGCCTGCCACCAGCCCCACCGCGTCTGCAGTTCATCCAGCCGGTGAGCCAGCCACGCCTGGCAGCGTTGGCTGAAGGTAGGCGGGATGTTCTTCTTCTGAGGGTAGTGGCCCCAGAACAATCCTGGCACGGGGATGATGGCCCGACTCATGCGCCGCCTGCGTCAAAGTGCTGCAAAAACAGCTGCATGGTGCGCCGGTAGAGCTGCATGGCCAGGGGCTCAGCGCCATGATCAAAGCGCACCCAGGCCCGCCCCCCCACGCGTTGCAAGATCGACTCGTCCACATTCAGATCCATCAAGAAAACGGGCTCGATCGCTTGCAGGTTGGCCGGGTCAGTGGGGTCGGTGAGGTAGGGCCCACCACCGGACTGCGAAAGCGCCGCACTGGGCAACTGACGGGTGGCGGCGGGGCTGTCGCTGACGAGCGTCACCGTCCAGCGCTTGCCCAGGTCATCGGACAGTCGGACATCGGCGCGCTGGGTTCGGTGCCGCACCAGGTGAGCATCCGGCCCGGCCACGGCAGCGCGTACACGCAGCGAGCCAGGCTGCAAAACGTGGCCAATCGTGCTGCCTCGGCGCACATAGGTGCCCACCAACTCAGCGGAATGCGGCATCACCAGCGTGCCCGCAGTTTCAGCCCGAATTTGCAGGCGAGCGATTTTCTCGTCAACCCGCGCCCACTCGCCGCGCAAGCGTGCCAGCTCGATGCTGTGGTTTTGCGCCGTGGCGGGGTCGCGCGTCAGCATCATTTGCTGCTCCACCTGAGTCCGCTCGAGTTGGCTCTCCAACTGAGAGCGCAGGGCATTCAAATCCGGGTTCGCCAGTTGCACCACCACATCGCCGGCGCGCACCAAAGCCCCATCCGCCAACGGGACGGCCTCTATGAAGCCATCCACCTCAGGCCGAATCTGCGCCTGGTCGGGAAGCCACACCACCGCCGGAGCCACCGTAGCCAACGGCAAGGGGAGCACAAACACCAGCGCCAATGCCGCCACCGCCATGCAACCCATGCGCAGCTGAACTCGCGCCATATCGCGCCCTGGATTGGCGACCGTCAGCACTTGGCGTGACCACGTCAACAAGGGCTGCACCATCACCGTGAACACACCGTACAGGGCCGCCATGAATCCCAGCAACACCCACTTGCCTCCCAGCCACAACACCAAGCCTACCGAGATGCCCAAGCGATATGCCCATGACAAAGGGGCATATGCACGCAGCCACTTGCGCTCGGAGTCGGCATGGGCGGGCAGCTCCGTCTCGGTGCGCAGCAACACGCGGCTCAGGTGGTGAATCCAGTAGGCCTGGCTGCGTGCGGCCAAATTGGGGACATCAAAGAGGTCACACATGACGTGATAGCCGTCAAACTTCAGCAAGGGGTTGGCGTTGAACAGCAAGGTCGAGCCTGCCCCCAGAAACAGGGCGACAAAGGCCGCATCGTGCACCCAGCCTGCTTGGGTGTTCATCCACAGCCACAGCCCGACCAAGGCCACACTCGTCTCGACCATCACGCCAGCTGCACCCACCAACACCCGGTGCCGTCGCTTCGGGAACGCCGAAGCAGCTGAGGCGTCCACATACGGCGCAGGCACCAAGAACATCAATGCCACACCGATCTCATGCACCTCACCGCCCCAGCGCCGCACCGCCATGGCGTGGGCCAACTCATGCAGCACTTTCATCACGGGGTAAAGCAGCCAAGCCATCCACAGTGACGAGGGTGCCAGCATCTGCACTTGGGCGTGCTGAACCAACGCAGTCCACTCACTCGCGGCCACCAAGATCCCCGCACACAGGGCCACCAACCACACCACCAACACCCAAGGCTGACACAGCCAACGTGCCAAGGGATCGAAATGCACCAGCCAGCGACTGGGATCACCCAGCGGCAGCTGGAACGAGAATGGGTTGAGCAGCTTGGCGCGCTTCTTTGAGCGGCGCTCATTGCTGCGCGCAATGACGAGGTCGCAATCGATGCCCAAGTCGGCTTGCAACAGCTCATTGTCATGCAGCGTCCCCAGCAGGCTGAGCACCTCGTCTTGGGTCGGGGCCTGGTCCGGCATCGCCTCCAGCAAGGCGCTCCAAACATCGTGCACCGTCCGACTGCCATCGCAGCGGCCAATGAACTGGTAGGCCTGCTCATTGATCCGATGCTGGCGCCCGCTGACGGTGTCACTCAGCACATACCAGCGCTGGTCACGCCAATGCTGGCGTTGCACCTTGACTTGCAAGCGCAGCTGCGGCCGGGCACGCGCCACGCGGTACCACTGGGCACTGAACAAGGAGCTCATGGCGCCCACCTCGCGCGATGAACGTCCCGAACTGCAGCACGCAGGCTCAGTTGATCCATGTCCACACCGCCATGCGCAACCAGTGCCAGGCACGGTGGGTCCAAATCCAAAGCACTGAGCGATTCCCCACCTCCACCTTGGCCACCCCCTGCATGCCGTAGCGCAACACGGCGCTGTCGCTGGTGAGCTTGGCCTCCACCTCAAAGGCGTTGCGTCCTTGGGACACGCTGGCCACCGGGGTGATGCGCTCAACCACCATGGGCAAGGCCTCTCCTGGCAGGGCCGCGAGTGTGATCAACCCACGCATGCCGGGCTGCAAACTGGCAATGTCACGCTCATCGACTGCCATGATCAAGCGATGCGCTTCCTTGGGCACCAAGGTCAACAGCACATCGCCGCGCTGCACGGGAGCGCCCATCGACTGCGTCAGATCCCCCTTGATCACCACCCCGTCCACGGGTGCAATCAATCGCGTGCGCCCGAGCTGCTGGCGCACCAAATCCAGCTGAGCTTGAGCCTCGGTGGCCTTGCCTTGATGGATGATGAACTGAGCCCGATCCCCCCGCGCCAAGGCGCTTGCAAAACCGTTTTCGCTTTGAGCGAGATTGCTCTCCCACTTGCGCTGCTCCAGCAACAGGTCTTGGTCAGCCATTTCAAGCAGCACCATGCCGCGGGAGACCGCGTCACCAGGGCGCACCAATGCGTGCCGAATGTAGCCATCCAGTGGCGCTGCCAAAACCTGTTGTTGCGCCCCTTCGACACGCACGGGGGCGCCCACCCGATACGACACCGGCACAGCCAGCAAGCCCACCAACACCAGCGCCGCACCCAAAGCCGCCACCTTCGCCATCGGGTCATTCGGGGCCCACAGCCTTGCCACCACGCCGCGGCACCAGGCCCACGCCTGCACATGCCACGGCCGTTCAGCGCGTTGACGCAAGGCCACCAAGCCCCCCAGCGACACCGCCAGCACCTCACACAGGGCGATTTGGTCCGCGGCAAGGCGCTTGTCCATGCGGCACTCGATCAACATCGCGCCAGCCACCTGCCCCGAGCTCACCAAGGGGAAACTCGCAAGCGCGGTGCCCTCATGGGCGCTCATCTCGGCATGGGCCAACACGATCCGTGCAGGATCAGTGGGGTTGGCAGGATAGAAGACAGGTGCCTGTTGATCGACGGCCTCCTGCATCGCCGCCGCCATGGCGCGAAGCAGTTGCTGCTGATCCTTGAAATCTGTGCTGCCCGAAACAGCCACCACCTCCAGCCGCTGGTTCTGCAGGGCGCCAAGGGCCATGCGTTCGCAGCCCAAGTGGTGTGCCAACTCAGTGGCCATCGCGAAAGCGCCCTGTGCCAAGGTGGCATGGCCCAGCAATGAAGCTTGCAGATCCAACACCATGCCAATGTCGTCACTGCGGCCCAAAGCAGGATCCGACAGGTTCGATGTTGCCATCGTGCTGGGGTCAACTTTGGACAAACCGACACTGATGTCAACACAAGCCTGCCCCAGCTGCTTGACCAGAGAATCCAAGCCCGCCGAGTCCAGCACCCGCACCGCCAGCGACACCGCACCCACCGCAGCCTGACCAGAGATCAAGGGCAAGGCAATCACCCGGTTGTAGCCTGTCTCTTGGTGGGCAATCACGGGCGTCACCACCACCAAACGATCGCGTTTCATGGCCGCCTGCGCGGTCGACTTCAAGGTGTTGCTCAAGGCATCGCTGCGCGGCCACTCGGCCACGACATAGGGATCGTCTGTGCCGTTTTGCACGAACGCCACCATTCCCCCGACCACATCGGTACAACTCTCACAGTGGAGTTGCAGCCAACGTTGCAGGGATTGCTTGGATACCGTAATCAAGAGATTGATCCTCTGTCAGCGTAACCAGTGAGGTACCAGGGCAAGCCCAATGAAAGAGCTCAAGTCCTGTATATCGGCGACCGAAATCAGAGCTTGAGCCGGTCGCTTCTGTCCCGCGCTTGGCAAGCGCAGTAAAAGACTTTTCTTTCGACATCACGAACTACCCCTTTTGCACCTGCGCATGGACACCGAACACAGCCCGCCGAACTTGTCAGACCACTGGACCAGCCAGACAGGGGGACGGCTGGTCGTGGTCGACGATGAACCGCTGAACGTCTCGGCCATCGAAGAATTTTTGCGCAAGGCGGGGTATATCCACATCGCTGGCATGGCGCTGTCGGAGTGCACACCTGATCGCCTGCGTGACGCCCGCCCCGACATGGTGTTGATTGAACTCGACCCCCAATCAGCCCCGGCTTTCGAGGTGCTTCGCTGGATCAGCGAAGACCGTGTGTTGCGTGACGTTCCGGTGATCGTTCTGGCGACCCTGAATGACCACCCGGCCCGCCTGCGAGCCTTGGGCTTGGGCGTCACCGAAGTGCTGCTCAAACCCATTGATCCGAGCGAACTCTTGCTGCGCTTGCGCAATGCCATGGTCAGAAAGTACCGGCGCGACCAGCTGGTGCAAAGTGACTCCATCACGGGGCTGCCCAATCGCGACACCCTCAGCTCACAACTGCACTGGGCCATCAAGAACGCCCGCCGCCACGACAGCGTGGGCGCCGTCTTGCAAGTCGGCCTGGACCGTTTCAAGCACATCAGCGACGCCCTCGGTCCAGCCCTGGGCGACGAGCTACTCAGCGTGATTGCCCAAAGGCTGCAGTCCGGCTTGCGCGAAACCGATGGTCTGGTGCGCGCAGACCCCGACGCGTCAGTGATGATCGCGCACAGCCGCAGCGATGAATTCACGATCTTGCTGCCCACGCTGGACGATGCCAACGATGCGTCCAAGGTGGCGCAGCGCGTGGTGGATCTGCTGACCCCCACCTTCGTCATCCACCAGCAGGAGCTGTTCATCTCCTGCCGCGTGGGCATTGCCGTGTTTCCGGTGGACAGCATTGACAAAGACACCCTGCTCAAACAGGCCAGTGTGGCGATGGGTCATGCGTCGCAAACCCGTGTGGCGGGACAAAATTCTTGCCACTTCTACTCGGGCGAGCTCAATGCCAATGCGGTCAGCCGACTGAATCTCGAGCGCGAGTTTCGACATGCGATCGACCGCAACGAGCTGCGTGTTTACTACCAACCCAAAATCAAGCTGCACAGTGGCGAGCTCTACAGCGCCGAAGCCCTGGTACGCTGGCAACACCCCCAGCGTGGGCTGCTCGGCCCGGCCGCATTCCTCGGCATGGTCGAGTCCTGCGGCCTGATTGGCGTCATGGGTGAGTGGGTATTGTGTGAAGCATTGCGCCAAATGGCCGTCTGGCGCGACGCCAACATGCCCCTGCCCACGGTCGCGGTCAACGTGTCGAGCCTACAGTTTGAAAACGCCGATTTTGCCGACCAAGTCAAGCGCGCCCTGCAAACCAACGGCCTGCCTGGCTCATGTTTGTGCCTGGAACTCACCGAGTCCGCCATCATCGACGTGGACGTCCAAACCACCAACTCCCTGAAGCAAATCAAGTCACTGGGCGTTGAACTCTCACTGGACGATTTCGGCACCGGTTACTCATCACTGAGTTACCTGCGCAAGTTTCCCCTGGACGAAATCAAAATTGACCGCTCCTTCATCACCGACTGTGACCACGACAGCAACAGCGCGGCCATCACAACGGCCATCATCGCGATGGGGCACAGCCTCAACTTGCGGGTGGTGGCAGAGGGTATCGAGAAGGCATCCCAGCTCAGTTTCATTAGCGCACAGGGCTGCGACGTTTACCAAGGAAACTTCTACGCCCCAGCCTTACCTGTCGCCGAGTTTTCGGCCATCTTGGCCCTCGATCAAAAGGATCGTGCACGTCCGCAGTGACCTTGGAGCCAGTCAGCCCGACACCTTCGGTCACCCGACCGCCGTCACTGGTACCCCGTCTCAGTGAATTGAAAGGTTGATTCGCCAAGGCGAACAAGGGGCGCATTGGCAGGCGGAGCGTGCAGGAATGGAGAGCGCGCGAGCCTGTTGCGCC
>JANMGB010000205.1:0-58281 GCA_031374415.1 Burkholderiales bacterium
CCAGGCAGCAAACGGCCTCTTGAAGCGGTCTGCTTTGTAGCAATTGCTCGAAATACCGACCGGTATTGCTGTGCTTTGCGCCTTGCAGCCCACTCCAATAGACCATTTGCTGCCCGACGAGGAGTTTCCGAACAGGCCCTAATGGCGCGGAGCTTGTTGACCCAAAAATTTTCTTGATTTTTTGGGTTATTGTGGCAAGGCTTGACTCAACTTACATTTTTCTAACAGGAGATCCGAATGCAATTTCGTCTGAATTGGGTTGTTGGTGCTTCTTTGTTGGCCGTCGCGGGCTCGGCTTTCGCGCAAGATGTTGTTCGTATTGGTCACGTGGGTCCGGTTTCGGGGGCTCAGGCGCACTATGGCAAAGACAACGAGAACGGTGCCCGCATGGCCATCGAAGACCTCAACGCCAAGGGTGTGAGCATTGGTGGCAAGAAGGTCAAGTTTGAGTTGGTGGCTGAAGATGATGCAGCCGATCCCAAGCAGGGCACGGCTGCAGCGACGAAGTTGTGTGATGCGAAGGTCAACGGTGTCGTTGGTCACTTGAATTCTGGCACCACCATCCCCGCCTCCCGGATCTATAGCGAATGCGGCATGCCGCAAGTGTCGCCATCGGCCACCAATCCCAAGTACACGCAGCAGGGCTTCAAGACGGCTTTCCGTTTGTTGGCCAACGACAACGCCTTGGGGTCGGGTTTGGCATTGCATGCAGCGAACAACCTGAAGCTCAAGCGTGTGGCGATCGTGGATGACCGCACGGCTTACGGCCAAGGTGTGGCCGAGGTGTTCAAAAAGACGGCCCAAGCCCGTGGCATTGAAATCGTCGACGAGCAGTTCACGACCGACAAGGCCACCGACTTCATGGCTATTTTGACGGCCATCAAGGCGAAGAATCCTGACGGCATTTTCTACGGTGGTATGGATCCCCAAGCCGGTCCCATGTTGCGCCAGATGGAGCAGTTGGGCTTGACGAAGGTGAAGTTCTTCGGGGGAGACGGCATCTGCACCGACAAGCTGGCCGAGTTGTCCAGTGGTGCCAAGACTTTGGGCAATGTGGTGTGCGCCGAGGGTGGTTCATCACTGTCCAAAATGCCGGGTGGAACCGCTTGGCGTACCCGCTATGACGCCAAGTATCCGAAGCAGTTCCAGGTCTACTCGCCTTACACCTATGACGCGACGATGGTGCTGGTAGAGGCGATGCAAAAGGCTGGCTCGACCGACCCCAAGGTCTATCTGCCTGCGTTGGCCAAGATCGAGTACCAAGGCGTGACTGCCAAGATTGCCTTCGAAAGTGATGGCGAGCTGAAGAACCCGCAAATGACTTTGTATGAGTACAAAGCTGGCAAGAAGGAACCTTTGAATTAAGGGCTGTTCGCTTGCGGTAAGTGAAAAACAGGGCGCCTTCGGCGCCCTGTTTTTTGGGGGGTGCGAGAGGCAACCTACCGCACAGTCCTGGTACTCCATCCCAGTGGATTTGAAAGGTTGATTCGCCAAAGCGAACAGGTGGCACATTGGCAGGCCGAGCGTGCAGGAATAGAGTGCGCGCGGGGATGACGGGCAGAGGGTTTGGCCTCTCCCCAGGTCATTCCCGTGTAGGCGGGAAGCCAGCAGCCTGTCTACTTCGCCATAGCCTCTCAACAATTCAACCTTTCAAATCCACTGAGACGGGGTAGCCCCGGCTAAAACTGCTCCCAGTCATCACTTGCCCCAGAGGATGGCGTCGGTGATGCGGTTGGCCGCGTCGATTTGAAAGCAACCGGTGCCGGGGCGCGCTTGACGGTGTGGTCTGCAGTGGGGGGCGTGATGCCACGAGACGATGGCGCATTGAAATGTGATTCATTGCCAAGCCTGAAGGTATCAACGACCTGTGCCAAGCGATGCGCTTGGTCGCGCAGGCTCTCAGCGGCGGCAGCGCCTTGCTCTACCAAGGCGGCGTTTTGCTGAGTCATTTGGTCTAGTTCTACCACCGAGGTGTTGACTTGACTGATGCCGTCGCTTTGCTCGGCAGCTGCCGAGCTGATCTCGCCAATGATGTCGGACACGCGCTGTACGGAGGTGACGATTTCTTGCATGGTGGTGCCGGCATCTTGCACCAAGCGTGACCCAGCCTCGACACGCTCGACACTGGCGCCGATGAGGCTTTTGATTTCTTTGGCAGCTTCGGCCGAGCGGCCTGCCAGGCTGCGCACTTCGCTGGCCACCACGGCAAAGCCGCGGCCCTGCTCGCCGGCACGGGCCGCTTCGACGGCGGCGTTGAGGGCCAAGATGTTGGTCTGAAGGCAATGCCGTCAATGACGCCGATGATGTCGGAGATTTTCTTGGAGCTGGCGTTGATCTCGTCCATGGTGCTGACCACCTGCGAGACCACCTCACCACCACGCGCGGCAACCTGGGCGGCGCTGGAGGCCAGTTGGTTGGCCTGACGGGCACTGTCGGCGCTGTGCTTGACATTGGTCGTCAGTTGGTCCATGGACGATGTGGCTTGCTGCAGGTTCGATGCGGTTTGCTCGGTGCGTTGACCCAAGTCAACGTTGCCGGTGGCGATCTCGGTGCTGGCGGTGCTGATACTGTTGGTGGAGTTGCGGATGTCCCCAACCAGTTGTCGCAGGGACTGTTGCATGCCGGCCAGACCTCTTTGCAGCTGACTGATCTCGTCAGAGCCCTCAACCTCCAATGAGGCCGAAAGATCACCCGCAGCGATGGTTTGAGTGGCCTGGATAACACGGCCGATCGGGGCCGTGACTGACTTGGTGATACGCCATGTCAGCCATCCGCAGGCGCCGATGGCTCCCAGAACCAGGCACAACATCGTCCATTCCGATTGGCGAATGCTGGATGATGTGATTGAGGCACGTTCTGCGACCAGGCCACGCTGCTGGTCCGCCAGTGCGTCGATGGCCGCGACGTAGGTTTGCGCTACGGGCTGCACCTTGCTTGTCAACGCCTCGCCAGTGGCAGCCGGGTCGAGCTTGAAGGCCTCTTCACGGACCGCGATGTAGGCACTGCGTTGCACGGCGATTTGCGCTAGGAGGCTTTTGCCTTGGTTCGCGGTCACAGCAATGGCGAGTTCTTTCTGAATGGCGTTGATTTGCTCCGTGGTGGCCTTGATGTCTGGCGCAAAGTGCTTGCTCAACTCGGCATTCCCCTTTGAGAGCAGAAGTGCTTGGCTGCGGGCGAGATTGAGGGCCGTGAGGTGTCGCCATCGATTCGCGAGCTCAGCGTGACGCTCTTGTTCGGCCGAGACGGCTTGTCCGTCACGGATGGTCTCAAGTTGAACGAACGCAACCAGTGCCACCGACACCATCAGCCCCAGCAACGCAGCGAATGCCAAGTTCAACCGGAGTCCGATCTTGATTTGATTGAGTTTCATGGCGTTTGTGATGTGTTGATTGATTGGCCGCAGGATGACAAGGGAAGATTTCAATCTAGACCCGCAGAGGGGGCGCCCGAGGGGGGGGGCGGCATCGACTGCGGTTTCTGGGGTCAATGCAGGCTCATCGCTTCAATCAGTCCCATCTCGGGGCTGGCCATGAGGTTTTCGATGTCCATCAAAATCAACATGCGATCATTGACTGACCCAATGCCCGTGATGTATTCGGTGTCCACCGAGGAGTTCATGGCGGGGGCGGGCTTGATGGCCTCTTGGCTGAGCTCCAGGACGTCAGACACTGAGTCAACCACGGCACCGACCACCCGGCCGCGTACGTTGAGCACGATGACCACGGTGAAGCTGTTGTATTCGGCGCTGGGACACCCGAGCTTCAAACGCAAGTCAACGATCGGCACAATGACGCCTCGCAGGTTCACCACGCCCTTGACAAACTCGGGTACGTTGGCAATGCGAGTGGGGTGCTCATAGGAGCGAATTTCCTGCACTTTGAGGATGTCGATGCCATATTCCTCCGCACCCAATCGGAAAGTAAGGAACTCCCCGCCGATGGTGTTGGCGTTGTGTGATGCGTCACGCGCTGGGGCGTTGGATTCACTTTTCATGTCCATATTGGTTACTCGCTTGTGTTGAGTGGTCTGCGTTAAAAAGTTTCCCATTCGTCGACTGCAGGGTCCTGTGCTTTGGTGGCCCCGGCCGGTGTGGGTACTGGCGACGCTGGGTGTGCTGAGTGCGTTTTGGCATGGCTCGATGTCGGGACGGCTCGGGTCGTCGGGGCAGGTGCTTTGCGCGCAGGGGGGGTGACGGCGGTTTGTGGTGCAGCGTTGTGGGCGCCCTCGAGCTTGAAGGTTCCGGCCAGCTGGGTCAGGCGCTCGGCCTGGTCTTTGAGGCTTTCTGCTGCCGATGCACCCTGGGACACCAAGGCAGCATTTTGCTGGGTCATTTGGTCCAACTGCATCACCGAGACGTTGACTTGACTGATGCCATCACTTTGCTCAGTGGAGGCGGCAGTTGCCTCAAACACTTCTTGCCAGTCTGCCTTGGCGTTGCCAAGCTCAGCAGCGTTCTGGAACTGCGCCACCATTTCTTTCTCGTGCTGGCGCAAGAGACCGATGTTGTTGCGCAGCTCGGCGAGCCTCGTCATGGAGGCAAACTCCTTCGTGATGAACGATTCGCTTACTGATCGCGCCTGAATTTGCCCGCCGATGCCGGCACCGCCCAGCGTCACCAATGTGAGGATCACCGTTGCGATGGCTCCCCACATGCGCAGCCGGATTGTGAAATTTCGCATCATGGCAATCAAACTCATGCACCGCTCCAGAACGTGAACCAGCCCACCGAGGTACCTCCCGAGAGGGAACTTGAGGTGGGTGAGTGATTCTGGAAGGAGGTCGGGTGTGGCGATCCTTGCAGAAGCAAGGCGAACGCTGTTCAATTCGAGCTGGCAGCGGTGCAATGCGGGCCCGGGGTCGACCGCGCGCGGCCTTTGAGTTTGCGCGTTGGCGGGGCCCCGGGCTTCAGGCTTCGATCAGGCCCATGTCGTGCGATGACATGAGGGTTTCGATGTCCATCAGGATCAACATGCGGTTGTTGATCGAGCCGATGCCTGTGATGTACTGCGCGTCGACCGTGGAGTTCATGGCCGGGGCGGGCTTGACGGCTTCTTTGGAGAGTTCGAGGACGTCGGAGACGGAATCAACGACGGCACCGACAATGCGGCCGCGGACGTTGAGGACGATGACGACGGTGAAGCTGTTGTACTCGGCGCTCGTGTAGGCGAGTTTGAGCCGCAGGTCGACGATGGGGACGATGACGCCCCGCAGGTTGACGACGCCTTTGATGAATTCCGGCACGTTGGCGATGCGGGTGGGTGCTTCGTACGAGCGGATTTCTTGAACTTTGAGGATGTCAATGCCGTATTCTTCTGCGCCCAGGCGGAAGGTAAGGAACTCGCCGCCGACGGCGGTGGCCCTTGCGGCCTCATGGCGGGCGACTTGTTTGGCGTCGGTGATCATGTCCATGGTGATGCTCTCTGTAAACGCGTGGGCAGGGGGGCTGGGGGATGGCGGCGCTCAGGGTCCGTACTGTGTTTTCGATCTTTGACGCTGTTTCTTGAGGTCAAAAATCTCAAAAATCGGCACTTTCACAAGGTTTCCCTGTCATCCCCTGCGACGCCTCGCCCGAGGGCGGGCCCTTGGGCCTTTGGCCGCCGGATTTTGCTCTTCTCGGGGCCCTGGAAGTTGCTTGTGAAGGCCGTGGCGCGGTTGTTTGCCGGTGGTCGATCTGCGCTCAGAAGGTTTCCCATTCGTCTGCGCCGCCGGTTGGCGCTGCAGCAGGCGTGACCGTTGGCGTTGCCGCAGCTGGTTTGGCAGCTGGCGCCGGGGCAGGGCGTTGGACCGACTTTGGGGTCGGGAGTGCTTTGTGCGGCGTGGTGTGGGCGGGCCCGGGTTGGGAGCGTGCCACCGTGTCGACTTTGTCGAGCTTGAAGGTGCTAACCACCTCGGTCAGCTTGCTGGCCTGGTCCCGCATGCTCTCGGCCGCCGCAGCGGCTTGCTCGACAAGGGCGGCGTTTTGCTGGGTCATTTGGTCCAACTGCGTGACCGAGTTGCCGACTTGCGTGATGCCCTCACTTTGTTCGGTGGATGCTGCGGTGATCTCACCGATGATGTCGGAGACACGCTGCACGGAGGTGACGATTTCTTGCATCGTGGCGCCGGCATCTTCAACAAGGCGTGAGCCGGTTTCGACGCGCTCAACACTGGCGCCGATGAGGGTTTTGATTTCTTTGGCAGCATCGGCCGAGCGGCCTGCCAGGCTGCGCACTTCGCTGGCCACCACGGCAAAGCCGCGGCCCTGTTCACCAGCGCGGGCTGCTTCGACGGCCGCATTGAGAGCCAAAATGTTGGTCTGAAAGGCAATGCCGTCAATGACACCGATGATGTCGGAGATTTTCTTGGAGCTGGCGTTGATCTCGTCCATGGTGCTGACCACCTGCGAGACCACCTCACCACCTCGTGCGGCGACTTGCGCGGCGCTGGAGGCCAGTTGGTTGGCCTGACGGGCACTTTCGGCGCTGTGTTTGACGGTGTTGGTGACGTGCTGCATGGAAGCGGCCGCCTGCTGCAGATTGGCCGCGGTTTGTTCGGTGCGGTGACTCAAATCGAGGTTGCCGTGGGCGATTTCGGTGCTGGAGTGGCTGATGCTGTCGGTGGATTGGCGCACCTCACCGACAATTTTGCGCAGCGAGTTTTGCATGACGACCAAGGCTGTTTGCAAGCGAGCAATCTCGACCTTGTTGCAGATGATCAGCTGGTGGCTGAGGTCGCCTTCGGTGATGCCGCGGGCAAACTCAGAAGCGTTGTCGATGGGGGTCAGAATGTCGCGAAGATTGCGCCGAATCAAGAAAAATAAGGCTGCGAATGTGATGATAGAAAAAAGCAAAAGGATGTAGGTCGACTGTCCTGCATTGGCGGCAAAAGCCGCCACCGACGTTTCGGCAAACTTGTTAGCGGCGACCACGGTGTCATCGACCCCGGTGCGGTGCTCTGCATACAGGCCATGCATCTTCTTCAGATTGGCTTGGGCAGTGTCTTTGTCACCCGCCACCAGTTTGTCGAGTAGCTCGGTTTTGGCCGCCGCAATGAACAGCTTGCCGGCCTCGTGTTGTTTGCCGAGAAGTTGCTTTTCCAGGCCGAAGGGTGGGTCTTTTTGCCAGAAGTCGACGCGCGCGTTGTACTCCAGCGCGAGGCGTTCATAGTTTTTGACTGCATCGGCAACCGGCATCGTGCCTTCGATCGCCTGAGACAGTACCAGCCGTAGCTCGATCAAGTACATGGGCGGCGGCAGGATATCGGCCACCACGTCTTTGGCCACGAATGCTTGCTCGGCACTCAAGGCCAGTTTGCTTTGTTGTCGGTGGGCCTGAACAATGAAGATCAAGTTGGTCACCAACAGCAGCACACCGAGGAAGAAAAGCGACCCACGTACCGACTTGAACATACTCAACTCCGTTGGAAATGAATTGGGCCTCAATGGCGTGAGCGGCGCACCAGGCTTCCAACATCCAAGATCAAGGCCACTCTGCCGTCACCCATGATGGTGGCGCCGGAGATGTCATGGACCTTGCGGTAGTTGGCCTCGAGGTTTTTGACTACCACTTGCTGTTGCCCCAGCAATTCGTCTACCAAAAGCGCGACACGGCCGCCTTCGGCTTCTGCCACGACCATGATGCCGCTGACGTTTTCAAAATCGAAGCGTGGGATGCCAAACACTTGCTCGAGCTCCAGCACAGGCATGTACTCGTCGCGCACCTCGACCACCCGACCCGCACCGCCGATGGTGCGGATCATGTCGGGATGCACCTGGAATGACTCGACCACCGAAGACAAGGGGACGATGTAGACCTCTTCGCCGACGCCCACGCTCATGCCGTCCATGATGGCCAAGGTCAGGGGCAGACGAACGCTCACCCGCATGCCATAGCCTTCAGCCGAGTCGATGTCGACCGTGCCACCCAGTGAGAGAATGTTTCTCTTCACCACGTCCATGCCTACACCGCGACCCGACACGTCGGTGACGACGTCGGCTGTCGAGAAGCCTGGGGCAAAAATCAGGCTCCAGGCTTCCGCGTCGGTCATGGAGTCGGGGGCATCAATGCCTTTTTCGCGGGCCTTCTTGATGAGCTTTTGGCGCGACAAGCCGCGACCATCGTCGCGCACTTCGATCACGATGGAGCCCCCCTGGTGGGAGGCAGCGAGGGTGATGGTGCCGTGCTCGGGTTTGCCTTTGGCCAAGCGCTCCGCTGGAGACTCGATGCCATGGTCGCAGCTGTTGCGTACCAAATGGGTCAGCGGGTCGGTGATTTTTTCGACCAGGCCTTTGTCGAGCTCGGTGGCCTCGCCCAGGGTCACGAACTCGACCTTCTTGCTCAGTTTGGCGGCGAGGTCACGCAGCATGCGTGGGAAGCGACTGAACACCATCGACATGGGGATCATGCGAATCGACATCACGGACTCTTGCAAGTCGCGCGTGTTGCGGTCGAGATCAGCCAGGCCGGCCACCAGCTGCTGATACAAGGCCGCGTCGATGTCCTTGCTGTTTTGCGCCAGCATGGCTTGGGTGATCACGAGTTCACCCACGAGGTTGATGAGTTGGTCCACCTTCTCCACGGACACGCGCAGGGTGGCCGCCTCGGCGGTGGCTGCTTTTTCTATCTTGGCAGGTGCTTTGCCCGAAGGCTTGGCCACCGCGGTGCCGGAGGGGTCGGTCGCTGATGCCGCGTTACGGCCTGCCGCGAGTTGGGCGGGGGAGCCGGGGGCTTCGTCAAAGAAGCCGTAACCGACTTCTGGGGCACCCGGTGCGTTATCGAAGAAGCCGTACCCGACGGATGGCGCGGCGGGCTCTTCTTCGGGGGGGGCGCCAGGGGCACCCGGATGAAAACCGAAGCCCGACGTCAGGGGCTGAAGTTGAACATGCTCGCGTGCCACATGGAACGTGAACAGGTCCAACAGTTCGTTGTCGCTGGCGGCGGTGATGACTTTGTAGCGGCGCATGCCTTCAGCACCTTTACCGCCATCGAGTGGCTCAATGGTGCCCAGGTCGGGGATCTCTTTGAACAGATCGATCAGGTTGTCGGCATGGTCGGTGTCGTCAAGCGGGCCCACGCGCAATTCCAGCAGGCGCGGTGCGGCACTGCCTGGCTGCGCAACGGGGGCCTTTTCAGCGATCGACGTAGTAGCCGGGATGGGCATCACCATCGGGACTTGGCCGCTGGCCATGGCACGGATGTTGAGCAGCAGTTCGGTGGTGTCGAGTTCGCCTTCCCCGGAGCCTTGGTGACGTGCCAGAAGCGCGCGCAGGGCATCGCCTGATTGCAGCAACACGTCCACCATCTGGGGCGTGGGCATCAGTTCGTGCCGGCGCAGCTTGTCCAGCAGGGTCTCCATCTGGTGGGTGAGCTCGGCCACGTCGGTGAACCCGAAGGTGGCGGCACCGCCCTTGACGGAGTGAGCGCAGCGAAAGATCGAGTTGAGCTCTTCGTCGTCTGCGGCCTCAATATTGATCTCTAGGAGTTGCTGCTCCATGCGATCCAGGTTTTCACCTGCTTCTTCAAAGAAAACTTGGTAGAACTGGCTGAGATCGATGCCGGCGCCGGCACCGCTTTCCGTGGATGACTCGGCCATGATGGCTCCTGTAGCTTGGGTGTCTCGTCGGGTGCTTGCTTGAAGCAGAGCTTCAGCGCACCACTTTTTTGATGACTTCGAGCAGCTTGGCGGGATCGAAGGGCTTGACCAACCAGCCCGTGGCTCCGGCGGTGCGGCCCGCTTGCTTCATTTGATCGCTCGACTCGGTGGTCAGGATCAGGATCGGCGTGGCCTTGAACTTCGGGTTGTCCCGCAGTTTTTTGGTCAGGCTGATGCCATCCATTCGGGGCATGTTTTGGTCGGTTAGCACGAGATCGAAGTCTCGGCTACTCGATTTTTCCCACGCGTCTTGGCCGTCAACCGCTTCAACGACGTTGTAGCCCGCGCTCTTCAGGGTGAAGGCGACCATTTGACGCATGGAGGCGGAGTCGTCCACGGCAAGGATTGAATGCATATCTATCTCCGGGAAGTCTTGGTTAGATCAACAGGTGTTTGCGACAGGATCAGAATAAATCGACAGAGCCAGCGTCCATTTCGGACTGGGTCACCGGGTTCGGTCGAAGCGGGGCCGGTGTGATGACGGTCGCCCCATCCTCATCTTGGCCAAAAGTTTCTCTGGCCAAGGTGTCTGCACAGTTGCGCAAACGACGGTTGGTGTGATCAATGAGCTGGCAGGCCATGTCCTGAAACTGCAGGGCTGTGACAGCACCCCCCAGATGTTGCAGAACACCTTGGAATTTTTCTTCCTGGTCGGTGTCAGAGCCAACGGCGCCGGTTGCTTCGCGCAGCGAGTGAACTTGCTCTGAGGCGCCGTAGAACCGCTGCATGAGCGTCTCACAGGCGTCAGCCAACAAGGTTTGCAGCCGGTCCAGGTCGTTGGTGGCTGACATCAAGTTGTCTTGCAAGTCCGCAGCAGTTGGCAAAGGCATATGGCCTGTATCCAGAGGGGCGGGTGCGTCGTCCATCAAGGTCGTGCTCCACAAAACAGATCGTCGTTGCGAGTATCAGGTGGGTTGGTTGGCGCCATGTCAACCAAGTACAGCCACAAACACCTGTCTATGGAGCTCATTTTCGGCAGGTCTGGGGCGAACATTAGGCCAATCACCGGGTGAAAGTGGGCGCATTTCCTCCTTTGCGCTTGAAGCGAATACTTGCCGCAAAAGGCGGGCTCCGCGGCATACTTCACACATGACGCACAGCGCATCGCCTACCGTTTTGAAAGTGCTTCACCTCGAAGACTCCGAACTGGATCACGAGCTGATGCGCGCCCACCTGGAGCGTGGCGGAATGCAAGTTCAAATGCACCGTGTGGATTGCGAGGTCGATTTCTTGAGCGCCATCGATGATCCGTCACCCGATAACGCGATCGACATCGTTGTCTCAGACTACAACCTGCCGGGGTTTTCGGGGCTGGTGGCGCTCGATTTACTCAAGGCGCGTGGGCTTGACATCCCGTTTGTGTTGGTGTCGGGCCAAATTGGGGAAGACACGGCCGTGGAGGCCATGCGCAATGGCGCCAGTGACTACATCCTGAAAAACAACCTGGCGCGGCTGGCACCCGCGGTGCTGCATGCCGTTGAGGCCAGCGTCACTCGCCGCGCAAGGCTGCTGGCCGATGCGGAGTTGCAGCTCAGCAAGCAGCGGCTGCATGAGTTGGCTCAACACTTGCAAACCAGCGTCGAGTTGGAGCGGGTCGCGATCGCCCGCGAGATTCATGACGACGTGGGGGGGGCATTGACGGCGCTGAAGCTGGATCTGGCCTGGATTGCCCGGCGAATTGAGGCGCCCGAGATGGCGTCGCGTCTGGACTCGGCCCAGGAGATGGTGAGCCACGCCATTGAGGCCAGCCAGCGGATCATGCACAACCTGCGTCCGGCCATCCTCGAGCAAGGCTTGGTGGCGGCCTTGCAGTGGATGGCGGGACGCTTCGAGAAGCGCGCAGGCCTGTGTTGTACCTTGCGCTTGCCTGAGTTGCTCGTGCCTTTGCCGGCCGGGGTGCCGCTGGTGGCCTACCGCACGGCGCAAGAGGCTCTCACCAACGTATCTAAGCATGCCCAGGCCACCCGGGTTGAAATTGATTTGTCGATGGCTGGCGGGGTTTTGTCGCTGGAGGTGAGTGACAACGGCCGCGGCTTGAGCCGGCGTGATTTGGCCAAAGTGCGATCTTTCGGTATTCGTGGTTTACATGAGCGCGCACGCACAGTCGGTGGTTGGGTGGACGTGAGCAGCAGCGCGAGCGGGACGACGCTGATCCTGTCGGTGCCACTGGACGAGGCGCTGGCTGAACAAACACCGGGAGCGGGTGAGGCCATTGCGGCTGACCCTGATCCCACGGGTTGGGGGGGGTTGTGATGATTAAGGTGATTTTGTGTGATGACCATGCCCTGATACGTCGCGGCATTCGTGACACCCTCTCTGACGCCGCCGACATCCAGGTGGTGGGCGAGGCGGGTGACTACGGCGAGTTGCGTGGTTTGTTGCGCAATCTGTCGTGTGATGTGCTGGTGCTGGATATCAGCATGCCCGGGCGCAGTGGCCTGGATGTGTTGCATGCGCTCAAAGAAGAAGGCAGCAGTTTGCGTGTGTTGGTGGTGTCCATGTACCCCGAGGAGCAGTATGCGATTCGGGCCTTGCGCTGCGGGGCGTTTGGCTATGTCAACAAGGGGGGCGATCCGGTGCTGCTGGTGTCCGCCGTGCGCACGGTGGCGCAGGGGCGCAAGTATGTAACGCCTGAGATCGCTCAAATGCTGGTCGAGAGCCTGACCACGCCCAGTAGCCAGGTGGCTCATGACAAACTCTCTGACCGCGAGTTGCAGACCCTCATGTTGATTGCGTCAGGCAAGCGCCTGTCAGACATTGCCGAAGAGTTGACCCTCAGTCCAAAGACGGTCAGTGTCTACCGCGCCCGGGTGCTCGAAAAACTGGGCTTGGCCAACAATTCTGAAATGACGGTGTACGCGATTCGCAATGGGCTGGTGGGCGAGTAAGCTGCCTGTGGGCATCACTGAAAATTGGCCAACATTTGCTCCAGTGCCATGGTGAACGGCCCTTGCATCATGGGCAAGGTGAACAGGGCACCGATCAAGCCCACACCCACCGTGATCGGAAAGCCAATGGCAAACACATTGAGCTGAGGTGCGACGCGCGCAATCATGCCCAAGACCAAGTTGGTGAACAGCAGCATGGCCGTCAAGGGCAGGGCAATCCATAAGCCCAGACGGAAAATCTCGGCCCCCCAGACCTGCGGCTGTACCGTGCGTAAAAACGCAAAGGGTTCGGGCCCCACGGGAAAGCTGTGAAAGCTCTGCACCACGGCCGCCACGATCAGCAAGTGCCCATTGATGGTGATGAACAGCAGGCTGGCGGTGGTGCCGAAAAACCGCGCCAGCGAGGTCACTTGACCCCCTGTGCTGGGGTCAAAAAACATGGCGAAGTTGAGCCCCATTTGCAGGCCCACCGTGTCGCCGGCCAGCTCGATGGCCGCAAATACCAGGCGGGCGGCAAAGCCCAGTGACCAGCCAATCAACAGTTGCTGCATCAACATCAACAGGGCTTGGGACGAGTCGAGCGCCACCTCGGGCATCAAGGGCAGGCTGGCCTGCGCACACACCGCGATCAGCATCGCCAGGCAAATTTTGACGCGCGCCGTCACAACCCGCTGAGACAACACGGGCATGGTGCTGAGCAAGGCCAAGATGCGGACAAAGGGCCACAGGTAGGGGGCCAGCCATTGCATGACCTGCGCTTCGGTGAAGGTCAGCATGGTCTTGGCTTCGCTCGGGGGTCAGCCCACGACGGAGGGGATGGTCTGCAACATGCGTTGCATGTACTCCACCAGGGAGGTCAGCATCCAAGGCCCGGTGATCCCCAGCACCAAGACGGCGGCCAGAATTTTGGGCACAAAAGACAAGGTTTGCTCGTGGATTTGCGTGGCGGCTTGAAACACGCTCACCAGCAGCCCCACGCCCAAGACCGTGAGCAGTATCGGCGCCGACACCATCAGCAGCAAATGCAGACCCTGCTGCCCGAATGTAAAAACCTGTTGTGCGTCCATGGAGCTTCCTTGTGGCAAAGTAACGGGGTACTACCAGTACCCCGTCGCAGTCAATTTGAAAGGTTGATTTCGCCAAGGCGAACAGGTGGCGCATGGGCAAGCAGAGCTGGGAGGAATGCAGTGCGCGGGCATCACGCGCCTGAGGCACCCTCCTGGATCCCCGCCTGCGCGGGGATGACGGGCGCAGGGTTGCGCATCTCCCCATGTCATTCCCGCGCAGGCGGGAATCCAGCAGCCTGTGTAACTCACCATTGGCCTCACAACAATTCAACCTTTCAAATCCACTGAACTAGGTAGCGAAGCTGGCCGCCAGGGAACCCAAGAGAAGGTTCCAGCCGTCGGCCAACACGAAGAGCATCAGCTTGAAGGGCAGGGCCACAATCACCGGGCTGAGCATCATCATCCCCAAGCTCATCAAGACGCTGGCCACAATCATGTCGATGATCAAGAACGGGATAAAAATCAAAAACCCGATCTGAAAGGCGCTTTTGAGTTCGCTGGTCACAAACGACGGCACCAACACTTTGAAGGGCACCTCGGCCATGGGCACCGCGGGGTCAAGCTTGGCCAATTTGGCGAACAAGGCCAGGTCAGATTGGCGTGTTTGTTTGAGCATGAATTCCCGCATAGGCAGCTCACCGCGTTGCAGCGCCTGGTCAAAACTGATTTGGTTGGCGTTGTAGGGTTGGTAGGCGTTGATGTAGACCTTGTCGATCGTGGGGCCCATCACAAAGAAGGTCAGAAACAGACTCAGGCCAACGATCACTTGGTTGGGTGGGGTCGCCTGGGTGCCCATGGCTTGGCGCAGCAAGCCCAACACAATGACGATGCGAGTGAAGCTGGTCATGAGCAACATCACGGCCGGCAAAAAGCTCAGTGCCGTGAAGAACAACAGCGTTTGGATGGGAACGGAGTAGCTCGTGCCCCCCGCACCTTGGGCCACCACCAGGGGCAAGCTGGGCGAGACAGCTTGTGCCTGTGCATTGGCAATCAGGGGTAAGAGCAGCGCCACAGTGCTCCAACCCAGCAGCAGGAGACTGCGTGTCGGCCGGCGGATGTGCTCAGTTTTCACGTCGCTCACCCGCACGCAGCCGCTTGAGCAATTGGTAGAACGCATCGTGGCGCAGGGTGGTCTCGGTGGCTACTTGCGGCACGGCATGGCTGACGCTGAGTGTGTGCAAGGTGGTGATCGACTGGGGCGTGACACCCAGCACCAGCCAGCGTTTTTCCTCGCCTTCGCCCACCTCGATCGTCACAATGCGCTGCGTGGGCGACAGTGACAACGAGCTCACCTGACGCACCGGCGAATGCGATGGTCCGCTCAGCCCCGCGCCCCACGGGCTGCGCTTGAGCAGCCATAAAGCAATCGGAATCATCACGATGACGGCAATGAACCAAAGAAAAAAATTCACGCTGAGGTTGTCCACAATCAAGTGCTCCGGCTGAGGCGGCGCATGCGCTCGGAGGGGGTGACAATGTCGGTCAGACGAATACCGAACTTGTCGTTCACGACCACCACCTCGCCTTGTGCAATCAGGTAGCCGTTGACCAAGACGTCCATGGGCTCACCCGCCATGGTTTCCAGCTCGACCACCGAGCCTTGCGCCAACTGCAAAATGTGTTTGATGGGAATCCGCGTGCGCCCCAACTCCACGGTGAGCTGCACCGGGATGTCGAGAATCATGTTGATGTCGTTGCCGGCCACCATGTTGGGGGTTCCGGGATCACCAAAGTTGGTGAACTCAGCGGGCATCACCTGTTCGGCCGCGTATTGAACCTCGGAGTTCATGCCCTCGTTGGCGGGTGCCGCAGGGGTGGACTCGGACAACGCAGCCGCCCATTCCGCGGCCATCGCGTCTTCGGGGCTCATGCCGTCGGTATCAGACATTGGATTCTCCCAACCAGCCCATGCTCGAGCTGGTCAACAGTTGATCTATTTTCAGCGCATATTTGCCATTCGCGATGCCATAGTGGCACTCCAGAATGGGCACACCTGCGACCTTGGCCTGGATGCCGGGCTTGAGTTCAAGCTCGATGAAATCGCCCGGCTTGAAGGCCAGTAGCTGTTCGACCGTGGCCGGCGCATGGGCCAGCTCGGCCACCAAATCGACCGTTGCGGATTGAATTTGCTGCTTCAGTAAATTGACCCAGCGCCGATCCGGCTCGTTGCTGTCACCTTGAATGGTGGAGTACAGCACGTCGCGAATGGGCTCCAGCGTCGAGTACGGAATGCAAAAGTGAATGGTGCCGGTGGTCTCGCCTACTTCCAGCGTGAACGACGTGGCCACCACGATTTCACTGGGGGTGGCAATGTTGGCAAACTGGGGTTGCATCTCTGAGCGCTGGTATTCGAGCTCCAGTGGATAGATTCCATGCCATGCCTTTTTATACTCGGCCGTCACCACCTCGACCAGGCGCATGATGATGCGTTGCTCGGTCGGTGAGAAGTCGCGGCCCTCGATGCGGGTGTGGAACTTGCCCGCCCCCCCAAACAACGCGTCGATCACGGCAAACACCAGGGTGGGGTCACAGACAATCAGGCCGCTGCCGCGCAGGGGTCGCACACTGACGATATTGAAGTTGGTGGGCACCACGATCTCGCGCAAAAAGGCGCTGTACTTTTGCACCTTGATGCCACCGATCGAGATTTCTGGGCTCTTGCGAATGAAGTTAAACAGCCCGATGCGGATGTTGCGGGCAAAGCGCTCGTTGATGATTTCCATCGTGGGCATCCGCCCACGGACAATCCGCTCTTGGCTGGCGATGTTGTAGTCGCGAATGCCACCTTCCTGAACCTCTTCCTGTTCAAGCTTCTGGCTTTCGCCCGTGATGCCTTGTAGCAGGGCATCAACTTCGTCTTGCGAGAGGATTTGCTGGTTCATGGCGTGTCACTGCAAATGGCCATTGGTACGGCGGGTGTGATTGCTGTCACTGGATGATGAAGTTGGCGAAGTGGACTTTGCTGATCGGGTTGTGCGGCTTGCCCTTGCCTTTGCCTTTGCCTTGACCTTCTTCAGGCGCAAGATTCATGGGCCGGATGGCTTCTTCCATGATTTCGTTGGCCAGGGCTTCTTTGCCCGTTCGGGCCAGCAGTTCGTCAGCTGTTTTGTGCGCAATGACCATCAAGATGTTGTTGCGAATGGCTGGCATGTAGAGCTTGAGCTGGTCAGCAAACTTGGTGTCGTCAATTTGCAAGGTGACTGCAATCTGTGCGTAGCGGTCTGAACCTTTGTCGGCCAGGTTCACCACAAAGGGGTCCAGGGCCACAAACGTGGGGGGGCCGCTGGGCTTGTGTTCTTGTGCTTTGGCCGCGCCGCCATGGTCGTCGCCCTCATCGTCAGCCGCCGCAGCGGCCGCTGCGGCGGCTGCATTTTTTTTCATCCAATAGACCATGCCGCCCCCCACCCCAGCGAGCAATACCACCACCAGCGCCAGGATCAAGAGCAGCTTCTTTTTCCCCTTCCCTGCAGCGGGCGCTGCTGGCGCCGGAGCGGTAGCTTCAACATCGGCTTTGGGTTTTGCAGCGGCGGCAGTGGCCATGACATTCCTCGGTCACCCTTTAAACAGCCGTTGACAGGGACCACCCCTGAACCGCGCTGTTGGATGAGGAAATTTTGGCGCCTGCGTACCGTTCAAATGGGCAGATAAGCGAGGTGTTTGAAGGGTACTCAACCAGACGCTGGGCCATGCTTTCCGGGGGGTGCTGCGGAGTGCGGCAAATTGCCGATTTGCTGCGTTGCGTCGGAATGACCCACCTTTTGCTGGCTGGCGTGGCGTGGGGCGTCAGACGTACAAATCGAGTCCGCCCGGACTCATGCTCACGGTGGTGGTGACTGGGCGGGGTAGCGGGGCGTCGTCTGGGCTGCTGCGCAAGCGTGCTGGGGGGTTGGCTTGACGGGCTGCGGCCTCTTGCTGTGCGGACTGCGCGCTCTGTTGCGACACGCCTCCGCCACTGAGTGTCAGCCCGGCATCACGCAGCGCGCTGGCCAACTCGGGCAGCCCAGCCTCAATGATTTGGCGAGTTGCAGCAGAGTCTGCAGAAAAGTCCACACGCGTTTGCGTGCCATCCAGTGAGATCTGGACCGATATGGGGCCCATGTGGGCCGGGTTAAGTTGCAACGACGCTTGCTGAATGCCATCTCTGACCAGCATGCTGACCTGGGTGGCCAGCGCTTCTTTGAACTCAGGCGCTTGCACTGGCGTTTGAATGGAAAGGGTCGGCGCCATGTTGCTCACGGACGGCAGGAGGGTCGTGGGCCCCGCACCCAGGGCGGGCAGCGGCCCCGCCTCGCTCACGCCACCCAAGGGTTTCAGTTTGTCTTGATCGGTCAGGCGGGCCAAACTTTTGAGGGTGTCGCCTGCCGCTGGCGTCATGAGTGGGTTAGGCAACGATGTGAGGTGGCCCTCCAAGGGCAGCCTCACACGATCAGCGGGGTCTTTCTGCGTGTCGGTTTGGGTGGCAGGGGACGCCATGGTCAGTGCGGAGTCTTGGTTCGCGATTTTTGGGTCGACATCCGGGGCAGCCGCGGATAAGCGGCTGGGCTGGGCGTCGATGCCTTTGTCTGCGGTGACTGTGGCTGTAGGCAACACCGATGTGCTGTCAGTGGGCGTGGTGACATTTGCCGCGCTTGCCTGTTCGGCAGGGTCCGTTGAAACACCGCGGGCCGCGGGCGAGGCCATGTTTGTCGCTACAGGGGCTAGCAGCCCCTGGGCCAGAGTCGCGGTGCTGGTGTCGGGGATGCGCTCGTCCTTCTTGTCGGTGGGCCTGGCCGGCTCAAGGCCTTGGGTTTGGGCCAACTCAGTCAGCACCTGGGCTCTCTTGCTGCTGGCTCGGCTGGCCGTCGTCGCTGCAACAGGAGTGGGCGCAGTTTTTCGGGTGTCCAAGGCGTTGGACTCGCTTGGGGGTGCTTGCGTGGAGTCAGCCGACTGTGCTTTGTTCGCTTGTTCTTCAGATCGCTCAGCGGGGCGTTCAGCGGGCTTGTCAGCGTTTTGGCGCTGTTGCAGCAGCTTGGCAAAGGGGCTGGGCTCGGCGTTGGTGCCATCAGGCGCCGCGGGCTCAGCGGGGGCCGTGCTTGGCGTTGCCGAGGGCGGGGGGAGGATGCTCAATGCGGTGGTGCTCTGGATATTCATGGCGTTGCCTGCGCGAAGGGGGGTGGGTTGAACTCACAAGCCGATGGGGCTGAGCCTCAATAGGTGGTGTCGGTTGAGTACGCCGGGGGCCGCCAGCGCACCCGCGCGGCAAACTCATCGGTGAGCTTTTGATCCAGCCGGTCAGCGTGCAGGCGTTGCTCGTTGAGCCGCCGCTCAATCAACTTCTTCACCGAAGCCACCCGCATTTCATACGACTGAACCACCGCCAAGGCGCCAACCACCTGTTCTTCGGTCTGCGCTTGCGCGCGCTCTTGATGGGCCAGGGCCAGCGCCAGGCGCTGTGTGAATGCTTGATAGCAATGCATCAACTCGATGCTGCTGTTTTGCTTGAAGTGCTCAGCCCAACGCTGCTCATACTCTTTGCGGTAGGCCAAGAGCTGCTCACTTTGATCTTGGGCGGCACGGTGTTGGGCCACCGCCCGGGCATGCGAGGCCAGCGCATCGTCACGCTCATGCTCGGCTTGGGCCAGCAGTGCCAACAGGGGTTGAAGGTCTCTCATGGCAACTCCAGGTGCTCATCACGACGACATCATTTGCCGCAAGCGCTTGACGCTCTCGGCCATGCTGGCGCGCTCATTCATGTCTTGGCGCAGCAGCTCGCTCATGGCGCCTTGCATGCGCACGGCGGTGTCCAGGTCCGGGTCATTGCCTGGGACATAGGCACCCAGCTGAATCAGGTCCCGTGCTTTTTGATGCTTGGAGTGCAGCTGCCGAAAGCGTCGGGCCGCCTCAACGTGAGGGACGGTGGCCACATTCGTCATCACCCGCGACACCGATTTTTCGATGTCGATGGCCGGAAAATGTCCCGACTCGGCCAGCTCACGAGACAGCACAATGTGGCCATCCAGAATGCCTCGTGCAGCATCGGCAATCGGGTCATTCGGGTCATCGCCCTCGCTGAGCACGGTATAAAACGCGGTAATCGATCCGGCGCCCGCTAAGCCATTGCCACTGCGCTCAACCAATTGCGGCAGCTTGGCAAAGCAGCTGGGGGGGTAGCCTTTGGTGGCTGGGGGTTCGCCAATGGCCAAGGCAATCTCGCGCTGCGCCATGGCATAGCGCGTGAGGGAATCCATCAACAACAGCACATGGGCGCCACGATCTCGGAAGTGTTCGGCCACTGCAGTGGCGTAGTTCGCCCCTTGCAGTCGGGTCAGGGGCGGGGCGTCGGCCGGTGCGGCCACCACCACCGAGCGTTGCAGGCCCTGCGGCCCCAGGATGTCTTCAATGAACTCCTTGACCTCCCGGCCGCGCTCCCCAATCAAGCCGACCACGATGACATCGGCCTCGGTGTAGCGCGCCATCATCCCTAACAGCACGGATTTACCGACCCCCGTGCCCGCAAACAGCCCAATGCGCTGGCCGCGGCCCACCGTGAGCATGGCATTGATCGCGCGCACGCCAGTGTCCAGGGGGCGGCGCACGGGGTCACGGTCCATGGCGTTGATCGGGCGGCGAATCAGGGGTTCGTTTTGGACGCCAAACAGCTCGCCATGCCGGTCCATGGGGTGGCCCTGGGAGTCCACCACACGGCCGAGCAAGCCATCACCCACTGGCAAATGCAGGGTGCGGTCTTCGCCACGCCGCCAGGGGTGGTAGGTTGCGCCCAGGCGCATCGGCACCACGGGTGTCGGGCGGGGGATCACACGGGCGCCGCTCGCCAAGCCATGCACATCACCGGTCGGCATCAGGTAGGCCCGGTCGCCCGAAAACCCCACCACCTCGGCCAGCACCGGCGGTTGACCGCGCATGCGCACCTCGCACACCGAGCCCACCGGCACACGGATGCCGGCGGCTTCCAGCACCAGGCCGGCGACGCGCACCAACAGGCCTTGCGACTCCAGCGGCAGCGGCTCGCCGGTGAAGCTCACCAACTCGCCGAGGTAGCGGCGCCACTTGTCGAGGTTGTCCGCCCGGGCCAGGGCTTGGGCTTCCCGCGGTGACGTAATCATGATGCCTCCTGTGTCGGTGCCTGGGGCGCCTCGTGGGGCGTTGGACTCTCGTCGTGGGCAGGGTCGACCGCATTGGTCGGCGTCTGGGGTGTCCAGGGCTCGTCACAGCCAATGGCCGCGACGGCGCGGCGCCAGCGTGTCTCCATGCTGGCATCCATCACGCCGATGTCTGACTCGAGCATGCAACTGCCGCGCATCAAGCTGGTGTCAGCGATCACCCTGGCGCTGCGTGCCGCCAGCATTTCAGCAGACCCTTGGTTCACCAGGGGAAGGTCATCGGGGTGCACGCGCAGCGTCACATGTCGCGCACTGAGCAGCAAAGACTCCAGCGCCTCGTTGGCGACCTGGGCCACCAACTCGGGGTGGCTGCGCAGCTCGCTGCGCACGATCTGGCGTGCCAAATGGGTGGCCGAAACGGCCAAGGCCCGTGCCAGGTCTTGCTGCAGGTCTTCCAGCTGCGCGGACAGCGATTCGAGTAAAGCACCTACCTGCGTCCCCATTTGCATGGCATAGGTTTGCTTGAAGCTGTCCAGCGCCACCATGCCGTCGCGGTAGCCGTCTTGATAGCCTTGCTGGTGCGCACTGTGCATGACTTGCGTCAAGTCTTCGGTGCTGCTGGCCGCGCCTCTGGCGCCGTTGTCAGCCGGTGCGTGCCGATGAACGCCGCGCACCGGCTCGTTCCCTCCCAGGCTTTCAGGGCTCCAGACAGAGAACGAGTTCAACTCTTCTCTGGGGATGAAGCGACCGTAGGGGGAGGGCTTGTGGCCCTCGGGCGGGGGGATGTTCTTGATGCCGCTTTTCGGATTAGAGGAACTCATCATCGCCTCCTGCTGCTAGCACGATCTGACCCTCATCCGCCAGGCGGCGCACGATTTTGAGCATCTCTTTCTGTTCAGCTTCCACTTCAGACACTCGCACCGGCCCACGCGACTCCAGGTCCTCGCGCAGCGTCTCGGCCGCACGGGTTGACATGTTCTTGAAGATGCGCTCGCGCATTTCTGGCGTCGCACCTTTGAGGGCAATGATGAGCGACTCGCTTTGCACCTCTTTGAGCAGCGCCTGGATGCCGCGGTCGTCGATCTTTTCCAGATCGTCGAAGGTGAACATGTTGTCCATGATTTTTTGCGCCAACTCGTTGTCCGCCTCGCGGATGTAGTCCAACACGGCGGTTTCAACGCTGGAGCCCATCAGATTGATCATCTCGGCGGCTGTCTTCACGCCGCCCAGCGAGGCCTTGCGCAGCTTGTCGCCACCGGCCAGCACCTTGCTCATCACCTCATTCAAGTCTTTCAGCGCTGAAGGCTGAATGCCGTCCAGCGTAGCGATGCGAATCAACACCTCGTTGCGCTGGCGTTCAGAGAAATGCTTCAGCACATCGGAGGCCTGGTCTTCGTCCAGGTGGACCAAGATGGCGGCCACGATTTGAGGGTGCTCGTTGCGCAGCAACTCAGCCACTGAGCCCGCATCCATCCACTTCAAACTCTCAATGCCCGAGACGTCACCGCCGGACAAAATGCGGTCAATCAACAGGTTGGCTTTGTCCTCGCCCAGGGCCCGGCGCAGTACGGTCTTGACGTACTCATCGGTGTCCGAGACCAGCATGCTTTGGTCGCTGGCCACGAGGTGGAATTGTTCCAGCACAGTGTCAAACCGCTCGCGCGGCACCGACTTCATGCGGGCGATGGTTTCACCCAGCTTTTGGACCTCCTTCGGGCCGAGGTGCTTAAAGACTTCCGAGGCCTCGTCCTCCCCCAGCGACATCAGCAAGATCGCGGCATTCTCGAGACCTTCTTCTTCAGACATCGGAGCAGAGGGCATGGGTGCTACCAGTGAGGTTCAGTGAAATCGGGCGTGATCGAACAGCGGTGTTCAGGCAGTTTCGCCACTGACCCAGCCGCGGACGATCCCGGCCACAGCGGCGGGATTTTCTTTGGCCAAGACGCGGGCACGTTCCAGGTTTTCGTTGACCTTGGGGCCCGGCAGGGCTTTCGGTGGTTCGATTTCCGGCTCGACCTCATCGTCCTCGACCACGTCCAGATTGGCCCCGGGCTGCGGGGGTGCGAGGGCGGCACGCACCGCCGGCCGAATCATCCCGAAAAACACGACCAGGCCGATCAAGGTGAGCGCCGCTGGCACGGCAGCCGTGCGCAGCATGTCGAGCAACTCAGGCTGCTTCCACAAAGGCAGCTCATAGGGCGTGACGGTGTCTACTTTGAATGGCGCGTTGATCACTTTGACCGAGTCACCGCGTTGTTGATTGAATCCCACGCTCTCACGCACCAGGGCGGTGAGCTTGTCCATCTCTTCAGTCGTCAGTGCTTGGTAGGTGGTCTTGCCCTTGGCATCGGTGACGGCCTTGTGGTTGACCACCACCGCCGCATTCAGGCGGCGCACCATGCCCGTGGCATTGCGCGTGACGCGCACGGTCTTGTCCACCTCATAGTTGGTGACGGCATCGCGGCGGCTGTTGCTGTTGCTGCCACCGCCGCCTTGGGCGGTCTGCAGGGGCTGAGAGGCACCCGTCAAGGGGGCGGTCGCTGGCACGGGCGGTTGGTTTGACGCGGCCCCCGGGATGCCGCTGGCCTGTGCCCCGGTGCTGCCCGATTGCTCGGTGGTTTGTTGACTGCGAATGGCCACGTTGGCCTGTGCGCCCTGATTGGGTCGAAACTCTTCTGAGGTAGCCTCAGACTGTGAAAAATCGACATCAGCGGTGACTGTGGCGCGCAGGTTGTCGCGCCCGATCACCGGCTCCAACAAGTCAAAAATGCGCTTGCTGTAGCCGGCCTCCATCTGGTTGACATACTGCAATTGCTGCGCATCCAGGCCGGCGTTGCCCTCGGTCGGGCTGGACAACAAGGCACCAGTTTGATCCAGCACGCTCACCGACTTGGGCGTCAACTCGGGCACGCTGCTCGACACCAAGTGCACAATGCCGGCGACTTGCGTGCGGTCCAGGGTCAGACCGGGGTGCAGCGTCAGCAGCACCGACGCGCTGGGCTTTTGCTGCTCACGGAAAAACCCGTTTTGGTTGGGCAAGGCCAGGTGAACTCGTGCATTTTGCACGGCCGACATGGCCAGAATTGATCGCGTCAACTCGCCTTCGAGACCGCGTTGAAACGTCAATCGCTCTTGAAATTGTGTTTGCCCAAAACGGGCGCCGTCCATCAATTCAAAGCCCACCACCGAGCCCTTGGGCAACCCCGCCGAGGCCAGCTTCAAGCGCGCATCATGCACCTTGCTGGCGGGCACCAAAATCGCGGCACCCCCATCGGCATGGCGATACGGGATGTTCATCTGCGACAGCTGGGCAATGATGGCGCCACCGTCTTTGTCAGACAAGTTGGCGTACAACACCTTGTAGTCGCCTTGGTTGCCCCACAGCGCCATGGCCATGATGACGGCCAGCAAGGTGGCAATACCTAAGCCAAACATCACTTTCGTGCGCGCCGGTATCTCGGCCAGGCGGGCCCCAAAGCCTGACGTTTGCGCCAGCGGGGTGGGTCTATTGAGGGCGACTGCGTTGTCCATCGTGGTGATTTCCGTCAGCGGGCCGCACACAAACCGCGGCTCCCGAATGAAGCTGATTATTCCGAAACCATGGGCTCCATGATGGCGCAAACAGCGCGTCAAAGAGGCATCAGTTCACCCTGCCGTGACCCCCGAAGGTGCCTAAGATGAGAACCATTGCGCAAGGTGTGCGGAGAAATGCATGAACGTCACGCTCAAACCATTTGACTTCGCCCAGGCTGCGGCCCGGGCCGGCCTTCAGACCAACGGCATGCCCTTGCCCAAGGGCGGCAATGCTGTGCCGGGCGCTGGGTTTCAAGACGTCCTGAAGCAAGCGCTTTCATCCGTCAGTCAGAGCCAACATGCGGCCAGTCGTTTGCAGCGCGAGGTGCAACTTGACAACCCCACGGTCAGCATTGAAGAGACCATGGTGGCCATGCAAAAAGCGCAAATCAACTTCCAGGCGACCCTGCAAGTGCGCAACCGCTTGGTGCAGGCCTACAGCGACATCATGAACATGCAGGTGTAGAGGTGCTCAAGGTGAGCGAATGCTCACCTTGTCCTGATGGAAATTCAAACGCCCTCAGGGCCCCATCAGAATCTCGACCCGACGTGCTTCTTTGGGGTCGGTGCCACCGAGGGCAACTTGCGGCCTGCTCAGCGAGATGGCGAGTGGCTCGACGCCGTTGGCCTCCAGGGCATGTTGCACGGCCTGGGCGCGGCTCTTGGCCAAGGCTGCGTTGACTTCGGCGTCGCCCGTGGCATCAACAAAGCCCAACACCACCACGGTGGCGGCGGGGCTGGAACGTGCCCGACCTGCCACCTCGCTCAGGGCAGACTGGGCCTCAGCGGACAGCGCAGCTGACCCTGACTCGAAGTAAAGCTTGACGGGTGCCTGTGTAGACAAAGAGGCTTGCGCCTGCTGGCTTGATTTGCTCTGCGGGTGCCTGGCCTTGGACACGCCCAGCCCCACGACGCCTATCACCACCAAGCTCACGACCACCGTCACGATGATCAAGCCCCAGCGGCGCGTTTCGTCTACTTGATCGCTCATGTGAATCTCGCTTGAGAACGTAAGGCGTGCATTCTAAGTATTGCCACCGTGATGGCGACCGGGAGCGATTTCTGATGTTCTGGGCACCTCACCCAAGGATGCTGCCACATCCCTCGTGCTGACGCTCGCGTTCACTGAGACACGGCCCTAAACCGCGACAGGCGCCTTGATGGCGGGGTGGTGTTCATAGCCTTCCACCACAAAGTCATCCAGCTCATAGTCAAACAACGACGCTGGTGTGCGCCGCAGCGTGAGGGTGGGGAAGGGCAGGGGCTCACGAGACAACTGCAGGGCCACTTGCTCGGCGTGGTTGCTGTAGATGTGGCAGTCACCGCCGGTCCAGATGAACTCACCCACCTCCAGGCCACACTGCTGTGCCAGCATGTGGGTCAACAAAGCATAGCTGGCGATGTTGAACGGCACGCCCAGAAAAATATCCGCGCTGCGCTGGTACAACTGGCAGCTGAGCTTGCCGGGGGCTTGCGGCGTTGCGCCAGGGGCGACGTAAAACTGAAAAAATGCATGGCAAGGCATGAGCGCCATCTTGGACAGATCGGCCACATTCCAGGCACTCACGATGATGCGCCGGGAATGGGGGTTGTTCTTGAGCTGCGCCACCACCTCGCTGATTTGATCGATGTGCTGACCATCCGGGGTCGGCCAACTGCGCCACTGCACACCGTACACCGGGCCCAAGTCGCCATCGGCGGCGGCCCATTCATCCCAAATGCTCACGCCGCGCTCTTGCAGCCAGCGGGCATTGCCATCGCCTCGCAAAAACCACAACAACTCCAGCACGATCGATCTGAGATGAACCTTTTTGGTCGTGATCAGGGGGAAGCCCCGCCCCAAATCAAAACGCATTTGATGGCCAAACACACTGGTTGTGCCGGTGCCCGTGCGATCAGGTTTGAAGACGCCATGGGTCTGCACATGGCGCATCAAGTCTTCATACTGCGACGTGGCGGGGTGGTTGCTGCGGTTGTTCATTGGGAGGAATTGATCACTTCGCTGCTTGACGCACCAAAATTTCCATTCGACGATTGCGGGTGCGCCCAGCTGCCGTTTCGTTCGTCGCCAAGGGTTCACGCGAACCCCGACCTGCCACTTGAATGAAGGGTGTCACGACCTGCTTGCCGATGAGGTAATCCCGAACGCTGCGCGCTCGCTCTAACGACAGGGTGTTGTTCTGCGGGTCCGAGCCCGTGTTGTCAGTGTGTGCGCTGATCGACAACTGAATCTCGACTTGTCCCGTCAAATTGCCAGCCAACACATCCAGCACCGGACGCAAGGCCGGGCCAATCGTGACGCTGTGGGGAGCAAACGCCAAGTCGCTGGGGATGAACAGTTTGAGTTCGTTGTCTGGGGTCTGCGACACCCCAATGCTGGTGCCCGCAGCCGCCCGCTCCAGACTGGCACGCCTGTTTTCCATGGCTGCGTTCCAGAGGTTGCCGTTGACGACCGAGTCGATGGGGCTGGGAGGCGCAGGCGGACTGGGCGGCGGGGCGGACGCCGCTGGGGGCGTGGGTTTCAGGCCAGGGAAGGGTTTGACATTGCTGTTCGGACTGGGAGTCTGACAGGCGATCAACCCCATACACAGCCCCGCCAAAAGAAGCCATTGGGTCCAGCGTGGAATGCCAGCAAACATAGGGAATTTCCTGAATCAATGATCAATAAAGTCGGCTCGCCTGACACCGCGAGCTCACGTTAAGGCGCTATTGTCGTCGGCGGATTGCATTTCAGGGAATTGCAACCGCGCCAAGTGGGCGTAAACCCCCCCTGCCGCACAAAGCTCGGCATGGGTGCCCACTTCCTTGATGCGCCCGCCCTCCATCACGATGATGCGGTCCGCTTGTTGCACGGTGGCCAGGCGGTGGGCGATCACGAGGGTGCTGCGGTTTCTCATGGCGGAGCTCAGTGCCGCTTGCACCATGCGCTCGCTTTCAGCGTCCAGCGCGCTGGTGGCCTCGTCCAGCAACAGCAGGGGCGGGTTTTTCAAAATGGCACGGGCAATGCTGATGCGCTGCCGCTGCCCGCCCGACAGCCGCACCCCACGCTCGCCCAAAAAGGTGTCATAGCCCTGGGGCAAGGCCATGATGAACTCATGGGCAAAGGCGGCGCGGGCGGCAGCCATCACCTCGGCGTCGCTGGCGTCCGTGCGGCCATAGCGAATGTTTTCCATGGCATTGGCAGAAAACACCACGCTGTCTTGCGGCACGATCCCCACACGCTGCCTCAATGCCGTGAGATCACAGTCCTGAACCGGCACGCCATCGATCTCAATGCGGCCAGACTGCACGTCATAAAAACGCAGCAGCACCTGAAACACCGTGCTTTTGCCCGCGCCGCTGGGCCCCACGAGGGCCACCGTCTCACCGGGGCGCAACGTGAAACTCACGTCCGACAGCGCGGCCTGGTCGGGCCGCGAGGGGTAGAAAAAGTTCACGTCATGAAAACTCACAGTGGCCCCCTGCGTCACTTGGGGCAAGGCGCGCATGGACGTGGGCGAGCTCACGTCACTGCGGGTGTGAAGCAACTCCATCAGGCGTTCAGTGGCGCCGGCCGCCCGAAGTAAATCGCCATACACCTCAGAGAGCACGGCCACGCTGCTGACCAACAACACCACATACACCACCGTTTGGCCCAAGTGTCCGGCGGTGATTTGCCCGCTCAATACCGCTTGCGTGCCCTGGTAGAGGCCCCAAAGCAGGGCTCCCATGGTGGCCGTGATGATGAAGGCGACCAGGAATGCGCGCATCCGCGTGCGTTTGATGGCCGTGACAAACGCGTGGTTGGTGGACGTGTTGAAGCGATCTGCTTCACGTTGCTCCTGGGTGTAGCTTTGCACCACGGGTATGGCATTGAGTACCTCGGCGGCGATGGCGCTGGCGTCTGCCACGCGATCCTGGCTGGCTCGACTGAGCTTGCGCACGCGCCGACCAAAGTACACGCTGGGCAGCACCACCAGCACCAAAATGCCCAGCACCTGCATCATCACATACGGGTTGCTCACCACCAGCAGGATCATCGCGCCCAGGCCCATCACGGTGTTGCGCAAGCCCATGCTCAAACTAGAGCCCACGACCGTCTGGACCAAGGTGGTGTCGGTGGTCAATCGCGACAGCACCTCACCGGTCTGGGTGTGTTCAAAAAACGCGGGGCTTTGCTGCAGCACGTGGCCATAGACAGCATTGCGCAAATCTGCGGTGACTCGTTCGCCCAACCAAGACACCACATAAAACCGCGCCGCTGAAAAGAACCCCAAGGCCGCCCCGACACCAAACAGCGCCACAAAATGCTCACGCAGAGCCATCACCCGTTGGCCCGGATCGGCCGCAATCAGGCCTTCGTCAATCAAAGCCTTCAGCGCCACTGGAAACACCAGCGTACTGATGGCCGCCAACACCAAAAACAAAACCGCCAAGGCAATCTGCGGCCGGTATGGCATCAAAAACGGAAGCAGGCCGCGCAGAGTGCCGATGTTTTTGCCCGGGGTGGGCTGGGGGGAGGGCGGTGCAGAAGAAGGCGGCATGGCGCAAGACAGTGAACGAAGTCAAAGGGAGATCATGCCTTGTTCTGCTACGTGCGGTCCGATCGACAAGGGATCCGTCACGGGGTTGCTACAGGTCGAGCACGCGAGCAATCCCATGAGCCAGCGCGTTGGGGCCCGCCGCGTTGCAGTAAAAACCCTACAATCGCCAGCTCATTATCAGGGGATACAAGGACGCCACCATGCAAGTCATTCCTTCCATCTTCAAAGCCTATGACATCCGCGGCATCGTGGGCAAGGGCATCGATGAAACCTTCGCTGAGCACTTGGGCCGTGCCTTTGGCACCGAGGCCCTGGCGGCGGGCGAGCGCGCTGTGGCCGTGGGGCGTGACGGTCGGTTGTCGGGCCCGGGACTCTTGACTGCGCTTGTGCGGGGTCTGGCCTCAACCGGGCTGGATGTGGTGGACCTGGGTGCGGTCACCACCCCCATGCTGTACTACGTGGCCGCCACGCGCGGCCAGCATGGTTGCAACAGTGGCATCCAAATCACGGGCAGCCACAACCCGAAGGATTACAACGGTTTCAAAATGGTGCTGGCAGGCCGCGCCATCTATGGCGAAGAAATCCAAAACCTGCGCCACCGCATCGAGTCCGAAGACTATGTGCAAGCGCCAGGGCGCAGTGCCGCCATGGATATTTTGGCCGAGTACAGCGCCCGCATTGTGAACGACTGCAAGCTCAAGCGCCCGATGAAAATCGTCGTCGACTCGGGCAACGGCATTCCCGGCGCCTCGGCCCCTGGCATCTTGCGTGCCCTGGGTTGCCAGGTGCATGAGCTCTACTCTGAGGTCGACGGCGACTTCCCCAATCACCACCCAGACCCCAGCAAGCCCGAGAACTTGGCCGAGCTGATCGAGGTGGTGCGCAACACGGATGCTGAGCTCGGTTTGGCCTTCGATGGCGACGGCGACCGCTTGGGCGTGGTGACCAAAGATGGGCAAATCATTTACCCGGATCGCCAGATCATGCTCTTCGCGGTCGATGTGCTCAAACGCCAGCCGGGCGCCACCATCATCTATGACGTCAAATGCACCCAGCGTCTGGCCCCGGTGATTCGCGCAGCTGGCGGCAAGCCCTTGATGTGGAAGACGGGTCATTCACTCGTCAAGGCCAAAATGAAGGATTTGAAGTCGCCTTTGGCGGGCGAGATGAGCGGGCACATTTTCTTTGGCGAGCGCTGGTACAGCTTTGACGACGCCACCTACACCGCGGCCCGCTTGCTTGAGATTCTCAGCCGCTCGGCCAACCCCAGCAAGGTGCTCAACAGCCTGCCCACGAGCTTCAGCACGCCGGAGCTGAATGTGGCATGCGCTGAAGGTGAGCCCAAGTTGTTGGTTGACAAGCTGTTGCAAACGGCCAAGTTCCCCGGCGCCGAGTTGACCACCATTGACGGCTTGCGAGCCGACTACCCCGACGGCTTTGGCCTGATCCGCAGCTCCAACACAACGCCGGTCTTGGTCATGCGCTTTGAAGGGCACACCGAAGCGGCACTCCAGCGCATTGAGGCTGACTTCATGCAAGCCCTGCGCAGTGTCAAGCCGGACGCAAAGATCGCCGCTGCGGCCCATTGATGTGGCGGGTGATTTGGCGGGTGATGTCCCTGCTGGGCTTGCATTGGGCGCGGTGGCTTTACACGGCGGTGCTGTGGCTGTTGCAGCCGGTGTATTTGCTGCGCCTCTTGTGGCGCAGCCGGGCTGAGCCTGCCTATCGCAGTCGCCTGGCGCAACGCTTTGGCCTGTACCCGGCTCAACCCCATGCTGTGGCTTCGGGCATGCGCCTGTGGGTTCATGCTGTTTCGCTGGGCGAGACACGCACAGCGGCGCCTTTGATCGAAGCCCTGCGGGCGCAACAGCCGGGGGTCTCCATTCTGTTGACCCACACCACGGCCACAGGCTGGCAGGCCGGCACACAGCTGCTGCAGCCGGGCGATGAACAAGCCTGGTTACCGATCGACACGCCGGCTGCCACGGCGCGCTTTCTGGCCCACTTTGCGCCTGCGATGGGTATCTTGCTCGAGACCGAAATCTGGCCCAACCTGTTGTTTCAGGCCGAGCGCAGGGGCATCCCCGTGGTGCTGGCCAACGCCCGCCTCAGTGCACGCAGTTTGCGCAAAGGTCTGTGCCTGGGGGCGCTGATGCGGCCGGCGGTTCAAAGCCTGAGGTTCATTTTGGCCCAGTCAGAGGCCGATGCGTTGCGCTTACAGCAAGCGGGGGTCGAATCGCAGCGCATGGTGGTTTGCGGCAACCTTAAATTTGACATGACGCCGAACCCCGAGCACTTGGCTCAGGGGCGTCAGGTGCGGCAAGCTTTAGAGCGCCCGGTGGTGCTGGCTGCCAGCACGCGCGAAGGCGAGGAGGGTCCGCTGCTCGACGCTTGGCAACAACAACTGAGCTCAGCGCCAGTGGGTCAGGTGGCGCCTTTGTTGCTGCTGGTTCCGCGGCACCCCCAGCGATTTGACGATGTGGTGCGCCGTGTTCAGTCCGCAAACCTCACGCATGTGCGCCGCAGTCAAATTGGTGAGTTCAGCCCGCTCACGGTCCCCGACAGTGTGGCCGTGTGCGTGGGTGACTCGATGGGCGAGTTGCCGTTTTACTATGCCATGGCTGATGTGGCCTTGTTGGGCGGCAGCTTTGCGCCTTTGGGCGGTCAAAACTTGATCGAGGCGGCGGCTTGCGGCTGCACAGTGGTGATGGGCCCCCACACGTTCAACTTCACCCAGGCGGCTGAGCTCGCGCTTGCTGCGGGTGCCGCGCAACGAGTGGGCGATGTGGCCGCGGGAGTCAGCGTCGCTCTGGCGGTGGCTCAGTCGCACACCGCAGTCCACCTGTCGCAGCGCGCCTTGGATTTTGCTGCGCAACACCGCGGTGCGGCCCAACGCATGACGGCCCACATTGTTTCTTGTTGGCCCGATCCCCACGACCGAAAAATGGCTCACACTTCAAACTTGGCGGCCTCATGAGCGTGGTGTGCGCCGGTTCTTTTGGTTGAAGGTAATTTGAGATTTTCCTACCCATGGTGACTGTTTCAGACAATCGTTCTGGTGATCGGAGATCCGTGACATGGCGGGCCAAAGTCCTCTTGTCACAGGGACAGATGATTGACGTGCGCGTGACGGACGTCAGCAGCAATGGCTTGGGGCTTGTGACGCCTTCGCCCGTTCCTCAGGAGGGGTTGATTCAGCTCGCTGTCCAGGTGCCTTCGCAAGGCAGCCCAGGCAAATTTCAGGTGGTCACGGGCAAGGCCCGCGTAGTGTTTCAGGTGCTCAGGGGCAACGGCTACCAGCTCGGCATCGAGTGGTCACAGCTGGATCCTGCCATGGGGCAGATCATCACCCGAGCGATTGAGCGGTGACGGCCTGTCGTCACATTTCCTCGGGAACCGGAATCCCCAGCAACGTCAGGCCTTGATGCAGGGTGCGCCCGGCGAGCTTGGCCAACTTCAAACGTGACAGGTCCACATCGCCGGTGGACGAGATGATCTGGCACGCTTCATAGAAGCGCGACAAACCAGCGGCCAGCTCATACAGGTAGGCGCACAGCAGGTGCGGGCTGCTGTCTCTCGCCACAGCGTCGAGTACATCGCTCCAGCGGGTCAAATGAAGGCCCAAGGCTCGCTCGCTGGGCTGCGTGAGAAGCAGTGGGGCCGCCGCGTCGGCCACAGCGCCTGCGCGGCGAACAATGCCGTTCACACGCACGCAAGCGTATTGAAGGTAGGGTGCCGTGTTGCCCTCCAGGCTCAGCATGCTGTCCCAGTCAAAAATGTAGTCGCTGGTGCGATTTTTCGACAGATCGGCATACTTGACCGCGCCAATCCCCACCGCTTGGGCGACCACGTCGCGCTGGGCTTGGGGCATCTCGGGTTGCTTCTCTGCCACCAGCGCTTGGGCGCGCACCACCGCTTCGGTCAGCATGTCGCTCAGTTTGATCGATTGGCCTTCCCGGGTCTTGAAGGGCTTGTGATCGGGGCCCATCACCATGCCAAAGGCAATATGTTCCAACTGAATGTGGGGGTCGACAAAGCCCGCCCGCCTTGCCACCACAAACAGTTGCTGAAAGTGTTGTGCTTGCCGGGAGTCCACCACGTACAGGCAGCGGTCTGCCTTGAGAACCCTGGCGCGGTAGCGCACGGCGGCGAGGTCGGTCGTTCCGTACATGTAGCCGCCGTCTGTCTTGCGCACCATGAAGGACGAGGCCTCACCATCGCGGCCCTTGAACTCGTCCACCAACACCACCTCGGCATCCTGGCTGAGCTGCGACACGCCGGCTTCACGGAGCTCGTTCACCAAGCCCGGCAGATCATCGTTGTAGGCGCTTTCGCCACGCACGTCGGCGCGAGTCAACTGCACGCCCAGGCGCTCATAGACCTTATCGCAGTGCGACATGGACACTTCCACAAAATGACGCCACAGCGCCAGCACTTCGGGGTCACCCGCTTGCAGGCGAACCACATACTGGCGTGCCACATCGGCAAATGCGGGATCCTCAAACCGTGTTTTGGCCAAACGGTAAAACGACTCCAAGTCGGACAGGTCGACCTCGTTCATGGCCTGGTCTTGGCGGCTTTCGACCAAGAATGCGACCAGCATGCCGAACTGCGTGCCCCAGTCACCCACGTGATTTTGGCGGATCACCTCGTTGCCCAAGTACGTGTGCAACCTGGCCAAGGCGTCTCCGATGATGGTGGAGCGCAAATGGCCGACATGCATTTCTTTGGCCAAATTGACGGAGGAGTAATCCACCACCACCCTTGAGCGTGTTTTCAACACGATGCCTAAATGCTCATCCGCGCTGGCGATCAGCAAGCGTGCCGTGAGAAAGGCGTCGCTCAAGGTCACATTGATAAAGCCTGGCCCGGCGACCTCCATTTTTCCGATCAGACCGGTGCCGTCGACTTGCTCTAGGATTTGCGCCGCCAGCTCTCTGGGGTTGCGCTTGAGTGCCTTGGCCAGTGCCATGACCCCATTGACCTGATAGTCGCCAAACTCAGGTCGGCCCGCAAGCTGAACCACGGGGTCGGCGTTGCGACCGCTGACGGCCTCAAAGGCTGCTGAAAATCGCTCTGTGAGCAAGGAAGAGATGGACATGATGACAGTCGGCCGCGAGGGAAATTCGAGGAGATAGGGCGTGAGGAAGCGCGGCAGATCCGCGGGGTTGAAACAGTGGGAACGCGCCGCACCGTAAAAACAGCCCTCAAGGGATGAGGCTTGAGCTTACCAGCTGAAAGAGGGGTCCTTGGAGCTGCGGTGCCTCACGGCAGGCTCCACCAGATCGCCGCCACTGGCAGGCGTGGTGGCCGTGATCGCTGATCGATCAGGCGCTGGGGCGCGAGCATGCGGGCTGGTACCCCGTCTCAGTGGATTTGAAAGGTTGATTTTGCCAAAGCGAACAGGTAGCGCATGGGCCCAGCTGAGCTGGGAGGAATGCAGCGCGCGGGCATAGCGCTCCTGAGGCGCCCTCCTGGATCCCCGCCTGCGCGGGGATGACGGGAGAAGGCGGGGATGACGGGAGAAGGCGGGGATGACGGGAGAAGGCGGGGATGACGGGAGAAGGGTTTGGCATCTCCCCACGTCATTCCCGCGCAGGCGGGAATCCAGCAGCCTGTGTACTTCGCCATGGGCCTCGCAACAATTCGACCTTTCAAATCCACTGAGACGGGGTACCAGACCAATCAAGACGGTCGTGATTCTGGGCACCCACGCGGGGGTAGAGGGCCATCGTGTGCAGCGACGCCATCGGCAAGCGGGTGACGGTCTTCGAGTCACCCGCGCGCTGAATGATGCTGGGTCAATTCTTCCCGAACTTCGTCTTCGCTTGAGTCACGCAAGACGACTTGGCTTCACCCGCCAAGGCATCGCATTTTTCTACCGCGACCATGTAGTCTGCATTCAGTCGAGCTTGGCTATCATCGTTGATGGCGCCTCTGACTGTTTCCTTTATTGTGGTGTCTGCACGCGATTTGGCTTGCACTCCCTTGGCTTCTTGAATGCAAACGTCCTTGTCGTTGCCGGCTTTGTCATCACACATTTCTTTGGCCACATCGTATGCGGTGTCCGCTTTGACCAAGCGAAGCTTGTCCTGGTCGGCAGCTTTGCCCGTGTAGCTGGCTTGCAGTTCGGCTTTGGCTACTTTTTCCTCGGCCTTCGCTTGTTTCTCGCAGACATCGTTGGCATTGGCTTTGAGTGATTTGCAAGCACTGCGCTGGGTTTTGTACGTTGCATTGATGCGGTCTTCGGCCGCATTGTGCTCAACGCGCGTCATCGAAGCCGCACCGGCGGTGGTAGCGCCGAGCAGCGTCAGCGCAAGCAGGCACACGTGAAGATTGGGTTGCAGTTTCATGAGAGTCCTTGGAAGGTAATGTTGACGGCACCAGTTTCGCCATGGGGTGTTAACCGCGCCACAGGCGCAAGCCGCTTCATGGTGTAGGTTGTGTCCTATAGGTCTGACAGGCGCCGCGCGCTACAGCAAACATTCGACCGACCTAAAGGTCGGTGTGTAGGCTGTTGGAAGGGGTTTGCATCCCCTACCTTCGAATCGCCCCTTCGGGGCTCTCCGGCCTGAAGGCCGGGGTTTCAGACCTATTTCAGTTTTTTGATGAGCGCCGTACGTCACTACTGGATGAGGCCAGTCTTTAACGCGTAGTAGGTCAGGTCGCTGTTTGACGCAAGCTGGAGCTTCTCCATCACCCGAGTGCGGTAGGTGCTCACCGTCTTGACGCTGAGCGACAAGCTCAATGCCATGTGACCGATCGTTTCGCCCTTGGCGAGGCGCAGAAAGACTTGAAGTTCGCGGTCTGAAAGGCATTCATGTGCTGGCTTGTCGGCCCCGCCACTCAGGCCATCGGCCAAACGTTCGGCGACGCCTGCGGTGATGTACTTTCGGCCACGATAAACCGTGCGTATGGCCTTGACGATTTCCTCCGGATCGCAGTCCTTGCTCAGGTAACCGCTGGCACCCTGGCGAAGCAAGGTGGTGGCGTAATGGGCTTCGGGAAAGCCACTCAAAATCAACACCGGCAGGTTTGCATCACGGGCGCGGATGGCAGCCAAAGCATCGACCCCGCTTTGATCGGGCATGGAGATATCCATGACCATCACATCCACTTCCCCTTGGCGCACGATGTCCAGTGCCTCGCGGCCATTTTTGGCTTCGGCAACAACTTTGAAGTCAACTTGCTCAGAAAAAAACTGCCGCAGGCCCGCGAGCACCATCGCATGGTCATCAACGATGGCAATACGAATCATGGTGTGGTTGTCCTTTGAGTGAGATGCATGATCTCACGTCTGGTGTAAGTCTGAGAAGCAGGCCGCCATCGGGCGGTGCTTTCAATTTTGAGGAGTTTCCGAGCAGACCCTATTGTCAGCTGCGTCCTACGCGATCTGGTGACATCGACCGACGGCACCGCAGGACACCTTCTGATCGACGTTTGAAGCGACTGCGTAGACACTGACTTGAGGTCGCGGTTCGGATCGTCACTGACGATCCCCTGCGATTCACAGGCTCTGAATTCACTCAGGAGGAACTTTCATGCTGCACTATGCCGTCGTATTCTTCGTCATCGCTTTGGTCGCCGCTTTGTTCGGATTTGGTGGGATCGCCGCGGGCGCGGTGGGAATCGGAAAGATTCTCTTTGCCGTGTTTGCTGTGCTGGCTGTGGGCAGCTTTTTGTTCGGGTTGTTGCGTGGGCGCTGACTCGTCCAACCGCTGCACGCTCGAAACTTCAAGACGCCGAATCAAACGTTGATAGTTCACTAGTCTAAGGAAAAAGCCATGATTACCAACCCCTCAGAAACCAGCAACCGCACCGTTGATGCAGCGGCTCAGTCAGCAGAGCAAGGCATCAAATCCTCCCAGCGTGTTGCCAATGGTGTGTTGGACGGCGTGTCAACGACCGTCAAAGACTTGCAGGACCAGGCTACACCCTTCTTGCATCGGGCAGCCGAACAAGCCACCGGCTTGGCCCAGCGCAGCTTGGACGCCGTGCGGGAAGGTTCACACAAGATGCGCGAGCAGGCTCAGTACGGCACGGACAGCGCGCTGGGATATGTCAGACACGAGCCAGTCAAGGCCATCCTCATCGCCGCTGCCACGGGCGCTGCCTTGATGGCCCTGATTGGCTTGATGACCCGTACACGTCATCACGACTGACAGCACCCTGACGCGCGGGTGCGGTCTTCCCGACCTGCTTTGTGGCAGGCCGGCACCGTCGGGCCCTTGCGAACGGCTTGAGCTCAGGTGCGTCACGGGCCCGTTGGAAGTGTTTCGGCCGTGTTGGCGTGAGGCTGCTGGGGCTTGGCAACTGGAACCTCCTCGACCGTCATCGGTGGCACGGAGCCCACCACCTTTCCCGGTGGCGGAGCGCCTTCTGCAGTGAAGTCGGACTTTTGTTCTGGCAATGTTTTGGGATGGGTGGGGACGATCCGTTGGGGTTTTTTCATCGTGGTCTCCAGATGGTTGAGGTGACTGTCGGCGCAAAAAATCAGGGAACTGTGACCCGCAGATCCAGCGCACTTTTTCTGCCGCGGCCGGAGCACTCCTAAGGGCGCGGATTGCCTGGGTCTACAGACGGTAAAGCTGTCCACCTTCCACTTTGACTTGGTCGCCAACATCCAAGTCATCAATACGGTGAAAGTCAAACACTCTGAACTCGCCGCTGCTCATGCGCACATGAACGCGGTAGACCTGGTCGTCGGACTTGCTGTGTCTTTCGATGCTGTTCCCGGCCACGGCACCGCCCACTACGCCCACCCCCGTGGCCAGAACGCGCCCACTGCCACCGCCAATCTGGCTGCCAACCACGGCCCCGAGAACGGCACCCAGTACGGCCCCAGCGCCAGAAGCTCGGCCCTGCAGCGTCACCACCTCGATGCTGCTCACTCTGCCTAATTGCGTGTGATGCGGGTTGCGGTTGGCGGCACCTGGGGCCTCAGCGACCGAGGAACGCGCACTTGGATCAAAGGCGCAAGCGCACAGCAAAAGCGCGCTTGCTAGAGACAGCGACACGGTGACACGGTGGGCGTTCATCTGGAACAGTTATATCCGGCCCATCACCATCAAGGCGATGACGACGACCAGCACAAAGCCTACGCCCCCGCTGGGCGCATACCCCCACGATTTGCTGTGAGGCCACGCAGGGACGGCACCTAGCAACATCAGAGACAACAAAATCAAAAGAATCAAGCTCAGGCTCATAGTGATCTCCAAAAAAAGTGAATGTGGATTCAGTCTAGATACGGCAGTTGACAGCCCTCTTACGCAAGAAAACGCTGGTGAATGTTGGCATGGGCGATTGCGAAAACCTCCTTGTGGGTGACGGCGCCACGCACCCGCTGGTGCTGTCCTGAAGGTGCCTGTGGACGTGACTTACTTGGGCGGCTCGCGCACCCCACAGGGCATGCATGGGAGCGTCGATATCGGCGAACATGCGGGTTTGCGCGTGATGGGCGGTCATGCCGCATTGGCGTAGGCGGCGTGTTTTGCAGACCCCACGTGTTGTCTGGGCGCGAGATTGGCGAGTGTGTTGTGCTCTTCCACGCTGGTCGGTTCTTTGGGAATTTTTGAGGTGGCCATGGCAACGAGGCGCAGCATTTTCCTTTCGCGCGCATCCCAATACTCGGCCTTGGCTGGAACGACTTTGAGCAAAGCGAGGTTGCTGGAGGTGCGACCATCAGCGAACCAGGGGCGGGAAAAAGCTGTCCACAACTCATCGATTCGCGGTTGATCCACGTGAATTTCGCCGCGGCCGCAGATCGACACATAAGTGCCCTGGTTCATGTCGCTGAAGCTCAAGTTCAGTTGATTGACCTGCTCCGCCATGGTTGATCGCAGATCGGCAAAGAACCACAATATGCCGTCGCTGTCCATTTCCAGGGGCACCATGGGGCGACTCGCGAGCTGGTCTTGCGCATCGGACGTCGTCACCATCGCGACCGACATGTGCTCGACCAACCGGCACAGCTGGTTCAATGAGGGGGTGCTCTGGCGTTGAATTTTCATGTTGGGCCTTCGTGGGCAGTGGCTTGCATCTTTGGCGACCGCAGCGGTGTTGAAGGCTGCTCACCCCGATGACGAAGACCCATCTTGCGGTTTGGCAAGGTGGCGCGCTGTCGGACGTGCTTGGGATTGGTTGTAGGAAAAGCGCTTGCGGGCTTGTGGAGCCGCACTTTCTGTGGCCCCAGCATTTGGGATGACAATGCAAAGCTTTGATGTTGTCGGGAATCCCCATGACAAAACCTTCTCCTGCGCGTCGTCCCTGGTTGGCGTGGCACCTTGTGCACGCCTTTTTGTGGGTCTTGTTGAGCTTGGCTTTGAGCCTCGTTGCGGGCAGAGCGAGCGCACAAGGCATGAGTCCCTCGCAGCTGCCTGAGCCGCTGAAGGCTTGGGTGCCCTGGGTGATGCATGGCGACGCTGACTGGCAGTGTCCGCCGGAGTTCAACGACGCGACCCAGCGGCGTTGTAGCTGGCCAGGCGTGCTGCAGCTTCAAGTGACGGCCCGCGGTGCCCGCTTTAGTCAACGCTGGCACGGTGTGCGTGAGGATTGGGTGGCCTTGCCGGGTGAGGCCAAATGGTGGCCGCAAGAGGTGCTGCTCGATGGCAAGCCCGTGCCCGTCTTGGATCGGGAGGGGGTTCCCTCGGTGCGCTTGCCAGCAGGGCCGCATCGCCTGGAGGGGCAGTGGTCTTGGGCACAGATGCCCGAGTCCTTGGCATTGCCGTCGAGCACAGCCTTGGTCCAACTCGATCTGGCCGGCAAGTTGGTGGCTGAACCGGTGCGGGATACGGACAACCGGCTCTGGTTGGGGCGCCCGCAGGCGGAGGCCGGGGCCAGCGAGGAGCAGGCCCAGGTGCAAGTGCACCGTCAGTGGGTGGACGGCGTGCCTGTGCGTTTGCACACCCGTGTGCGCCTGGAGGTGTCGGGCAAAGGCCGTGAGCTCATCATCGCGCGCAGCCTTTTGCCGGGGTGGGTGCCCCAAGAGTTGATCTCGCCGCTGCCCGCCACTTTGACCCCTGAGGGGCATCTGCGGGTCCAAGCACGGGCCGGCGTATGGGATTTGAACCTGATCGCTCGCCACCCGGGACAGGTCGCTAGCCTGACGCTGCCGCCCGTGACTGCGTCCCCGGGTGCGGCGCCGCTGGTGGCCGAGGAAGAAGTCTGGGTGTTCGCCGCAGCGCCCGCCTTGCGGACGGTGTCCCTCGAGGGTGCGCCTTCGGTCGACCCGCAGCAAACCACCCTGCCCGCGCAGTGGCGGCGCTTGCCGGCCTACTTGATGCGGCCCGACGTGACCCTGAATCTGAAGGAGCAACGCCGCGGCGACGCCGACCCAGCCTCCGACAAACTCTCCCTGGTGCGCCGGGCTTGGCTTAGCTTCGACGGCCAGTCCATGACCTTCCATGACCGGATCACCGGCCGCGTGAACCAAGCCACACGCCTGGAAATCGGCACGCCTGCTCGACTAGGACGTGCCGATGTGGAAGGTGAAGACCAAATGATCACCCTGGGCAGTTCGGGGCTGACGGGGCTGGAGCTGCGCCGGGGCAACCTTCAAATGAGTGCTGACAGCATCGTCACCCCCGTGACGCGCAGCACGCCCGCGGTGGGCTGGCGGCAGGACTTTGATCAGGTGCGCATGGACTTGAACGTGCCCGCTGGATGGCGCTTGTTGCATGTTGGCGGTGTCGACCGGGCCGATGGTGCCTGGCTGTCACGCTGGAACCTGCTCGATTTCTTCGTTGTGCTGATCATGACCCTGACCATCGGGCGCTTGTGGGGCGTGCGCCTGGGGGCCGTGACCTTTGTGATGGTGGTCTTGTCCTACCAAGAGCCGGGCTTTCCCCTTTGGATTTGGCTGCCGCTGTTGGTGGCTGTGGCGTTGGGCCGCGTGATGCCCGACAGCCTCGCCCAGGTTCAGGGTGTGACGCGGTGGGTCGAGCGTGCCAGCTTGGTGGTCTTGGTGCTGTTGTGCTTGCAATTCGCGATCAGCCAGGCGCGTACCGCGCTCTACCCGGTGCTCGAGCAATCGGGTGGGGCTTTGGATGAGTCTCGGTCGCTGTCCGATGTGGTGCCGGCTTCGATGCCCTCTGAGCAAGATTTGGCGATGAAGCGGCCGATGCCTGCGGCTTCCCCTGCGACTTCGCTTGAGCCCAATGAATCCCAGTCCCTCCGCTCCCGCTCTCTGATGCGCGATGAAGGAAAGTTGGCGCAGAGCCAGAGCCAACAGTTGAACCGGGCTTACCGAAACGTCGACCCGACGGCCATTGTCCAGACAGGCCCCGGCCTGCCGACGTGGTCGTGGCACAGCTACGGTTTGCAGTGGGACGGCCCCGTGTTGAATGATCAAGTGATGACCCTGTGGTTGCTGCCGCCCTGGGTTCAGAAGCTGCTGACGGTCTTGCGTCTGGCCTTGCTGGGGGTGCTGTTGGCGGCATTAGTGCGGCATACCTGGCGTTCCCTACCCCCCGCGCAGAGCAGTTCTCCAGGCTCGGGTGGGCCGGCTGCCCTGGCCGGCGGCTTGGTGTTGAGCCTGGCCGGTTTGGCCGGCATCTGGAGCCCCCCCGCGCAGGCCAAGACTCCGCTTCCTCCGGCGGCGCCTGCGCCCGCCACCTTGGGCAATGCCACCGCGTGGCCCGATGCGGCCTTGCTGGCGCAGCTCAAAGAGCGCCTCAAGGCGCCCCCCGACTGCTTGCCGTCCTGTGCCGAGCTGTCGCGCATGACGGTGCAGGTCAGTGGCACCACGCTGCGTTTGGGGCTTGAAGTGGATGCCGACCGCGATACTGCGATCCCGGTGCCGGGGGGGCTCACCTACTGGGTGCCGAGGGAGGTGCGCGCCAATGGGCGCCCCGAGGTGCTGCACCGCGGCGACGATGGTCGCTTGTGGTTATGGGTGGGGCCGGGGCGTCAGCGCATTGACCTGGTCGGCGACTTGTCTCCTGCCAGTGACACCCTGCAGCTGCCCTTGCCCCTCAAGCCGCGTCAGGTGCTGGTCAACGCGCCGGGATGGGAGGTCGAGGGGCTGGGGGGTGATGAGGTGGCGGATACCTTCCAACTCACCCGTCAACGCAAAGTCGAGCGTGTCGGCGCCGAACGCGACACCCCCGCTTTGCCGGCTTATCTGCGGGTCGAGCGGCGCGTCTACCTGGATCTGCTTTGGCGTGTTGAGACCACGGTCCAACGCGAGTCACCGCGTGGCGTGCCCGCCTTGGCGCAGATCCCCTTGTTGCCCGGTGAGGCCGTGACGAGCAACGGCATCAATGTCAAGGATGGCAAGGTGCAAGTTAATCTGGGCCCCCAAGCCGATACCCTGAGCTGGAGTTCGACCTTGGCACCGGGGGCCGCCTTGCGTTTGAGCGCTGCGCCCACTCAGGATATGACCCAGACCGCCTGGGCCGAGACTTGGTCCCTTGACGCGTCAACCGTGTGGCATGTGGATTTGGAAGGCGTTCCGCCTGCGGGCTCGGTGATCCCGCAGCGTCAGGGCGATGCTTTGCGGTTCTACCCTTGGCCAGGTGAGACCCTGACACTGCACATCAATCGCCCCGAGGCGGTGCAGGGGCAGACCCTCACGGTTGACCGCGCCACGTGGACGGTTAAGCCGGGTGCCCGCGCCACTGACTATGAGTTGGTTGTGTCCCTGCGCAGCAGCCGGGGACTCGACCATCTCTTGACCCTGCCAGAAGGGGCGGCCCTGCAGCAGGTCAAAATCAACGGCGAAGTGCGTGCCCTGCGGGCCCAGGGCCGCATGCTGACCTTGCCGGTGGTGCCTGGAAAACAAGCCGTGAGCTTGAGCTGGCGGGTCGATCAGGGCATGAGCCCGCGCTACCAGACCCAGGCCTTGGCTTTGGGTCTGGACAGCGTCAACCACCAGGTCAACCTGACCGTCCCCTCCAACCGTTGGCTGCTTTGGGTCAGCGGCCCGGGCTTGGGCCCGGCCATCCTGTTCTGGGGCGTGTTGTTGGTGTTTTCGGGGGCGGGCCTGGTGCTGTCGCGGGTGGGGCGTGCACGGGGTGTCCCCTTGAGCACCCCGCAGTGGTTACTGTTGATGGTGGGGCTGACTCAGGTCACCCCTTGGGCTGGTGCGATTGTCGTGGCCTGGTTTTTCGCCTTGGCGCGCCGCGGTGCTGCTCTGGATGGGGCGGTTGCGGCGACTGGCGGGCCTGCCTGGCGTTTCAACCTGGGTCAACTGGCTTTGGTGGGGGCCACCGTGCTGATGTTGGGCGTGCTGTGCTTCGCTGTGGCGGAGGGGTTATTGGGTCAGCCCGACATGCAGGTCGTCGGCAATGGTTCTTCGGGCCACTTTTTGAGCTGGACGCAAGACCGCGTTGGCGAGGTGTTGCCGACCATCACCCTCATCACCCTGCCACTCTTGGTCTATCGCGGCTTGATGCTGCTGTGGGCTTTGTGGCTGGCTTGGTCGCTGCTCAATTGGCTGCGCTGGGGCTGGGGGGCCTGGAGTAGGGGTCGTGTGTGGCGGTCTAAAAAAGCGCCAGCGCCCCTCGTCGCACAGCCCGGTGATGAGACGAAGCCCTGATAAACCACGTCCGCCCAGATGTTGCTGTTAACGAGCGCCCGAGCCCGCGGCGCCGACAGCGGCTTCCATCAAACGCCGATTTTGCTCTGCTTCACGGCGCAAGGGTGACCCCACAGGCAGCTTCGCGCGCGCTTGGTCAAAGGCATCGCGGGCCATCGCGCTGTGTGCGATGGCCAGGTTGTAGATGAAGCGACCATCCCACGGGTCGATGCCGCGGGCATGCTCAAACGCGCTGATGGCTTCGGGGTAGCGGCCCAGTTGGGTTTCGCAGTTGCCCAGGCGAAACCAGAAATAGGCATTGCCAGGATGCGCCTGGACCAAACCCTTGAACGCGGCCTGTGCCTTGCCATACTGCGCCTGTGCGTAGAGCGCATCGGCTTGGTGGACGGCCTCAAGGGCCGCGTCGTTCAATGGGCTGGGTGTGGCATGTGCAATGGCGACCCCACCTGGCAGGCTTGCACAGCCGAGCGTACCGAAGAGCAGCATGGCGCTTGCCGCGCACGCCATGAAGCGCAGGGCGTGCAGCGAAGGTTGTCTCCCACTCGTCCCCAACCAAACGCTGGTGCTGGGTACCCCTAACAATAGCGCGCGGCGCATCAGCTTCAGCACAGCAAAACCTTTCAGTCGATCAAGGGGCCAGCGCAGCGGCTGGGGTAGGGACGGGCGATGTATCGGGCTTTTCGGGTTTGTTCGTGAGAGTGACCTGACCGCTCTGACCCAGTGCGTCTTCGACTTTGATCGGCATGCTGTCAAAGCACTGGCCCGAGAAGGTGACCACGAAGCTGCCGCCACTGCGCTGAACCACATCAACGTTCAGTTGCATGCCGCTGGGCAGCGTGTTGAACAGCTTGTAGGGGGGCAGTCCGCCACGGACAAAGACCGTGGGCCCGACACCCACAGCACATCGGCTTGCGACGCCTGTCGCGTTGACTGTGGGCGGCGTGACCTCGATCACGTCGGGCTGACCCGACTCACTGCCGCCGCCGCCACAGGACGCCATGCTGGCGAGCACAACACAGGACATCAAAGAAGGAAATTTCATGGGCAATCCAGACAACAGATGAAAGAAGGAAGGGTCGCAAGGCTCAGGGCTCAATCGCAGGGGATTGCATTTCAACGACGGCAAATGACTCGATGGGCACGCGCCCGGCGAGGTAAAAAGCGCAGTCGCGCACGCTGTTGGGGATGGCTTGAAGCAGGGGGACATCACCCCCTAGTCCCTGCATCGGCATCTGGCCTGCGCCGCACATCAGTGCGCGAACCAGGGTGGCCATGAGGGGCACTTTCAGTTCATAGCCGTAGACCACTTTGATCTTCAGCAGGTTGGCGTCCTGGATGTTGACGCCCGAATTGGCGCGTACCTCGGTGTTGCGCCATCGCAGGTTGTCGTTGGGGATTTGGCGGTGGCCATTGATGTCGACACCGAAGTCGGCAAACGTGCGCTCGTTTGGGCTGATGCGTGTGACTCGCAAAAAAGCCAATTGATCGACTTGAGCCCGCGCATGCGCCTCGGCGATGCGGGTGGCGTCATGGGTGTTGGTGCTGTTTTGATAGAAGGGCACCAAACCACGCACCACGGCGGAGCGAATGGCCGACTCATCGGCATGGGCGGTGGCCCCATGCCGTGCTGCCATGAACGTGGCATGGTTCAGCGTGAGCTTGCCCATGTAGAGGAAGCCGAACTGAATCACGCACAACACCACCAGCAGCGCGATGGGGAACACCACCACGAACTCCACCGTGGACACCCCGCGAACATTCAACCTCCTCAAAGCCGCCTCCTGCGCTGCTGATGAAGGCGCGGCAGTCCGAAGGCCACACCCAGGCGACGGATTGTGCATTCCAAAAAATTAATCCAAATTGCAAAAACGTTGCATTTGGCTATGATTTGCAAATCAGGAGTTTGCAACAAATGGCTAGACTGGCGGTCAGCGAGTCAGGCATCACGGTGATGCGCTGTCGCCGATTGAACCGGTACCAGAAGGACGACCCATGCACATCAATTTTCCCCGCCCCAGCAGCGCCATCCCCCGCAAATCACATGGCCGTGGTCAGGGCATGACCGAGTACATCATCATCGTTGCCTTGATTGCGATTGCTGCCATTGCGACAACGAGTTTCTTTGGGCGCACGGTTCGTACCCAAGTTGCTGGCATGGCGGCTGGATTGGCTGGCAACCAAGCGGCGGCAACGGCTGCGCAAACCGCTGCCACGGCAGCGGGACAAAGCGCCACCACAACGGCAGAAACCACCAGAGGCCTGAGCAACTTTAGCGCTGATGTCAACCCTCACTGAATCATAGCTTTGACGGGTAAGAAGAAAATCGAGCGAATAACTACCGGCCCAAGTTGATCCATGAACGAAATAAATTTGGACCGGCGAAAACATCGCGGGCAAGCCCTGGTTTGGTTTTTGGCTTTCATCGCAGCCAGCTCGGCGGTGCTTTATGGGGTTTATAACGTCGGGCAAATCACATCTGCCAAGCAAAAAGTTGTCAATGCAACAGATGCCAGCGCGTTGGCCGGAGCCAATGAGCAAGCCCGCTTGCTGAACTTTATGGCTTATGGAAATCGGGCCATGATTGCCTCTGACGTGATGGTCGCCCAAATGGTCAGTCTTGATTCGTGGCTCAGGTGGTTGACGCAAACTTCGCGAAATGCCAGCTATATACCGTACATTGGATATATATTTAATGGAATTTATCAGATGATAAATCCGGTTGAGGTTGGCGTCTCAAATTCATTGCCAGTTATATTTAATGGTTTTGATATATTCAAAGATGCAACACAAATTTCCAATGAGGCTGCATATCAATCCGGTGGTTTATTAACCAACTCTGCAGCCAACGGCGTGTTGGCCGCCAACCGAACAATCTTCGGTGAGCGGACAGATCAGGCGCCTCGGCGCCCCAATAGGATGATTGCTGGCGCCACGATTGGATTTAATGAAATGTCATGGATAAACTTTACGCAAACTTATTCTGATAATCGACGAGGTCGGACAGCGCAAGTTGTGAGTGACTCTAGAGATGAGTTTTCTATTCGCCGAGACGGCAATGATCTGACAAACTTTGGGGTCGGGCTTGTCAGTCTTAGAAAAAGAGGCGTGACATTATTGAGGGATTATGATCGGTGGGAGGCACAGGATACCATTGAGCTGCGGACGCGCCGCCCGTTCAGGTCAACCAGTGTCTTGCCAATTGGTTGGGGAAGGGCAGATTCTGGTGACGGTGGACACTTGAGGATTGGGAATGAAGCCATCCATCAATTGGCATTTTCATCAAGAATTGACTACTCTTGGTCTGGCATTTCATCGGTTCGAGACTTGTCATCGCAAGATACGACGCAACAGTTGCATTTTGTTCAGATCGCATCCAAGCCTCAAAATTCTTCCATGAGCACCAACTCTATTGGCATCGCCCCCGATCATCATCCATCAGTGGTGGGATCTGCAAATATGAGCGAACACTTGTTGGGTGGTCAAATAACAGCCATCAGTGCGGCACGTGTGTATTTTGCAAGACCGCAAAGAGGAGTGAACGATTGGACTGCAGATGCCTGGGCTGGAAACTCAACGCTCATGCGTCAAGACAGAGTGAAGGAATATTCTTCTCTGTACAATCCATTTTGGCAGGCGAGTTTGACTCAAGTGGATAATACCGCAAGATCAGCATTATTGGCTGCGCTGGGTGCGCCGAGTTTGGCTACAGGAAATATATTGAATAGTATTCCTTGAATATGTTTAAATTTTAGTCCATTATTTGCGTGGCATCATGTTGGTTGTCTGAAGTAAATTATGAATAGAGATACGTCGCTGTCAGGTGTCAGTCAAAGCGGTCAGTCGCTGGTCGAATTTCTGGTGGTCATGATTGTGTTGTCTCCAATTTTTCTCGGTATTTATTACATGGGGAAGTATGCTGATTTGAAGCAATCTGCAGTTCAAGCCAGCCGATATGCGGCGTTTCAGCGAAGCATGCAGCCAGACGTCGCCCGATTGTCAACGCAGGCCATTCAAGACAGTTTACGAGGGCGTTTTTTTGTGCGCGGTGATCAGTTGCCCGGCAACCCTGATGGCGAAATTCGGTCAGCTGGAACGGCCAGCGGTGCAACACATGGCTCCGATGTCCCCTTGTGGCGCGACATGACTCGCAGCCCGTTGGTCCCCAGCCATGAGCGTGTGACCCTGGCTTTCGAACAACAGCAGGTCGAGGCTGCCGTCCAGGGGTCCGACGCGGTGATGCGTGGGGCATTTGGTTTGCCCGTGCAGCACGTCCATGTCGCCAACGTCGAGGTGTCCTTGGTCGATCACCTCCGCGGTGGACGCCAGGCCTTGCTGATCGGCGCCAGCACCGCGGTTTCGAGCGATGCGGCCAATGCGCAAGGCTCGCAAGGCATCCGCGCGGCATTGAGTCATCACCCTGCACTGGGTACTGTTGCGAATGTGGTGGGCTGGGTGCAACCTGTGCTCGATCTGTTTGTGGGGGTGTTGGAAGAGGTCACGCCTGAGCTGCCCTGCTTTCGGGTGGAGGCCGTGCCCAGTGATCGCTTGTCAGGTCGAGGGTCTCCTGGGTCGTGCCAATGAGGGCGTTGATCACAAAGTGGGTTCGCTTCGTGCTCGGCATGGCCCTGATGGGTACGGCTTTGAGCACGCTTTCAGCCACCCCTTGGCCCGACATGCCCGCGCCACCCCAAGGCAAGGTGGAGTGGGTCGCCAAAGATGTGTGGATCAATGGCATGGCGTCGCGCATTCAAAAGTTTGAATCGACGCAAGATCCCTCTGAGGTTGTTGCGCACTACCGGGCCCACTGGCAGTCGGGCGATGCCGGCCCCCCGCGCGAGGAAATGGCCCGCGGCTGGGTCACGATCTCAACGCTGCGTGGTCCCTACTCGCTGGTGGTGCAAGTCAAGCCCAAGGAGGCATCGGGCTCCGAGGGGCTGATCAGTGCGCTCAACATCAAAGAGCTCAAGTCCAAGTACCTGCCCCTCGACTGGCCAGCCCCCACGGACGTGCAGGTCAAGCAAGTGATGGAGTCGTTGGACGGAAATCTGCGCAGCTACTACGTCGTGGCGACAAGCACAAGAAGTGCAGATCGTGTCCGCGATCAGATGAAGAGTATCTGGGATCAAAACGGGTGGCACCTGCAAGGTGAGCACCTGCAGCCCGCCCACTACATGGGAACGTATGCGCGTGAAGGAAAAACCATGGAGATGACCATCACCAAAGATGCACGCCACGGCATGGTGAACATGGTGGTCAATATTGTGGTGGCCGCGCAGGAGTAGGCATGAAGAAGTTCACCGTCAGTGGGCAATCCATGCTCGAGTACCTCATCGTCGTCGCCGCCGTCACTACCTTGCTCACCGTGCCACTGAACTTTGCGGGGGCCGACGGTCGAACTGCCGCGGTGTACCTGGTCGACAGCATTCGTGGCTTCTACCAAAGCCTCACCTTCTTTCTTTCCTTGCCTTGAGTGTGGTGTATGAATTACCGGATCAATCGAAACTGGGTGTTGGTGGCTGCGGCTGTGTCGCTGGGTTTGCTGGCGGCCTACCTGGGTAACAAGGCAGTCCAAGACCGAATGGCCCAGCTTGACGAAGAGGCCCAGCGTGGACAAGAGATGGTCGAGGTCGTAGTGGCCAACCGTGACTTGGGCAAGGGTGACATTTTGGTGTCTGAGGTCTTGGCGGTACGCAAGATGCCCAAGCAATACACCCACGCCTCGGCTGTCCCGCCCGCTGCATTCGCGAACATCGAGAAGGCGCGTCTGCAAGTGCCCATCAAACGGGGTGAAGCGCTGCTGCAGGCGCACATCGATGGCTTGGGCCAGCGCGTGTTCTCCACGATTTTGCAAAAAGGCATGCGCGCGCTCACCTTTGAAGTCGACGAAATCAGCTCAACGGCGGGCATGTTGCGTCCGGGAGACCGTGTCGATTTGATCTATTCCGTTAAATCCCATGGGCCCACGACGCCTGGTGAGTGGTTTATTTACCCGCTCCTGTCCAATGTCAGCGTCATGGCGACCGGACAGTCGGTGGCCAAGCAAGATGCCAAAGGTGCTGAGCGTCGCTACACCAACGTCACCATGGAAGTCAGTCCGGTGGACGCGAATCGAATTTTGCTGGCCAAGTCAAGCGGCGAGGTGACGGCCATTTTGCGCAATCCTGATGACGAAACAAAAAACGACTCGCCCGTTTTGACCCCTGCGGCCTTGATGGCAGGCCTGCAAAAGAAACCAGCGCCTGCGCCCGTGATGGGTCGAGGCATCGAGTTCATGATCGGTGGCAGTGGTGGCAGCTCGGGTGAAACGCGGTGAAAAGCAGTCGATCCGAATTTCAGGGAGAACCGTGGTGAACAAATCGTGTCAGGCAGGCCTTTCCCCCATGCCATTGAAGTGGGCAATGGGCGCATTGATGGTGTGGGCTGCCGCGCAGTCTTGGGCGCAAACTCCCGCCACTGCGCATGGAGTTGCGGTCCGTCCCCGAGTAGCCATGACCACGCCTCAGCAGTCCTCAGCGGTGGCGGCAAAGTGGTCTGAGATGCCTTCCATCAACTTGTTTGTGGGCCAGGTCAAAGTGATCGACCGGGCGCGCAACAACATCGTTCGAGTCGCGGTGGGCAACGGCAGCCTGGTCAAGGCCAATGTGGTCGATGAACGTCAGATCATTCTGATTGGTGAAGGCGCTGGTGAGACCACGATTCACCTGTGGATGAAAGACGGCTCTGAGCGCTCGTTCACAGTGATGGTGAGCCCCGAGCACGCGGCCCGCGTCAAAGCCGAGCTGCAAGAATTGTTGCTGGATTACCCGGAGATTCAGTCCCGCCTCGCAGGCAACAAGATCCTGGTCGAGGGCCGCTATCGTGATGCGAATGCATCACGGCGCGTCAAGAGCGTGTTGGCCAAGTATCGTGAGGTCGTCAATCTTATTTCCGACGATTTTGGCGATGTCAAACCGGTGCGGGTCGACCCCATGATCTACCTCGACTTGCGGGTCGTTGAGGTGCGCAAGCGGGCCCTTGATCAATTGGGTATCAAGTGGGCCAGTACCGCTGACGGCCCGACATTCGCGACCTCGGCCTTAGGCTATGCCAATTCACCTTGGCCGGGGCAGGCCAAGCCCGGATATCCGGGGGTCAACACTGGCCGACCTGCAGTGAGTTACCTGGGCATGGCCAGCCAGATCACCTCGGCCCTGCAGTTTTTGGAGCAAAACGGCGACAGCTGGACCTTGGCTGAGCCCCGTTTGAGCTGCAAAAGCGGTGGCAAGTCCAAGTTTGTCGCCGGCGGCGAGGTGCCGATTCCGGTGACCACAGGCATTGGTCAAACCAGCGTCGTTTACAAGCAGTACGGGGTGGTGATTGAGTTCAGTCCGGTCGCTGATGCCGAGGGCAACATCGAGTCCATGATTGACGTCGAGGTCAGCGAGCCCGACCCGCGCAATACCAATCAAGGCTTTGTGGCCTTCACCACCAACCGCACGTCCACCCAGGTGGCCTTGAAGCAAAACACGCCCTTGGTGATCTCGGGGTTGCTGCGCCAGCAAGGCTTCAGATCCATGGACGGCATTCCCGGCATGAGCAAAATCCCCGTGCTGGGCGGACTGTTCAGAGCCAACGAAGAGCGCCGTGAAGAAAGCGAGCTGCTGGTCGTCGTGACGCCGCGTTTAGTGACCTCCGAGTCGGCAGTCAACACCGAGGCCATCGCCAAGGCACAGGCCCACGTCGATGCGATGCGTCGCGATTTCAAGCTCCGTTTGGCAGACTGATCATGTTTGGCATTGAAATCAAGTTCTCGAGTGGCAAGGTGTTGCAGTGCCGCTCACGCGACCTCTCACTGCTGATTGGCAAAGGCCCGGAGTGCAAACTGGCGCTTGACGGTTGGCGCGTTGGCAAGCGCCATGCTGAGCTGTTTGTCTCGAATGAGCGCGTCTTTGTGCGCGACTTGGGCACTTCGTCTGGCACCTTGGTCAATGGCACCAAGATCACCACCGCCGGTCCGCTGCAGGCTGACGATGTCATCTCTATTGCGGGCCATGCGATCAAGGTATGTTGGCGCAGGCCGGGGGATTCGGTGGTGCTGGAGGCTGTCCCGCGTTGCAACAACGTGGCATCGGCCCGCTCGCCCCGGACCGCCGATATAGAGGATGCCCGCATCGCCCCGTCGATCACGCCAAAGCCGCAGCCCCAGGTCGCGCCCCACACGGACAATGACGCGACCGCCAAGCCTGTGCATGACGAGCTATTTCGCTTTCGCAAAATCCTGCAAGAGCAATTGGTGAACGCCTTCGGTTTGCGGCGAACCGACGTTCACCGCATGGCCGATGCCGAGCTGCGCGAGCTCACTGAAAAAATCATCACCGATCTCATTGCTGACTTGCCTGACTTGCCGCCCACCCTTGATCGCAGCCGCCTTCTGGCCGAGGTGCGTGATGAGTCCATCGGCTTGGGGCTGCTCGAGCCTTTGCTGGCCGACGCCACGGTCACCGAAATCATGGTCAATGCGGCCGATGAAATATTTGTCGAGCGCCTGGGCAAACTGCAGCGTGTGCCCCTGGCCTTTACGAGTGACCAAACCGTGCTGGGCATCATCGAGCGCATCGTGGCCCCCATTGGCCGTCGCATTGACGAAAGTTCGCCCATGGTGGATGCGCGCCTCAAAGACGGCTCGCGCGTGAACGCCATCATTCCCCCCCTGGCGCTCAAAGGCCCTTCACTGACGATTCGCAAGTTCTCAAAGCGCAAGCTTGGCGCGATAGACCTTCTCAAGTTTGGTTCGGCCAGTCTGGAGATGATTGACTTTTTACGGGTTTGCGTTGAGCAGCGTAAAAATATCATCATCTCCGGCGGCACAGGTTCTGGCAAAACCACCTTGCTCAACATACTGAGCAACTTCATCCCGCGTGGTGATCGCATCGTCACCATCGAAGATGCCGCGGAACTGCAGCTGCACCACCCCAACTTGGTCGCGATGGAGTCACGCCCACCCAACATCGAAGGCAAGGGCCAGATTGCCATCCGTGACCTCGTGAAAAACGCCTTGCGCATGCGGCCTGATCGCATTGTCGTGGGAGAGTGTCGGGGCGGTGAGGCCCTCGATATGTTGCAAGCCATGAACACCGGCCACGATGGCTCCCTGACGACCGCCCACGCCAACACCCCACGCGACATGCTTTCGCGGCTGGAGGTGATGGTTCTCATGGCGGGCATGGACTTGCCCGTGGCCGCCATCCGTGAGCAAGTGGCCTCTGCCGTGCATGTCATCGTGCAACAGTCACGCTTGCTGTGCGGCGCACGCAAAATTACCAGCATCGTCGAGGTCACTGGCATGGAGACCGGGAAAATCCAGCTGCAAGAAATTTTCGCCTACGTCCAAGAAGGTTTTACTGCCGAGGGCAACACCCTGGGTCACTACACCGGTCGTGGCTTCGTGCCCACGTTCTACGACAAGGTGGCGGCTCGGGGAGTGCCGCTTGACATGAGCATCTTTGGCCCGCCTGGATTGGACGGCGAAGAACTCCCAACCCGGCGGGTGGCGTGATCATGATCAGTGTGTTGTCCCAGGTGTGCATCTTTGCCGCGGTCGTCCTGGCCCTCCTGGCCCTGTGCCGCTTCTACCTTGCGTTTCTGGCCCGGTTCACCGAGAACGTGCGTGTCTCGATGGAAGACCTCTTTCTCTTCATCGATCCGGCGGTGGTGCTCAAGGTCAATCTGCTGCTGTTGGTGGTGCTTCCCGGCGTTGTGTGGGTTCTGACGCAGGCGTGGCCCTTGGTGCTCATTGTGGCCTTGGCGACAGCGCTCATGCCGCGGGTGACGTACCGCCTGATGCGTGCCAGGCGAATGCAAAAAATCATTGACCAAATGCCAGATGCCCTGGCGATGGTGGCCGGCTCCTTGCGTGCCGGGGCGAGCTTGCAAATGGCCCTCTCGATGGTGGTGAAGGAGTCCCCCGCACCCCTGGCCCAAGAGTTTTCGATGGTACTGCGCGAGCAGCGGCTGGGCATGACGCTCGAAGACTCGCTCGATGGCCTGAGCAAGCGCCTCCAGGTCGAAGACATTGCCTTGTTTGTGTCTGCCATGACCATCGCCAAAGAGGTCGGTGGCAACTTGGCTGAAATTCTCGACAGGCTGGCCAGCACGCTGCGCACCAAGGCCGCCATGGAAGGCAAAATCCGCGCCCTCACGGCGCAGGGAAAAATGCAGGGCTGGGTGGTGGGCTTGCTGCCCATCGTGTTGGGGGCGGTGCTCTACGCCCTGGAACCTGAGGCGATGAGCCCCATGTTCACCACAGCGTATGGCTGGGCCGTGATGGCGACTGTGGCGACCCTGCTGATGTTGGGGCGTTCTTTATTCGCAAAATCGTGGCCATCGACATATGAGTGCAGCCCTGGCCATCATTGTGGGCGGCGTGGCTGTCGCGATGTTCGTGGTCGCCTTGTGGGCCATTTTTGCTGATGCCATGCGCGGCGACAACAAGGTCTACCGAGATGAGCCCCCCCATCTTTTCAAGCTATTGTGGCCGCTGATTTTGGTGGTGGGCGGGGTGGTGAGCCGGTTTCTCAAACCGGCCCAAGAGGCCAACATCCTCTCGCGCCTGAAGAAAGGCGGGGTCGACTACGCACTCACTCCACGGCAGTTCCTCAGCGGCAAAATTGTCTACAGCATGGTGGGCCTGCTTGTGCTCTGGGCGGTTGGGGGCGCCCTCAAGTTTCCGGGCCTTGCGTGCATGCTTTTGGGGCTGAGTTTGGGTTTTTTCTACCCCGACTTATGGTTGAGTGAAAAAATCAAACGGCGGCGGTTGGCCTTGCTCAAAGCCCTGCCATTCTTCTTAGACATCCTGACTTTGGCGGTCGAGTCAGGACTCAACCTGGCTGGCGCCATTCACAAGGCGACTGAAAAAACCCGGCCCGGTCCGCTCACCTCCGAGATGAACCAAGTGATGCGCGATGTGCGTGCTGGCAAGGCGCGTGTCGATGCCTTGCGAGACCTGTCTGAGCGCATGGATTTCGCCCCGATTTCCAGCTTGGTCAGTGCCATGGTGCAGGGTGAACTCACGGGCTCCAGCCTCGGGCCGATCCTGCGTGCGCAATCAGATCAGCGGCGCAGTGAGCGGTTTCAGCGCGCTGAAAAAATGGCCATGGAAGCCCCCGTCAAAATGTTGGGGCCCTTGGTGATGTTCATTTTCCCCTGTACGTTTGTTGTGGTCGGCTTTCCGATCGTGGTGAAGTTTCTCTCTTCTGGGATTTGATCGGGATGAAGCTGACGATCAATGGCGTGGCTGTGGGGGTTCACGTGCAGTGTGCGTTCACCTGGCCCGCACGGGCCATCGGCTTGCTCGCAACGCGAACTTTGTCGCCGTCGAGCGCCTTGTGGCTGCGGCCCTGTGCGTCGGTTCACACCGTGGGCATGTCCTATCCAATTGACGTGGTTTTTTTAGACCCACAGGGGCAGGTGCGAAAGATGGTGTGCCACCTGCAGCCCTTCAGGATGGCCGCTTGCCGCCGAGCCGCCTCTGTGATGGAGTTTAGAGCCGGCACTGCCGAGCGACTTCGGATTCAAGTGGGTGATCAACTCAAGGTTGCCCCGGGTCCATGGGCGGCCAACACAGATGTGGGTCAGGTAGCGTGACTCGGGTGCGCCCAGGGAAAAAATAGAACCACCGTCGTGGACTTGTCAAGTCAATGCGCACCACCATTCGCGGCACTGTGCACTCTGATGGGCTCTTGGGCGCCTCTAAAGTGATCACTCCATCTGGCGCTCAGAGCGAGCGTTGGCCAATCACTCGTTTGAGGAGCGCACCATGACATCTCAGTCCACTTTCACAAAATACCGCCTGCTTTGGCGCGCGGTGTTCATCAGCGCGGCAGCTTTTCTGTCCGGTTGTTTGTTTGAGAGCCCCTATTGGGCGCAAACCTTCGCCACCACCACCACCCCGATACCGATTCAAACCTGGACGGTGGACAAGACACACAACGTCAAAATTGAATGTTCCCAGGCCTACCATGGCGGCTTGCAACCGGCTTTCGGGCCTGAGGTCTGGCTGCCTGTGACGGACATCGTGCCAAGCACCCTTCCGTCCTACGACACCAATGGCGCGGCGATCTACAGCGCAGGGGTCAAGCTGAGTTTGCCGGCAGCGTGTTGGTATGCCGATGGTGCCTACTCGCCTCCCAAGTACATGAGTGCTCTGCGTGCCACGCAACTCACCTCCAGCGGCAGCACCACGACCTACCGGGTGTTTGACCTCACCGGCTTGGAGTGCGTGGGGCGCGAAAACGGCAAAGCGGGATCATGGTTCTCCTGGCTCAGCAAAAATTGTGCAAAAACCTACTCCGGCAGCAGCACCTTGCTCCCGTGGGTCAAGGTGATCGCGAACGGGCCTGGGGCCGCTGCCATGAGCCGCTCGTTGCCAGCGTCCGCCGCAATGCAAGCGTTCAGCGCGCCGACCAACACGGTCACGGCTGACTCGCTCAACAAACGCTTCCAGTCAGAGGTCACGGATCTCAAGTGGGCCACCCCTGAGCAAACTCGTTTGCGCAACAGCTACGACACTGTCAGTCCCGCCGGGTCGATGTTGTTGGATCTGGGATGCCGCAGCACCCTGTGCCGCATCGAAGTCAGCCATGTGGACGGCATTGCTCAAGAGCGCTTTGTGGCTGCTTTGGCGCCCTTGGGCTTGTTCTCCAACGACGGCATCAGCGGTATGGTTTTCCACCAAGGCAGCAAGGCCGAATTGCGTTCGGTTTACTTCATCGCGAGGGAGGGACACGATTTGTCTGTCGCACCACAGCGTTGATGGTTTGCCGAGCTGGGGGGGTGTGAGCGGTTCATTCCACTACAAAACCCAGACCGTTTGTGAGAGCATGAGGATTGCCTGCAACTCTGAAAGCTCTCGCTCCATGACTGCTTTGTTCTCACCCACATCGATTGGCCGGCTGCAGCTGGCCAATCGCATCATCATCGCTCCGATGTGCCAGTACTCGGCCCACGAGGGTGAAGCCACCGACTGGCACCTGATTCACCTGGGACAACTTGCGCTGTCGGGTGCCGGTTTGCTCATCATCGAAGCCACTGCCGTGGAGCCTGAAGGGCGCATCAGCCCGGCTGATCTGGGCTTGTGGTCCGACGCCACTGAGCAAGCCTTGGGTCGCGTGCTCAAAGCCGTACGTCAGTATTCAAACATGCCCGTGGCCATTCAACTGGCGCATGCCGGTCGCAAGGCCTCCAGCCAAGCCCCTTGGGATGGCGGTCAATTGATGTCGGTAGAGCAGGGTGGATGGCGCACCGTGGCGCCCTCAGCACTTCCTCATGGTGCGGGTGAGACCCCACCGCTGGCCTTGGATGATGCGGGTCTGCAGCGGGTATTGCAGGCCTTCGTGGCTGCGGCTGAGCGCGCTCATCGCCTTGGTTTGGATGCGATTGAAATCCACATGGCCCATGGCTATTTGTTGCATCAGTTTTTGTCGCCGCTGGCCAACCAGCGCACCGATGCTTACGGCGGCACGCTGGACAAGCGCTTGCGGTTTCCACTGTCAGTGTTTAAAGCCATGCGTGCGGCCGTACCGACCAGCCTGCCGGTGGGGGTTCGTCTGTCTGCGACCGATTGGGTCGACGGCGGATGGGACATTGAGCAGTCGGTGGTCTTGGGTCAGGCCCTGCGCGAGCGGGGCTGCGACTTCTTGCATGTATCCAGTGGCGGTGTCTCGCCTCACCAAAAAATCCCCTTGGGGCCCAACTACCAGGTGCCGTTGGCCCAGCGTCTGCGAGCCGAGACGGGCTTGCCCACCATCGCCGTGGGCTTGATCACCGAGGCGAAGCAAGCCGACGCCATCATTCAAGAGGGTCAAGCGGACATGGTGGCCTTGGCGCGAGGCATGCTGTATGACCCTCGCTGGCCCTGGCACGCGGCCGCTGAGCTGGGCGCCCAGGTGGACGCCCCGCGTCAATACTGGCGTTCACAGCCCCGAGGCCTGACACACCTGTTTGGAGACATCAAGATCGGACAGCGCTGAGGTGGCACGCGCGGCAAGCCTCCTCAGAAACGAAGGATCACCTTGTCGCGCTGTCACCTTGACACAGCGAGGGTTATTCGATCAATGTTGGCGTAGGCACACCCGCCATACGGTCGTAACGCATGAAAAACTCTCTGGCCTTGGCGGTCAGCTGGCCCTCGGTGAGTTGGGCCAAAGGTTCAAAGGCCACCATGTGGTCTGCCAGTTGGGGTCGGTGTTTGTCCACGTAGTGCTTGAAGTCCGACAAGCCCGTTTTGGGCCCCACCACCAGCACCTCTTGAATGCCCTCCAGGCCGTCACACACCTCTGCAAAAAATTCATGCGCGGCACGCACGCCGCTGTGGTGAGTGCGTGTGGGGTGAGCGTGGGGGTGTAGCGTGTCAACTTGCACGTGCTCGGCATCGAACTGTTGTATGCGTGCGGTTTGATGATCAATCCAGAGAACGGCATGAAAGCTGGTCATAGAGGCATCCTTGAAGTCATGTGACCAGTCGATTATGGGCATCACACGGCAAGCCGCGTTGCGCCACGTCAAACACAACGCACACAGCCTGCTGCCCCGGAGAAAGATTGATGCGACACCCACTCATCGACGCCTGAAGGTTCCGTGCGGCCTCGTGTTTGCCGCTGGCCAAGGCCAGCGCTCGTTGCGTCAACAACAAGCTGCGGTATGCGCTGCGATGCCATTCTTCGATCTCAATCAGGCCATCGAGCAACGCACGGGCCTCACTCAGATTGCCTTCTTGGGCCAGGCAGCGTGCCAGTCCGCAGCGCGCAAACAGATAGTCTGGTGCCAATAGGCCCTGCGATACAGCTCGGCAATCTCATCAAAAAACTGAAATAGGTCTGAAACCCCGGCCTTCAGGCCGGAGAGCCCCGAAGGGGCGACTCTTTGGTAGGGGATGCAAACCCCTTCCAACAGCCTACACACCGACCTTTAGGTCGGTCGAATGTTTGC
>JANMGB010000223.1:0-2898 GCA_031374415.1 Burkholderiales bacterium
AACCTTGCCACAGCTGGCACAGCAAAACAACCACGACATGCAACCGCCTCACGCCTGCCACCATTGCCGCCAAGACCAACGAGTCTTCGCGAACCGCCTGCCTGCGCCGCCACCCACCGTGCGCTGACTGCCGACGGACAGGCAGCCCGCCTGAGCGTTGGCGCCGGCTGCCTTCCGACACCACCGCAGGTCTTAGCGATGAGGCAGACCAAACACAAGGCATTTGCGGCTCACCCTTTGCGCCAGCCCACAAACACTACGCAGTTTCACCGCTGGCAACTCGCCACGGCCACCATCACGAACGAGCCTTCGCGAACCACCTGGCTGAGCCACCGCCCACCGTGCGCTGACTGCCGAAGGACAGGCAGCACACCTGAGCACTTGCACCGGCTGCCTTCGCAGACCACCTCAGCCCTTAACGATGGGGACCACCAAACACTCTCCCGTGCCGTAACTTCTGAGCGCTTGAAACACTGGGGAAAAAAGCCCAACGTAAAGCTAAGCGGCCGACAACAGCGCCGCCTATGTTGATGAAGCACTCAATCAGCGCCGCTGTTGTCGGTCCGCTTGAGCGTTGGGGTTGGGCTAAGGGCAAATCATTCGGCCCCCAAACACACACCAAATTTCCTGCCCACACCTTGCCACAGCTCGCCCAGCAAAACAACCAGGGCCTGCCAGCACTCACGCCCGCCACCCTCATGGCCACTGCAGCGAGACCCTAGACGCTTCACGCTGGCAACTTACCAAAGCCACCATCACGAGCGAGCCTTCGCCAACCACCTGCCGGCACCGCCGCCCACCGTGCGCTGACTGCCAAAGGACAGGCAGCCCACTTGAGCGCTTGCACCGGCTGCCTTCGCAGGCCACCGCAGACTTGAGCGATGCTGCCTGCCGAACACAAGGCATTTACGGCTGACCCATTTGCGCCAGCCCACAAACACTACGCAGTTCCACCGCAGGCAAGTCACCAAGGCACCACCACGAATTAGCCTTCGCAAACCTCCTGCCCCAGCCGCCACCGACCGTGCGCTGACTGCCGACGGACAGGCAGCCCACCTGAGCATTTGCACTGGTTGCCTTTGACTGCCACCTCAGCTTTTAGCGATGACACCCGCTGAATACTCTGAGCTTGCTGGCATTACTTCTGAGCGCTGGCACCGCTTTGGAAAAGAGCCCAACGTAGCAGCTGAGCGGCGACCCTATGGCGCCGCCCATGCTCGATTAACAAAAAAAAGAAGCCGCCATAGGGTCGTCCGCTCGAGCGTGGGGTTGGGCGTCACTGGCGAGCAGGACCCAACGTTCCTATTTCCTTCTGCTTGACTCAAGCAGGCCCCCTGCCAAAAGGAGAATGTTGGCAACTATTGATACACCCGTGATAGTCCAGGCAGCGGTGCTGAACTCCCAAAACGGAATATCGTGCCACCACCACTCAAACCAAATTGGTGCGAGCGTGGTTCCGAAGGGAATCCACGACGTGACACCCGCGAAGATGGATAGCGCGACAAACGCCAAGACACCTTTTAGGAACGTGAGTTCGTAGCTGCCAGTGAAATACGTGCTCCAAATGAGAAAGCCGAAAACAGCGAACCCTGAAATAACCTTTAGCACTCCGCCAAAACGTGCAATTGCGGCAACTAGCTGGTTCATGTCTCTTCGCTCCCTTTGCTTTTGATGTGCTTGGATGCAGCCAGAAGGAGCAACCCTGCACCTACGTCTACGAGTGCCCACAGCTCTTTCGAGAAATGGACCTTTACGAAAGGGTTGAAGGCAATTGCGAACAACACGAACACACACGGGAGAGCTTTCCCGCCACGAGTGAAGCTGACATAGGCTGCAAAAGCAAATAACCCGCAACTGACAAAACGAAGCAGGGTGTAGTAGCCATAAGGCAAGGGCGCTGCACCAACAAACAGCATTGCTGCGCACGCATATAGGACGAATACAGGAATTGCAGCTTGGTTGCTCATGAAGCCCAACGTAGCAGCTGAGCGGCGACCCTATGGCGCTGCCCATGCTGGATTAACAAAAAAAAGAAGCCGCCATAGGGTCGTCCGCTCGAGCGGGGGGTTGGGCCGCAGACACATCGTGCAGCCCACAAACACAAACCACCTTGCCTGCCTGAACCTTGCCACAGCTGGCCCAGCAAAACAACCAGGGCAGGCCAGCAACCTCACCGCCACCACCTCAGCGAACCCACAAACACTACACAGCCTGCCTGGCCTCCACCGTCTCAGGCGGACCTCGGAAGAACCGACTCTTTGGCCCGAAACATTTCGTGAAGGAGCCGCTCAGATTCCCGCAGCCCTTCCTCGGTAAACACAACACTCTTCGCTTTTCCCACCGGATCGGAAATGAAACCCTTTTCGTGCAAACGTGACATCACGTCCCAATCAAAAGACTTCCATGCTCGCGAGCCATCGTGTAGCCCGAGGTAAAGCAGCGCCAGAACTGCTTGGTCGATTCGATCAGCATCAAGCTCCACGAAATTCCTCCTTGGATCCAAGCTATTGAGGATGCCTGTGATCACTGCTCCGAATAGCTGCCTTGCTCCGACCTTCGCGCCTTCAGTTTCCCGATTCGCTTGGCCTTCCCTTCTCTCGAGAAAAGCCCAACGTTGTAGCTGAGCGGCCGACAACAGCGCCGCCTATGTTGATGAAGCACTCAAAAAGCGCCGCTGTTGTCGGTCCGCTCGAGCGCCGGGTTGGGCCACAGGACAAACATGCGGCCCCCAAACACACACCGACCTTACCTGCCCCCAACCTTGCCACAGCTGGCACAGCAAAACAACCACGACATGCAACCGCCTCACGCCTGCCACCATTGCCGCCAAGACCAACGAGTCTTCGCGAACCGCCTGCCTGCGCCGCCACCCACCGTGCGCTGACTGCCGACGGACAG
>JANMGB010000272.1:0-3978 GCA_031374415.1 Burkholderiales bacterium
CAACGACAACGACAATGACGACAATGCCCAGTCGCGCACGCATCGCGGCGGCCGTCGCTCGTGGAAGAAGCGCATGGATGTTGTGTATCCAACAAGGTTGATGGGAGAAGAGAGTCGCAGAGAATGAAGAAGGAGGAGGAATATATTCTTATCAAACTTTGAGAGGGACTTCTTGAAATTTTTGATTTTTGAATCTTTTGTTGTTCGTTCGCACAACACAAGAACCCAGCTTATATCGATAAGCATACAACAAGTCGCGGAACAGAAAAGGTTTCGCGAGCTTCGAAGAAAAAAGTTTGAAAAAAAACATTTTTCGCATCATCAAAGCAAAAAAAGCGGTTTTGAAAAAAAAAATCGTTTCATGTCTGCCGAGTCAACACCGGCGGCGGAGTCGCTCACTGAGCGCCAGTTTCGCGAGACGGGCGTTTTGCACTCGACGAGAATTTCAGAGATCGCTGGTTCGCTCAAAGTGCTCGTGGAAGAGTCGCGTCAGCATCGTGCGGCGACGGGCGAGGCCCACCGTGTCGAGCAGCAGCAGGCCGTGTTGAAGGAGGCGCGTGAACAAGAAAAACACGCCTTGCTGGTCGCGGCAGAGGCGCGCAAGAAAGAAGAACACGAGGCGAAGTACCGCAACTTGGACAAGCAGGCGCTCGAGTTTAAGGAGTGGCTGGAGGCGGCCAAGGCGAAGCCGCAATCGGCACTGCTGAAGGGCACGGTGCCGGCGTTTGAACGGTTCGCGGATTCGCATCGTGTGCGACCGCAGGCGGAGCAAGTGGTTGCGGTCGCCGAGATCTTGTTGCGGGCAAAGCACACGACGGCCATCGAGTACCAGACGGTGGCCGACCTGGCGCCGGGCAGCGCTTGGATGGTGGCGCTGTTCGAGTCGCTCGGCGTCGTGCCGCCGACGTTGGCGGCGATTGACTGGCAGGTGGCCGGCAAGACGATCGGCGCATGGTGGCTGGAGGAGCAGTGGGTCATCGAGTGGATCTGCACACGTGCTGAACGTGCGAAGGCAGGTGCGGCGGCGACGCTGGTGGCCGAGCTCAAGCAGACGCTACTGTCGTGCCTGTCGGACGACTACGCGAACGAGCGACTGCGTGTGCAGCTGATGCTGCCGGAGAGCGAGCTCAAGGTCGTTTGCGCAGACGCCCTGCTCAAGAACATCAAGATGGTGGCGGCGCGCATTGTGCGCGCTTCGGTCGCAGTGAACCCGCAAGTTCGTCGCTACGTGGAGGGTGGGACGACAACGGCGCAGAAGGCGCCGGCGCCGGTGTTAATGCAGAAGGCGGAGAAGGCGTCGGCGGAACCGCAGACCACGTCGACCGCGACGACGTTGGCGTCGCTGGTGGAAGGCGTCAAACAGCGTGTGGCGAGTGTGCTCATGTGGACCGCCAAGCCGAAAGGCAAAGCGGCACCGCAACAGGTTATCGTTGACACGGCGTCGACGGTTTCTTTCGTTTCGGCATCGTACGTGCAGAGCGCGTCAGGCGTGACGGCGGTGGTGCACGACGTGGTGCCGCTGCAGGCGCTGCATGGGGTGGGCGGTCGTTCAGACGTGGGCGGCGCGCCGGCGGTGCTGTTGGAACTGCAAACGGTCGAGGGCGGCGCTTCGAGCACGATCACAGCGTTTATGGTCGGCACGCTGCCGCCGGGCGTCGACGTCGTGCTCGGCAACGACACGCTGGGCCCCGTCATGGGCGGCACGACGGTGGTGGTGGGACGGGACGGCGAGGCGCGCGTGCAGTTCGGCACTGGCCAGGCGCCGGTGGCGGCAGGCAAAGGCGGCGGCGGTCGTCGTCGTCGCAAGCCGAAGATGCGCGAGTGGAAGCGCGAGCGCAAGGCGCAAGAGAAGGCCGACCACGTCGCACGCATGGCCAAGATCGAGGCCACGCGCAAGTCGACGGCGAAGCAGGTTGCCGAGCGAGAAGCGGCGGCGCTCGCGGCCAAGGAGCAGGCCGAGGTGTTGAAGCGCAACGCGCTGATCCGACACGCGGTGCAGGAGGCGAGAGCGAAGCGCGCGGCGTCGGCGTCGGAGGCCAACAAGGAGACGGCGGCAGCCGCAGCGGTCAAATCGAAGGTGGGGCGCGCATTCGTCAAGCAGCACGGCTCGACGGATCGCACTGAGAGTGCGATGGTCACAGTGCTGTGCGACGTGGTGTCGACCTCTGGCGCTGTGACGACGGTCGGGTTTGAGGTGCTCGGCGGTCTGCGCGTGGAGCAGCATGGCGCCGAGTTCAAGATGTCGGCGGCGCAGGAGCTGATGGTGCACCAGGCGGCTGGGGTCGCACTGCAAGAGGCGCAGCAGCAGGGCGCGCGCGCCAGACCGTTCGATCTGTCGGTCGGCACGGCGGCGCAGGGCGGCGATCCGATCGTGATGATGACGGTGGCGGACCTGGCGGTCGACGGCTACGAGCCGGACATCGACATGCAGGGCGGCGCGACGAGCAGCGCCGGCGTCGGGCGCAAGATCAAGTACGCGTCGGCATTGGACAAGCTGGTGGAGATGGTCGAGCGGATCGACATCGAGCTACCGGGCCAGGGCAAGATGCCGCACGAGGTGCGACAGCAGCTGATCGCCGACCTGCGGGCACTCGATCCGCCGCTGGCGTCGCGTGAGGCGCCGCCGCGTGAGGGCAGCCAGTTCATCGAGCACCCGGACGCGGTGCTGCGCTTGCGTTTCAAGCCGGACGCGCAGGTCGACCTCATCAAGTCGTACTGGCGACCGATGAAGCAGGAGGCGCAGGTAGCGCTCAATGAGCAGGTGGCTGAGTGGCGTCGCATCAAGGTGATGGTCGACCCGCGTCCGGGCGAGACACAGTGTGTGTCGCTGCCGATCGTGGTGCCAAAGGTCAACTCCGACGGCCAGCAGACCGGCTGGCGAATCGCCGTGGACTTGCGCCGGCTGAACAAGTACCTGGTGCCCGACCGATACGCGCCAGAGCCGCGACTCGACATCGTACGTCGTGTCGCGCAACAGGCGGTGGCAGTGACGACGCTCGACGGCGCGTCATTGTTCACTCAGTTCAGGATTGCGGAGGAGCACCAGCGATTCTTCATTGTGCATACCGGTCCGGGCGCATTCAACAAGCTCACGGCGGCGCCGTTTGGCGTCTCGCAGATGCCGGGCCTTGCGCAGCACTTCATGACGACGCACGTTGTCGCGGGCGACCCCGACAAAGACGTGTTTCTCGACGACCTGATCATGTCGACGTTGCTAGGCATGACGTGGAAGCAGGCGACGGCCGAGCTGCTGCGCGTCTTCGAGCGCGGCAAGCGCCTCAACGTTTGCTGGAACGTCGACAAGATCAAGCTGTTCCAGCTGCTCGCCGTGGTACTCGGTTACGAGATCGACTGCCCGAGCCACAGTTTTCGCGCGAACCCGGCGAAGATGCATGTGATCGAGCACATGCAGCTGCCGCGCACGAACAAGTCGATGGACCGAGCGCTCAACATGGCGGCGGCATGGTCGCACTCGATGCCCGGTTTGCAGCTGATCACGTCGCGCCTGCGAGCGCTGATGCAGTTCGGCAGACCGCTCGTCATGACCGACGACGGTCGCGCCGCGTGGTCGGCGCTGATCGACTTGGTGCGGTCGCCATCGTCGATGAGGGCGTACGACCCCGATGCGCCGGTCGAGGTGTGGACGGATGCGTGCGTGACAGGCCTGGCGTGGGCCGTGTCACAGGTCGACGCCGAGGGCCGGCGGTGGCTCGTACAGGCCGGCGGCCGCAAAACGCAGGACTTTGAGCGCCGTCTGAGCATCCCGGAGCTCGAGACGCTGGCACTGCGGCTGGCGTTCACCGACGCGCCCGATCTACTCGTCGACACGCAGGAGGGCGTCACGTGGCTGACAGACGCGCAGGCGGCAGCGCTCGCACGCGACCAGCAAAGCGAGATACAGTCTCGAGCAGTGCGCAAGTTCGTGCTGGAGATGCAGGCTCGTAGTTTCGGCACGTTCAAGATCAAGCAGATTTCGGG
>JANMGB010000387.1:0-1093 GCA_031374415.1 Burkholderiales bacterium
CTCCAAAGACACCGACGTGCCGCTCGAGGCTCTGCGCGAGATAGAGATTGCTGTCGCCGCCGCGCCGCTCTCGCAAGATCGCGCCAAACTGCGCAAGCGCCTGCGCGAGCACACGCTGCGGACCACGTCGAGCGGCGACGAGCGCCGCGTTCCGCTGGCCGCTTTGGTCGCGCACGACTCGGCGCTGCAGCTAGCGCTGACGGCGCTGTTGTCGGGTCGAGACACTGTCTACCAGTTTATGGCTGGTGCCGGCTTCTTGACGTGGATCGCCGCGTGCCGCAAGCTGGACAAGGAGACGCTGAGGGTCGCGCAGGCGGCCTACGAGAAGGCGGAGAGCAACACGTCGGAGTTGCTTGCGCCGGTTCTGGCCGTTCTCCAAGTGCCTGGCGCGCCAACCACGCTCAGCGTCGAGTACGAGGCGCAGCTCAAGCTGCACGACGAGGCGCGCCGTGCTGCGCGTGCGTGCGGCGTCGATGTCGCCCGCGCTTGCGGAAACGGCGTGGCGGGCGCCGCCGCCGTCGTCAAGCGCGTGAGCGCTCTCGCGCTGCGGCTCGCGCTCGGCGAGACGCCGCCGCTGCTGCTCGGCGCTCTCTCGCGATGCCGCTCGCGAGACTCTCTGTGGAAGTTCGCCAACCCGGCCGCCGAGAACAAGGCGGCGCCGCCGCCGCCCGTGGCGCCGAAGCAGTCGGTGCGTGTGCGTGCGATGCGACTCGAGGTCAACGGCGCCCGCGTGCCGCCCACCGACATCAAACTGGGCCGCGAAAACGGCCAGAAGCGCATGAAGGAGGCGGCGAGCGCCAAAGCTAAGCCCGAAAGGCTGGCGAAGGCGCAGCTCGAGGCCAGCAAGCGCAACAAGCAGCGCGACGTGCCGCGAGAAGAGGCGATGCGCCGACACGACGCGGCGAAGCAGCGCACCGTCGATATGACGCCCGAGCAGGCCGAGGCGTTGCAGAAGGTGGCGGCAGAGCGCAAGGCGCGCCGCGCTCTGCAGATCAAAGAGCGCACGGCCGAGCTGCTCGCCGCGATGCAGAAGCGAGAGGCGACCAAGGAGCGCCGCAGGCAGGCCAAGCAGGCCAAGGCGGCCGAGGCGGAG
>JANMGB010000396.1:0-1171 GCA_031374415.1 Burkholderiales bacterium
TACTCGCTCACGCGCCCGTTGCTGCCGCACGTCAGCACTGTGCCCGACTGCTTCAGATACTCGAGCGTGCGCGCCACATCTTCGTCGCTCACCGCCGCCGCTCCGACGCGATACAGCGACTGCAGCAGCGCGCGAAACTCGCCGCGCGTCACCCACTGCTTCTTCTCCTCGGCGCGCAGGCGGCACAGCTCGTCGTGCGCGCGCAGCCAGCGCAGCGGCACCTTGCCGTGCGTGCTCGAGTCGGCGAGTCTCGTCTCGACGACCGACAGCAGCTCGCGCTTCAGCACGTCGTAGTTGAAATCGACCGCGCTGTCGACGCGCACTGGCGCGCGTCCGACCAGCTTCTCGACCTCGCGCGCCACCTCCTCGAGCGTCTGATCGCCGACACTCGCAGCACCACACCGCGGCAGCACCGGCAGCACCAGCGCGTCGTCGACGTGCGCCCGAATCGCGTCCATCCACCGCTGCGCCGACTCGCGCGCCTTCTCGACGCCCAGCGTCCAGTCGACCACCAGCACGTACACGGCGCCGCGCGTCAGAAACAGATCGTGCACCGCAAAGTACTCGGTCTGTCCGCCAAAGTCCCACAGCGACAGCACCGTGCGCTCGTCCATCAGCTCGAAATCGATCTCGCTTGGCACAAATGACGTCGCCGCAGCACCGCTCGCCGCACTGCTCGGCACCGGCAGTTCACCCATCGTGCTCATTGGCAGCGCCAACGCCGTCGAGCTTGTACTCGAAGAGCCCTGGGCGACGTCGAGAGTCGCCCTCTTACGAACCAAGTCGGCGTCCTCGAACTTGCGCTTTCCGCGACGATCGTCGATGTCGACGTCGCCATCGTCGCCAGCGTCGATCGGGTGGTCGACGCGCATCTCCGCCACACCACGGCGCACGCCCACATCCATCGACATCAGCGATCGCGCCGCAGCCGCCTCGTACAGCTGCATGCGCTTCGCCGCGCTCTCCGCATCGCGCTCCTCCCAGCGCGTCTTCGACGCCAGCGTCAAACTCGTCACCTGCACGCTCGTCACCTCGGCCGTGTCCGTCGACTTGTGCACGTCCTCAAACTTTTGCTCGCCGCCCAGCCGACGCCGAATCTGCGTCTTGCCCGCGCCGCTGTCGCCGACCAGAATCACCTTGACGCGCTTGTTCTCCACTTCGCCGTCCAGCT
>JANMGB010000029.1:0-2725 GCA_031374415.1 Burkholderiales bacterium
ATGCGCCAGGATCGGGCAAACTGTGCTCAATGTTCATCGTGTCCTTGGCTTGATCTTTGATCTTCATACCTACCTCGTTGCTCGCTAATCTCTCGGGGGTAGGTGGCGCAGGTCATATTGGCACGGGGGGCGCGCCAACCATGCCAAGAGCGTCTTCCTGGCCAACATGAGTCACGAGATCCGCACGCCAATGAACGCGGTGATCGGAGTGTCGTACCTGCTGGAGCGTACTGAGCTGAACACCGACCAGGCCGATCTGGTGGGCAAGATCAAGGTGGCAGGCAAGGCGCTTCTGGGCATCATCAACAACGTGCTCGACCTGTCCAAGATTGAGGCCTCGGAGCTGACGCTAGAGGACATCCCTTTTGACATGAATGTGCTGTTGCAGGACGCGTACTTGATGGCCAGCGTGCAAGCGCAAGCCAAGGGCATTGGCTTTACCGTTGATGCGTCGCCAAGGCTTTCGCCCCGCGTCGGCGACCCCACACGACTGCAGCAGGTGCTGACCAACCTGATCAACAACGCCATCAAGTTCACTGAGCGCGGCCAGGTCACGCTCAGCGTCCGGGAGCAGACCGGGGCCGACGCCAAACCGCAGCTTCGCTTTGTCGTGCGAGACAGTGGCATCGGCATTGCAGCGGGCGTCCTGGAGGGGCTGTTCCGGCCCTTCACGCAGGCCGACCCATCGACCACGCGCCGCTTCGGTGGCACGGGGCTCGGCTTGTCCGTAGTCAAGCATTTGGCCGAGCTGATGGGGGGCCGAGTCGGAGTGAACAGTACCGAAGGCGTGGGCAGCGAGTTCTGGGTCGAGCTGGAGTTGCCGCGCTGTGAGGCCCACGAGTTGACGGTCTCGTCGTCTCTGATGTCACTGTTCGAAGCGCAGAGCCACGTGTCCGGCCTGCCCGGTGTTCGCATTCTGGTGGTTGACGACAGCAGCATCAACTGCGAGGTGGCGCGGCGCATCCTGGAGCTGCACGGGGCGACAGTCAGCTTGGCTGGAAATGGGCAGGAGGCGGTCGAGAGGCTTCTGGACGCGCCCCAAGGTTTCGACGTGGTGCTGATGGACGTGCAAATGCCTGTGTTGGACGGACTGGACGCAACCCGGCGCATCCGCAAGGGTCTGGGGATCCAACACTTGCCGATCATTGCGCTGACCGCTGGCGCGTTCGGTGCTGAGCGGCAGTCGGCCGAGGCGGCGGGCATGGACGACTTCGTGAGCAAACCCTTCGAGCCCGAAGCCTTGGTGAGCTGCATTCGGCGCCATGTGACGGTATCGCCAGATGAACAGGTGGCAACGCAGCAAGCGTTGGCCAAGGTGGACGAAACCCACGCGGTCGATTGGCCGAATATCGAAGGCATCGACATCGAGGCCGCGCAGCGACGCATGTGCGGTGACCTTGCGCTGTTCACATCCTTACTCCAGCGGTTGCTCCACGACTTCGCGGACTTGGGCTCAGCCGCGGGGGAAACATCAGACACGCCTCAGGCTGTCAAGGCGAGCGTGGCTCGCTTGCACGACCTCAAGGGCACGGCCGGCACGCTCGGCGCGGTGTCGGTGCAACAGCTGGCAACGCAGGCCGAGCAGCTGGCGCGTGCTGGTCAGGCCGAGCAGTTGGACGCAGCAGTGCTTGCTCTGAAGCAGCAGCTGGGCGAACTGGCCCGCCACGCCGAGCCGGCGTTGGCGACGGCTCGCAACCGAGAAGAAGTCCGGCTGACTCAGGCCGTGGCGCCGCTGGAGACGCAGGCCCTGCAGCAACTTCTGCAGATGCTCAACACGGCCAACATAGCCGCTGGGGCGCAGTTCCACGCCCTTGCTCCCGGGCTGCGTGACCGGCTGGGTGCACAAGCCTTTGACACACTGCGCGCGCAGATCGAATCCTTGCAATACGACGATGCCTCAATATCGCTTCAGGATGCGATGCTGAACTCGCGTTGAAGCAGGACTTGTAAGCTGCGCAAAGGTCATCAAAAAACTGAAATAGGTTTGAAACCCCGGCCTTCAGAAGTGATTCTTGAACCGACCAAGAGCACTTCAGACATTGACGCCGTTCGAGGCAGCGTCGGTTATTCGGGTTCGCCAGGGGATAGCGATGGCGTCACCAGCCAAAGCGTCGAGCAGGTTACCCGCACCAACGCTTGCTTTGCTACCGTCACTTTTTGCACGGAGAAAATGGACCCCAAGATGGCGGCCGGGACGCGAAGGACGCTATTACAGCGCCGGTTCAGCCTCCCGAAGCTGGTCGTACAAGCGCGCGAACGCGGCGTTGGGCTGGCAGCTGGGATCGACCCACTGGGCTTGCACGCTTGGCGGCAAGGCGGCCAGGGCGGTCTCGGCGGCGGCGTCGCGCGTCACAGCCGCAGCGAGCAGGCAGCCGCTGTGCAGCGCCAGGTCCAGCGTGTCGGTCAGCTCGGCCAATGGCCGTATCGATTTGCCGATCGCGTCGGACACAGATTGCGGAAAGCCCAGCGAGTCGACCCAGATCGCGCCGACCTGCGCGTGATCAATGCCGAACGAGTCCATCTCGATGGCGGCGAGCTCCGCGCCGCGAACCGGCTCGAAGCCGGTGAACATGGCGTCGGCGATCTCGGGGTAGCTGCGGCACAGGATCAGGTGGCCAGCGGCGTGCAGCAGGCCGCAGACATAGGCCTCTTCGGGGTCGGCCGCGCAGGACGGTGCGAGCTGGTTAGCCGCGGTCGCAGCCACCAGCGCGTCGCGCCAGAACAG
>JANMGB010000101.1:0-2659 GCA_031374415.1 Burkholderiales bacterium
AAGGGCGGTTACCCACCGCTTGAAGGGTTGCCCCGTGGACTACCCCCCCTGTCCACCGGCTACGCCCGTGGACAGCCCGCAAGCGGGTAAAGGGGGGATGCCCACCGGACAACCCGCCAGCTAGCCACCAAGGCGATAAACGCCCTTACCCACCCTACCCCCTCAAGACGCTCTTTGGGGGCGCCTGGAGGGCCGTACAGGCCCTCCTAGGGGGCAAAGCCCCCGGGGGTCTGGGGGCAGCATGCCCCCTGCCAAGGAGCGCCCCTAGGGCGCGGGCGGGACGCCCGGGGGTCAGCGGCCTAGGGCCGCCCCTTAGCCCGGCCCCCTCGGGGGGCCTGTTGATTGGGCCCCGCAGGGACCGAAATTTTTTCAAGAACCAACACCTGTATGAACATATAGAGCTTGTCCGAGCCGAAACGCCGGAAAGCTAGCATCCATGCGGGTTTTCTCGTTTTTGGGGTGTCAGCTGTAGGTGACAGAGGTGTCAGCTGTAGATGACACCTCTGTCACCTGTAGGTGACACCAATGTCAGATGGATGTGACACGGGTGTACTTTTTAATCATAACGGTGTCACATGTATGATGATCGCTTATGATTAAAAACATGATCGTTACTTCTGGGGGTGACATGGTGAACGCTGTTGTTCCACTTGGGGAGAAGCCAAGTACGTTTGGATGGCTCCAGCTTGAAAAAAAAGCTGCTCAAGAGCTCCAAAAGCTCATAAAAGCCTCGCCCGTGGCTGCTGGCACCTTGATGTACATGGTCAACAACATGAGCCGATCTAACGCCATTGTGGTATCCCAGCAAGCGATTGCCGATGCAGTAGGGGCGAAACGCCAAACAGTGAACCAAGCAATACGCTACTTGGCCGAACATAACTTTATTCAGGTCCTAAAAGTTGGGGCGGCGAGTGTGTACGTTGTTAACAGTCGCGTTATGTGGCAAGGAAACAGGGGCGAGCGTTACGCAGCTTTCGGCGCTGACATCGTGGCCATAGAGCGTGAACAAGAACCTACAGCTTTGGACGATGTTTCCCCACTAAAAAGCGTTCCAATTCTTCACGACGGGGAGCGCCTTATGGTTGGCAATGAGGAAATCGACCCGCCAGACCAACAAGAACTGCATCTCCCTTGATAGCTAGATAGCTAGCAATTAGCTAGCTGAGGAGTTCGCTTTGTAGCCACTGTTTGATAGCTAGCTATCAAACAGTTAGCTATCATGCTAGCTAACTTACTTTGGAGATCGACAATGATCTACGCTTGTGTCAACACGAAGGGGGGCGTCGGCAAGACAACGACAGCCGTGCACTTGGCTGTAATGTTGACTCGTCAGGGTAAAACCTTGCTCATTGATGGCGACCCACAAGCATCAGCAGCCAGTTGGGCCGCTTGGCGCAGAGAGACCGCCTATAACCCATCGCCAACCACCACCTGCCTTGCAGGCAAGGCTATCTTGTCTGAGGGGAAACAGCTCGCCACTGGTTTTGAGCACGTGGTGGTGGACGCCGGTGGGCGAGACTCGGTTGGGTTGCGTTCAGCGCTACTCCTAGCCCAAAGGGCTGTAATTCCGATCGGTGCATCAAATCTTGACGCCGCTGCCATGACAGATCTACTCGAAGTGGTTGAGCTGGCGCGTGACTACAACCCGGAGCTAGATGTCAGAGTGCTGTTGACTCGTGTTGATCCCCGCACAAAGGATGCAGCCGAAATGTTGGAATTCTTGGCTGAACAAAAGCTGACAGTTCTGCAAACTCATGTTTGTGAGCGTGTCGCCTTTCGGCGTGCCATCGGCGAAGGTGCAACAGTGCAGGAGTTGGGACGCGATCAAGCCGCTGTGGCCGAAATGGAAGCCTTCTTCCTTGAGGTTCAGTCATGAGAGGCAAGCCAAATACTGATCAATTTAAGCCCCAGGAGCTGCATCAGTTTCTCGAAAGTGGCGCGGCTGATCGAGCAGAGTCCATAGCTTCGGTCGCCAAAGCCGTGGTTGAGGTTGAGGTAGCCAAGCCAGAACCAACCGTACAGAAACTCTTTCGGTTGCGCTGGGACACTGTGAACGCTTTGAAGCTTGGTGCGGCCAAACAAAGTGCAGCACTGGGCAGACGGGTGACCGAAACCGAAATTATCGAAAATCTACTGAGGCTACACTACAAAATATAGCTAGCTAGCTATATAGCTAGCTATAAGACTCGCTGGGATCAACCCTTTGGCCACTGCTGTGCGCCGTGCAGCAGCCGCAGGATTTCGATGCGCTGCTCGCCCTGCTGCCGGTAGATGACGATGAAGGGCGTGCGGCTGATGACCAGCTCGCGGGTGCCCTTGACGCGGCCAGGCCGCCCGAGCTTGGGGTGCTGTAGCAGCATGTCCGTTTGCTCCTCGATGCGGTCAAGCTGGCCAAGAGCTGCCTGCGGATTGTCTTGTGCGATGAACTCGATAGCATCAAGGCGCTCTCGGCGGGCGCGGGGCATCCAGACCAACTGCATCATGGGCTCTTGGCGATGCGCGCCATCAACGCGGCCCGCTGCTGGGCCATGTCCACTTTCACGACCTCATGCGGTACCCACTCGGTGGCCGGGTCGTTGGCCTCAGTCAAGCCAATTTCCACCTGTTCCCGAAACCACTTGTCATGCGCTGCGGCCTCATGGGCGCGTTTCATGCGATC
>JANMGB010000125.1:0-1748 GCA_031374415.1 Burkholderiales bacterium
ACTGCCCACCTGGCCCACCGCGCTCGCTGCTCAGCAACTCCAGCTCTGTCAAGCGCTGCAAATGCAGCCGCAATTGCGTGTCGCCCCAGCCGCAGCTCTCGCGCAGTTCGCGCCGCGTGAACCTCAGCTCGTCCTTGGCCAGGCCCTTCAGGCTGGCTTGCTCCGTCACGTAGGCGCTGAGCAACTGCAAGAGCTTGCGCGTGATCGGCGGCAGCTCATCCAGACTGCGCCCCAGCACCTCGTGCGCGATCCCGTGCGCCGCCTCGATGTCGGCCCGGGTCACCTCGATGTACTCCACCGTCTTGTGCGCATTGCGCGCCCGCTGAACAGGCCGCTGATGCTGATGCAGCAAGGTGACCGCATCAATCAGGCTCAGGTACTTCTCATGATCGCGGCGGGCTCGGGCCTGGCTGGCGTGGAAGCTCAGTTGATCCGCAAAGGGGTTCACCACCGCCAGCGGACGCAACAACCTTTGCGCGTGTTGATGCAGGGCTTGAATGTCTTGCTTGCGCTGCCCCGCCATCAAGCCTTCCAGCGTGCGCCGGCTGCGCTGGCGGGCGTGAATCGCTCGCGTCTGCTCGCTGCCTTCGTCCACCGTCAGCACCAAGCAGCGGTTCATCAGCTCGTCATCGATCTCGATGGCCGTGGTGGTCAGCATCAACATCACCGGCCCCTCCACGTGATATTCCTGCGTCACCAAGTTGCCACTCACCGGGTCTTTGCCCGTGGCCGCCATCGTCAGCTCACCATCGGACTGCAAGAGCTTCAGCGCGTAGCTCGCCCGCGCCGCCCCTTCCTCCTCGGCCAGCGCCAGAATGCGGTGCTTCAAGTCCGTCTGTCCCATGTAGTACAGGCTTTGCCCCGTCATCGCGCTGTACCGAATGCGCGACTCTGGCGGCATGAAGGCCAGCACAGCATCCATCAGGCTCGTCTTGCCCGCCGCCGATGAGGACTGCACCAACACCGCCAAGGGATTGCTCAACAGGCGAGACACACAGGCCAGGTAGGCGGTGAGCTTGTTGGTGGCCTCTCCGACCAGGCCACACGCATCGAAGTCAGCAGCAATGCGCTCCAGCAAGCCGGGTGATCGCAGCCAGGCCAGGGCGGCGGCGTGCTCTTCCTCACTCATCACGGGGGCGAAGACCTTGGGCGCGTGGGCCGCACGCTCACGCTCCGCAATCACTTGCTCCACCGCCAGCAACACCCGGCCCAGCTCGCGGCTCAATGCGGCTTGTAAATCATCCCGGCCACCCAGTTCAGCAGCCGCCTGCGTGCAGAACACCGAACGGGCTCGGGCGCTGTACAGGTCCACGCTGTCGACATGCAAGGCATCGCCTTGCACCCGCACATTCAGCTTCAAGCTCGCCCCAGGCGGCCCCTTGGGCACCCCGCGCACCTGCCACACCCGCGGGCCACACACCAGCTTGAGCACATCGCCCTCCAGCTCGAACTCAGGCTGTGGCGCCTCAACATTCACCGCCTCTGGCGGCTCTTCTTTAGCGGCTAAAGAAGATGATGGAGCAGCACCCTCGCGACTGGGTGCCACCCCTTTACCCAACCACGCTGCCTTGCGGATCAACAACCCCAGGCTCTTGTCCGCAGGCTGCACCTTCAGCGCGTACTCGTTGGCATCCATTCCCTTGGGGAACTCAATGCGCCAGCATTCAATGCCTGCGGCCATCAACAGCGGCGCCACCTTCTCCGCACCGCGGTCCCCGGCCTCATCCCGGTCAAACGCGATCAGCACC
>JANMGB010000126.1:0-2467 GCA_031374415.1 Burkholderiales bacterium
ACTGCCCACCTGGCCCACCGCGCTCGCTGCTCAGCAACTCCAGCTCTGTCAAGCGCTGCAAATGCAGCCGCAATTGCGTGTCGCCCCAGCCGCAGCTCTCGCGCAGTTCGCGCCGCGTGAACCTCAGCTCGTCCTTGGCCAAGCATTTCAAGCTGGCCTGCTCGGTCACGTAAGCACTGAGCAACTGCAACAGCTTGCGCGTGATGGGTGGCAGCTCGTCCAGACTGCGACCCAGCACCTCGTGCGCGATCCCGTGCGCCGCCTCGATGTCAGCCCGTGTCACCTCGATGTACTCCACCGTCTTGTGCGCATTGCACGCCTGCTGAACAGGGCGCTGATGCTGATGCAGCAAGGTGACCGCATCAATCAGGCTCAAGTACTTCTCATGATCGCGGCGGGCTCGGGCTTGGCTCGCGTGGAAGCTCAATTGATCCGCATACGGGTTGACCACCGCCAGCGGGCGCAGCAACCTTTGCGCGTGTTGATGCAGGGCTTGAATGTCTTGCTTGCGCTGTCCCGCCATCAAGCCCTCCAGCGTCCGACGGCTGCGCTGGCGGGCGTGAATCGCCCGCGTCTGCTCGCTGCCTTCGTCCACTGTCAGCACCAGGCAGCGGTTCATCAGCTCATCATCGATCTCGATGGCCGTGGTGGTCAGCATCAACATCACCGGCCCTTCCACGTGATATTCCTGCGTCACCAGGTTGCCGCTCACCGGGTCTTTGCCCGTGGCCGCCATCGTCAGCTCACCATCGGACTGCAACAGCTTCAGCGCGTAGCTCGCCCGCGCAGCACCTTCCTCCTCGGCCAGCGCCAAGATGCGGTGCTTCAAGTCCGTTTGACCCATGTAGTACAGGCTTTGCCCCGTCATCGCGCTGTACCGAATGCGCGACTCTGGCGGCATGAACGCCAGCACGGCGTCCATCAGACTCGTCTTGCCCGCAGCGGATGAGGACTGCACCAACACCGCCAAGGGATTGCTCAGCAGGCGCGAGACACAGGCCAGGTAGGCGGTGAGCTTGTTGGTCGCCTCTCCGACCAGCCCACACGCATCAAAGTCCGATGCGATGCGCTCCAGCAACCCCGGCGAACGCAGCCAGGCAAGGGCGGCGGTGTGCTCTTCCTCGCTCATCACGGGGGCCAGCACTTTGGGCGCGTGGGCTGCGCGCTCGCGCTCTGCAATCACTTGCTCAACGGCCAACAGCACCCGGCCCAGCTCGCGGCTCAAGGCGGCCTGCAAATCATCCCGGCCGCCCAACTCCGCAGCAGCCTGCGTGCAGAACACCGAGCGGGCCCGAGCGCTGTACAGGTCCACACTGTCCACGTGCAAGGCTTCTGCCTGCACCCGCACATTGAGCTTCAGACTCGCCCCAGGCGGCGCCTTGGGCACCCCGCGCACCTGCCACACCCGCGGGCCACACACCAGCTTGAGCACATCCCCCTCCAGCTCGAACTCAGGCTGTGGCGTCTCTTCTTTAGCGGCCTCAGCGGCTAAAGAAGGAAGGGCCGGGGTGGATGACGGTGAAGCCTCACGACTTGGTGCCACCCCTTTACCCAACCACGCCGCCTTGCGGATCAATAGCCCAAGGCTCTTGTCCGCAGGCTGCACCTTCTGCGCGTACTCGTTGGCATCCATCCCCTTGGGGAACTCAATGCGCCAGCACTCAATGCCCGCGGCCATCAACAGCGGCGCCACCTTCTCCGCACCGCGGTCCCCGGCTTCATCGCGGTCAAAGGCGATCAGCACGCGCCGTACACCGCGCTGCTTGAAGACCTCCAGCATCTCATCGGTGAAGCCCTCCACGCCATACGCGCTCGTGACATTGCGCCACCCCGCGCACCAGAACGTCAGAGCATCAATCAAGGCCTCGCACAGAATCACCTCTTCACCCAGGGCCGCGATGTTGAACACCCCGCGCCCAGCCTGCACCCGCGGCAGGTACAAATGCTTCGGCGTGCCCGGGCGCAAATCCTCCCGCAGCTTGCGCCCATACACCTCCAGCACCGCCCCGGCTTCGTCCAAGATCGGCACCACCAGCGAGCCATTGAAGTGCTCATGGCCGCTCTCGCGCATCAAGCCCAACGCCTGCAAGCGTGCCCGAATCTCCGCACCCGCCTTGCGCTTTTTATCCGGTAAGCGCAGCCCCAGCGTGCGGTCACCCACGCCCAATCGAAAGTGATCGATCAGCTCCGGGTGCGTCAAGCCCCGAGCCACCAAATACGCCTGAGCCTCGACGTTGGCCAGCAACCGCTCGTGGTAGTAGCCAATCGTTTGCCTCAACAAGGCCGCATCATCCGCATCAAATGACACAGGGGCGGCCAGCACCCGCACGGTCGGCCCAGCGGCTAAAGAAGAATCCTCGCGCAGCAACTCCACCGCGTGCCGAAACGACACCCCTTGCTTCTTCATCACCCAGTCCAGCACTCCACCACCCAGACCGCAGCCAAAGCAGTGCCACAGGTTCTTGGC
>JANMGB010000183.1:0-2902 GCA_031374415.1 Burkholderiales bacterium
CTGTTCGGAAACTCCTCGTCGGGCAGTAAATGGTCTATTGGAGTGGGCTGCAAGGCGCAAAGCACAGCCATACCGGTCGGTATTGCGAGCATTTGCTACAAAGCAGACCGCTTCAAGAGGCCGTTTGATGCCTGGCGAGGAGTTTCCGAACAGGCCCTAGGGCCTAGGGTGTCTCAGTGAATTTGAAAGTTTGAAGTGTTGCGGGGCCCATCGTGAAGTACACAGGCTGCTGGATTCCCGCCTGCGCGGGAATGACGTGGGGAGATGCCAACCCCTGCGCCCGTCATCCCCGCCTTCTCCCATCATCCCCGCCTGCGCCCGTCATCCCCGCCTTCTCCCATCACCCCCGCCTTCTCCCGTCATCCCCGCGCAGGCGGGGATCCAGGAGGGTGCCTCAGGAGCAACATGCCCGCGCACTGCATTCCTCCAAGCTCAGCTTGCCAATGCGCCACCTGTTCGCTTTGGCGAAATCAACCTTTCAAATTCACTGAGACGGGCTACCAGGGCCTGTTCGGAGCACTCTTCGCCTCAGTGCGTTGGCCCGTGATCGAGTGAGCCGTCAGCTCCAGCCTCAAAAACATCTGGGTCTGACGTGACCCCCATCGTTCAGGGCTCAGGTTTGCCAAACCCTGGGCGCCGATGCAGGCAGGCCCCAGGCTTCTTGGCGCCACAGGGCCCAGACCGCTCGCAGCAAGCCCATCACCGGCTCCACCCGTGGACCCAGCACCCGCAGCAACACCAGCTGCGCATGGGGTGCGGTGGCACCGGCGCAGGCCTTCAGGGCATGTTGAAGCAGCCGCACTCGAGCGCTGTCCAGCAAGGCCTCACTGCGCTGGGGGGTGATTGCTTCACCTGCAGCGAACCACATCAGCCCCAACACCGTGTGCCCCGCCCATCCCAGCGGTGAATGCAAAAACCGCTGGTCGGTGCCATCCACCGTGCCACGCTCCAGCCACACCCCTGGCAGCTCGACATGCTGCGTGAAGCGGCCTTCATCAAAGGCTTCACCACCTGCGGGCTGGCCCAGCGCCAAGACATCCCAGCCCATCATCTCCGCACCGGGAGACAGCGTGAAAGTCATCCGGTTTTCCGCCAGCGCACGTCGGTAACACAGGGTCTCCAGAGGCAACCATTCCAGCCTGGCACCTGCATCCACCTGGATCTGTACCTGCTGCCGAGCGGCCTCGCCCAGGCTGCGGTAAAACCGTGTTGCGCCGGGCGTGGTGATCAAGGCGTGGGCTTGGGTGGCCACATGGGCCTGGAGCGTCAGCTCATCGCCGCCCGCCAAGCCAGCCGGGGGGTGCACCAACACGTTGTGACAGATGTGCGGCCCCTCAGGGTACAAGCTGCGCAGCAAACGCAAGGGCCCGCTGTGCTGGTCATGCACCAGGGTGCGCGCAGCTTCACGGCGATAGTGCAGGCTCAGGTGGCCGTGCCAGCTCATGGGCGGCGTTCAAACACCACATCCCACACGCCATGCCCAAGCCGCAAGCCCCGGTTCTCAAATTTTGTCAAGGGCCGCGCCTCCGGCCGCGGCGCAAAGCCATCCACCGTGTTGCGCAGGGCGGGTTCGCCTTGCAGCACCTCCATCATTTGCAAGGCATACGGCTGCCAGTCGGTGGCGCAATGCAAAATCCCCCCGGGCGCCAAACGACTGGCCAGCAGCGCCACGAAAGGCGCTTGAATCAAGCGCCGCTTGTGGTGCTTTTTCTTGTGCCAGGGGTCGGGGAAAAAAACATGCGCTGCCGCCAATGCGGCCGGTGGCACCATGTTTGTCAACACCTCGACGGCATCGTGTTGAATGATGCGCACATTGCCAATGGCCTTTTCGCCCAGATGCTTGAGCAAGGCGCCCACCCCGGGCGTATGAACCTCCACCCCCAGAAAATCCTTTTCCGGGGCCGCCAAGGCCATCGCCGCCGTGGCGTCGCCCATCCCAAATCCAATCTCCAGCACCCAGGGCGCACGCCGTCCAAACACCTGCTCAGAGTCGATCAGAGTGGATTGATAAGGCAGCACAAACTGTGGCCCCAAGGTTTCCAGGGCTTTTTGCTGTCCGCTGCCCATGCGCCCCGCACGCACCACGAAACTGCGAATAGGGCGGGGGGACAAGTCAGGGCTGTGCATGATGGGGCCGGGAAATGAAACAAACAGACTTCTTCAGATTGGACGCGTAAGGATCTGGCCCAGATCGTAAAGCTGAATTTTGCCTGAGGTCCCGGCAAGCTTCCAACGTGGGGTTGGGCGTAACGCCATTGAGCACTGCACTAGCCTCGAGACAGGTCATCTGCGCCTTGTGAATCATGTTCGTCGTTTAGGCTTGCTGCGACAGAACCCCAACGCTGGACTGCCCGGTAGGCGGCTGGGTTCAGCCGTAACGGTAACCCACCGAATGCGCGGGGGGCTCCATCCATTGCGGTAGGCCGCGAAGCGGCCCAGAGGCGAAGCCGACCGGATTGGGTGGAGGGGGATAGCGCGCCGTCCGCAGGACGGCTTCAGTTGTCGGGGCGATCCTGCTGCTGGATGTACTGCTGAATGATTGACAGTGGTGCGCCGCCGCAGGACAAGACGCAATAGCTGCGCGACCAAAGCACGGGCTTAGGGCCTGTTCGGAAACTCCTCGCCAGGCATCAAACGGCCTCTTGAAGCGGTCTGCGGCGTTGCAAATGCTCGCAATACCGACCGGTATTGCTGTGCTTTGCGCCTTGCAGCCCACTCCAATAGACCATTTGCTGCCCGACGAGGAGTTTCCGAACAGGCCCTAGAATAAACCAACGATAGACTTGCCGAGAATTTTGATCGCAGCCTTCGACTCGTCCCGGTTTTGAGTGCGTTCACAAAGTCAGCCAGCGCAACCGTCGGTGGAAGCTCTATCAGCAAGTGCACATGGTCGGGCTCGCCA
>JANMGB010000184.1:0-6477 GCA_031374415.1 Burkholderiales bacterium
AACTCGCAAGCTGGCGGGTAAAAGCCCTTTATCTTCAAGTAGCTGAAAATTACCCCTCTCGTAGGATGGCGCACGGCCTCATCAAAAAACTGAAATAGGTTTGAAACCCCGGCCTTCAGGCCGGAGAGCCCCGAAGGGGCGGCTCTTTGGTAGGGGATGCAAACCCCTTCCAACAGCTTACTCACCGACCTTTAGGTCGGTCGAATTTTTGCTGTTGGTCAGTGGCTGGTCCAGCCTACATGAACACCATCCGATGTTGCATCATGCCGTGTGTCATCTTCGGAGTGGATGCAGGCGTTGGTCGTTGCGATATTGGCATGCCCAAGGTTGTCGCGAACTGCTCTCAGACCCATCGAATTACTTTGCAAGGCGCAAAGCGCAGCACTGCGAAAGTGTGTAGCGGCCGTTTGATTTTGGCCTTGATTGCCAGTTGCTTGACCGGGATCAAAGTGCCAGGCCGGGGGTGACCCAGACAATCTCCAGATCGTTTATTTCAGCCGATCAGGAGAAGCCTCATGGCCGTGACAGCGCCAGCGTCAACCCCCCCGTACAACGACCAAGTTGTGCGCCAGTTCGCTTTGGCGGCGGTCTTGTGGGGGGTGGTGGGCATGCTCGTGGGGGTGGTCATCGCAGCCCAAATGGCCTGGCCCGAATTGAATCTCGGCATTCCCTGGTTGAGTTTTGGGCGTTTGCGCCCCTTGCATACCAACGCCGTGATTTTTGCGTTTGGGGGTTGTGCACTCATTGCATCCAGCTACTACGTGGTTCAACGCACCTGCCAAGTGCCGCTTTTTGGCAAGGGGCTGGCGTCATTCACGTTTTGGGGCTGGCAGCTGGTCATCGTGTCGGCCGCGATCACCCTCCCCATGGGCTACACCTCGGGCAAAGAATATGCTGAGCTGGAGTGGCCCATTGACATTCTTATCGCGGTGGTGTGGGTGGCCTACGCTGTGGTTTTTTTCGGCACACTGGGTGTGCGTAAGGTGCGCCACATCTACGTGGCCAACTGGTTCTTCGGTGCATTTATTTTGACCGTGGCCCTGCTGCACATCGTCAACAGCGCGGCGATACCCGTCAGTCTGACCAAGAGCTACTCGGCTTATGCGGGCGTGCAAGACGCCATGGTGCAGTGGTGGTACGGACACAATGCGGTCGGCTTTTTTCTGACCGCCGGCTTCCTGGGGATGATGTACTACTTCATCCCTAAGCAGGCCGAGCGGCCGGTGTACTCCTACCGCTTGTCGATTGTTCACTTTTGGGCCCTGATCTTTACCTACATGTGGGCCGGTCCCCACCACTTGCATTACTCGGCCTTGCCTGACTGGGCGCAGAGCATTGGCATGGTGTTCTCGTTGGTGCTGTTGGCGCCCAGTTGGGGCGGCATGATCAATGGCGTCATGACCTTGTCCGGGGCTTGGCACAAGCTGCGTGACGACCCCATTCTCAAGTTTTTGATCGTGTCACTGTCGTTCTACGGCATGAGCACCTTCGAGGGCCCGATGATGTCCATCAAGACCGTCAATGCCCTGAGCCACTATACCGACTGGACCATCGGCCACGTGCACTCCGGCGCCTTGGGCTGGGTCGGGCTGGTGTCTATGGGTACCTTGTACCACCTCATCCCACGCATGTTCGGGCAACTGAAGATGCACAGCACGCGTGCCATCGACCTGCACTTTTGGATGGCAACGGTTGGCATTGTTTTGTACATCGCCGCCATGTGGATCTCGGGTGTCATGCAAGGCCTGATGTGGCGCTCCGTGAACCCCGACGGCACCTTGGTCTACAGCTTTGTCGAAAGCGTCAAGGCGTCCTTTCCGTTCTATGTGATTCGCTTGTTTGGCGGGGTGTTGTACCTGGGCGGCATGCTGGTCATGGCCTGGAATGTGGTGCAAACCATGCGCCAGCGCCCTGACCACCAGGTGGCTGTCATCGGCCCGATGGACCTGAAGGCCGCCCAAGCATGAACACGCCAGAGACTCCCATGACCCAACCCAAATCTTCTGCACCTGGCTTTTCACACGAGACCATCGAGACCCACAGCGTCCTGATGATTGTCTTGATCTTGTTGGTGGTGGCCATTGGGGGCATGGTCGAAATCGTGCCCCTGTTTTATCAAAAGAGCACGACAGAGCCGGTACCCGGGCTGGCGCCTTACACCGCCCTGCAACTGGCCGGGCGTGACATCTACATCCGCGAGGGTTGCTACAACTGTCACTCCCAAATGATTCGCCCCTTTCGGGCGGAGACCTTGCGCTATGGTCACTACTCAGTGGCGGGTGAGTTCGTGTACGACCACCCCTTCCAGTGGGGCAGCAAGCGCACCGGCCCCGACCTGCACCGCGTGGGCGGCAAATACAGCGACGACTGGCACCGGCTGCACCTGTTGAACCCCCGCGACTTGGTGCCCGAGTCCAACATGCCGGCATATCCCTGGTTACTCAAGAACGTCATTGATCCGAACGAGATGCCGTCAAAGTTGCGGGCCCTGCGCCGCGTGGGCGTGCCCTACACGGACGCCGACATCTCAGGGGCAGCGCAAGCTGTGACAGGCCAAACCGAAATGGACGCCCTGATTGCCTACTTGCAAGGCATGGGCCTTCACGTCAAATAAAGGACGCCCTCATGAACGTGAACGATCTGCGCAGCCTGGTCACTGTGTTGTCCCTGGCGTCTTTCATTGGCATCGTGGTCTGGGTCTTTGCGCCGCGCCGCAAGACTCACTATGACGAGTTCGCCGCGCTCGCGCTGAACGACGACCAGACACCCCCAGCGCCCACGCAAGCCGATTTGAGCAACGATTTGAGCGAGCAAGCTCGCCGTCCAGGAGCGGTTCGATGAGTGATTTCTTTTCCGCCGGCTGGTCAGTGTTCATCCTCGTGTTGACTGTGGGGGGTTTGGCCGGATGCCTGTGGCTGCTGTTCGTCAGCAGCCGTCGCACCGTGATGGCCGAGGACAACAGCACGGGCCATACGTGGGACGGCGACTTGCGCGAAATGAACAACCCGCTACCCTTGTGGTGGATGATCTTGTTTGTGGTCACGATACTCTTCGCTGGCTTCTACTTGGCCTTGTATCCGGGACTCGGGCAGTGGGCCGGCACATTGGGCTGGACCAGCGCCAGCCAATATCAAGACGAGCAAGCCGAAGCGAGCAGGGTGCTTGCCCAGGTGTATGCCACCTTTGCCCAAACGCCTGCGGCTGAGTTGGTCACACAACCCGCTGCCATGGCCATTGGCGAGCGTCTTTTCATCAACAACTGTGCTGCGTGCCATGGGTCTGACGCGCGCGGCAGCAAAGGCTTTCCAGACCTCACCGACACCGACTGGCTGTATGGTGGAAGCCCCGAGAAAATCGAAGAATCCATCACCCTCGGGCGTAGCGGCAACATGCCTCCAATGGCGGCTGTTGTGGGCTCTGCGGACGACATTCGCAACGTGGCCAACTATGTGCTGAGTCTGTCCAACAGCCCTCACAACGAAATTTCCGCGCACCGGGGCCAAGAGAAATTTGCAACTTGCGGCGCGTGCCACGGTGCCGACGGGAAGGGCAACCCGTTGCTTGGTGCGCCCAACCTCACCGATAAGGTTTGGCTGCATGGGTGGGGCGAGGAGGCCATCATCGCCATGGTCAACAAAGGCAAGGTTAACCAGATGCCCGCGCAAGACGGTCGCCTGAGCAAAGCGCAAATTCATGTCTTGGCAGCCTACGTCTGGAATTTGTCCCAAGGCAATGCCCGCGTTACCCCCTAACCGACCTGAGCAGCATCTCCAATGAGCACTGAGCCAGCGGGTATCGCTGCACCAGGGGGCGAGTCTGCCCAAGTGGTGTCGATGTACATCAGCGAGCGAAAAATTTATGCGCGCTCCGTCACGGGCTGGTTTGCCAACTGGCGCTGGGCCTTGGTCTGGTTCACTCAGCTGCTCTTTTATGGCTTACCGTGGGTCACCTGGAACGGGCGACAAGCCGTTTTGTTCGATTTGCTCGAGCGCCGTTTTTACATTGGCGGATGGGTATTTTTCCCGCAAGACTTTGTTTACCTGACGGGTTTGCTCATTGTCTGCGCGCTGGCGCTGTTTTTGTTCACTGCGGTGGCAGGGCGCTTGTGGTGTGGTTACGCCTGTCCACAAACTGTCTACACCGAAATTTTCACCTGGCTTGAGCGCCACATCGAGGGCGACCGCATCCAGCGCATGAAACTTGACGCGTCTGCCTGGACGCTGGACAAGGTTGTGCGCCACACCCTCAAACAAGTGGCGTGGCTGAGCGTCAGCTTGTGGACCGGCTTCACCTTTGTCGGCTACTTCACACCGATCCACTGGCTGGCACAAGAGGCCCTGCATTTTTCACTCAGTGCCTGGGAGGGCTTCTGGATCTTGTTTTACGGGTTTGCAACCTACGGCAACGCTGGCTACCTGCGTGAGCAGGTTTGCAAATACATGTGCCCCTATGCGCGCTTTCAAAGCGCCATGTTCGACAAAGACACCCTCATCATCAGCTATGACGATGCGCGTGGTGAGCCCCGCGGATCCAGGCCGCGAAGCGCCGACCCGAAGGCTCTGGGCAAGGGGTCTTGCGTGGATTGCGGTCTGTGTGTACAGGTTTGCCCCACCGGCATCGACATTCGCAAAGGTTTGCAATACGAGTGCATTGGCTGCGCCGCGTGCATCGATGTCTGTGACGGCGTGATGGCGAAAATGAACTACGCCCCTGGGCTGATTCGCTACGACACGCAAAATGGCTTGGCCATGGGGTTGAGCCGTCGCCAACGCTGGGTGCGGGCAGTTCGTCCACGTGTGCTGGGGTATGCCGCGGTGCTGCTGCTGATGGTCACTGTGTTGCTCGTCGGCCTGTCTACCCGCCACTCTTTCCGTGTTGACGTCGTGCGTGATCGAGGCGCCCTGGCGCGCATGGTTCAAGATGGTCATATCGAGAACGTCTACCGACTGCAAATCATGAACGCCTCAGAGTCCCCCGAGCGCTATCACATTGAGATTGACGGTGTGCCAGGCTTGAAAGTGGTTTCACGTTCTGAGGTCTCTGTGGACGCCACACAAGCGCGGTGGGTTCCAGTGAGTGTGCGACTGCCTCCCGAGCAAGCCAAAGCGGTGGGCTCAGGCGCACACCCCATCACCTTTCGGCTGACGCGGATGCAGACGCCCGACTCCGCCGAATCTCCCGTGAACGAAAAATCCACCTTTGTGGTGCCGCGCTAGCGCCGAAATGAAAGGATCTCGCATGACCCCCTCTGAACAAGCCATCGCCCCCTTGCCCTGGTGGCGTGTGTCGATGGTTTGGCTGGTGATCTCCGGGCCAGCTATTGTGGTGCTCGCCTCAGTGGCCAGTGCGGTGGTCGCTTGGCACGCCATCGATCCGGTGCTGGTGCGCACCGATGTACAAGCCACGCAAGCTGCGCAAACCAATCCGAAATCAACCATGGCGCCAGCGCAGCGGGGGCGCAACCATGCGGCCACGCCGGCCTCGGACTGACGCTAGCAGCCCAGAGTAAAGCCGTATCGCTTGCCAGTCTGGTGTGAGCTCAATCGCGGCAGTTGTTGACCAGCTGGGCCAGCCCCGAGGGGTTCAGGATGTGGATGTTGCGCTGCTTGACTTCCAAAATGCCATCGTCCTGGAACTTCGAGAAGGTACGGCTCACGGTCTCCAGCTTCAGGCCGAGGTAGCTGCCGATCTCCTCGCGGGTCATGCGCAAAACCAGGGATGAAGACGAAAACCCCCTGGCCTTGAGACGCTGGGTCAGATTGAGCAAAAACGCGGCCAGTCGTTCCTCCGCGCGCATGCTGCCCAGCAGCAGCATCACACCATGATCGCGCACAATCTCCCGGCTCATGATCTTGTGAAACTGATGCTGCAAAGCGCTAAAGTCGCGTGACAGGGCTTCCAGCTGCGTGTAGGGGATGACGCAAACTTGCGAGTCTTCCAGCGCCACGGCATCACACGAGTGTCTGTCGTGGCTGATGCCATCCAGCCCGAGCAGTTCCCCAGCCATTTGAAACCCTGTGACCTGGTCGCGGCCATCTTCCGAAGACAGGCAGGTCTTGAAGAAGCCTGAGCGCACCGCAAACAGCGAGTGAAAGGGGTCACCCGTTTGAAACAGGGCCTCTCCCCTGGGGACGGCCCGTCGAGTCGATACGAGGGCGTCGAGCCGCTCCAAATCCGGGCTGGACAGTGCAACTGGCAAACACAGTTCGCGCAGATTGCAGCTTGAGCAGGCGACCTTGAACGCCTCAGGATGGATCGGGACAATAGACGGTGTTTCCATGGGTGAATTATGGGGGCGTTCTGATTTTGCGCCCGGCACGCTCAGTACCCAGCCAAATCCACCGAATGCGCGGGGGGCTCCATCCATTGCGGTAGGCCGCGAAGCGGCCCAGAGGCGAAGCCGACCGGATTGGGTGGAGGGGGATAGCGCGCCGTCCGCAGGACGGCTTCAGTTGTCGGGGCGATCCTGCTGCTGGA
>JANMGB010000206.1:0-2347 GCA_031374415.1 Burkholderiales bacterium
CAAACACGCGCTTACACGCGCCGTGTGCCAACGCGCGCGTGCACGCGTAGCCGCCGACATCCACGACCTGAAGAAGATGAACGCGTCGGTCGCAGCGATCACTGACCGCGCTGCGTGGGAGCGCACCTTTGCGCAGCCCGACGCCGTGCGCAGTGCGTTGGCGCGTTCGTCGTTTGCGCATCAGTCGCCCGAGTCGATCATCGTCAAGGGCAACGCCACGCACGTGCGCGTGCGGTCCTCGAAGCGCGCCGCGGCGGCGCGCGCCAAGAGTGACCGCGACGCGCTGCTGGCCGCTGCACGCGCGTGGGACACGACGCCTGCCGAAGACGTCGGTCTCAAGTTCTGGCGTTTACGATGCTTCGAGCAGGCGCTCGCACGGCTTTTCCCGACGCGCTCGTACATGTCTGACGTGATGCTGGCATGGCGACGCGAGCGGTTCAGCGTCGAGGCGCTCGACGAGCTGCTGCAGGCCATGGACGACACGGTCAAGCCGTCGGCGTCCGAGGCGGGCTTTGGCCTTGGCCAGGGCGGGTTCGAGAAGCTCGTCGCCCACGGCCCGCTGTCGCCGTGCTCGCTGCGGTGCGGCAAGGTTTTCCCGCAGCGCGTACTGGTCGAGGGACTTGTCGGCGTGCGTACCATGGGCGAGCTGCGCCGGCTGCTGCGCGACAAGATCTGGGTCGTTGGGGACACCGGCATCAAGGTGATGCTGACATGCATCATTGCGCGCGCCCGGCTCGACCTGTCGTCTCGCGAGTGGACCTCGACCAGCGATGACGTCGCGCTCGACGACGCGACGATGCGCCGGCTCCTCATGTCGCTGCAGTTTGACTACGTGGTGCGCAAGATCCACGCCAGTCGCCGATTCCGTGTGCCGCGCGACGTCGCCGGCGCTGCCGCGCGCGCAGCAGCCGAGGCGCTGTCGAAGGAGGCGCTCGTCACCGGCGGTCACCGAGCACGCGATCCGCAACAGCTGCGCGAGTACCAACGCGCTTTTGTCGGCCGTTTTCTCGCGCTGTACAGGGCGTCGATGCGGCGTGCGCTCGGCGGCAACATGCATCACCAGCTGCGCACGATGAAGAAGCGCCGCGCCGCTGACGTGACCGCGCTCGTGCAGGCCGTCGCCGAGTTCCGCGTGCTCGTCGCGCTGCAGGACGGCGTCACGCTCGACGACGCCGCCATCCGCCGGATCTTTCGCCCCGCCACCAAGTACGACGACGGTGTGCTGGTCGTGCTCGGGCAGCCGACGTTCTCGACGTCGATGCGCGGGTTTCGGCCGACGCCGGCCAAGGCGTTTGTCGAGGCGCTGTCCAAGGTCTACACGCTGTTCACCATCAGCGAGTACAACACGTCAAAGCGCTGCTGGTGCTGCGGTGCCACGCTCGAGCGCGCGCCCGGCGCGCCGTCATACCGCAACTGGATTTGCCCGCACCATCCCGAGCACGTGTTCAACAAGGACGTCGGCGCAAGCCTGTCGATGCTACGCCTGGCGCTGCTGCTCTTCAGCACAGGCAAGCGGCCGGATCTCTGGTGCTCGCCCGATCAAGTGCTGCGTGCGCGCGCCGACCAGCGCGGCGGCGGCGGCGACGACGACGACGACGACCACCACCACGACGACGACAACGACCAGGATGACGACGACGACGACGACGACGGTCAGCGCAAGGCGAAGAAGGCGCGGGCGCGGGCGAGTGCGGGCAACAAGCGGTCCGGTGCTCACGGCGCCGGTGTGACGCAGAAGAGAGCGCGCCACAGCGAGCCGGCGCCGCAGCTGCCGCCGCCACCGCAACCGTGGCCGTTTGCGTCGGTCGCGCAGCTGCTGCAGGAGTCGATCACCGAGTCGCGCCGAGGCGACGCGTTCGACGACGCGGCGTTGGAGCTGCTCGAGGTCGGCGACGACGAGCTGCGGCTGATCGCCGACGCCGCGCGGCTCGCTGCGGAGACGCCGGTGCGCATCGTGCTGGACGACAGCGACGACGACGCCGAGGAGGCTGAGGACGACAGCGACGACGACGACGACGACGACGACGAGGCGGCCGACGACGACGACTACGACGACGATAGCATCGACGACGATGAGGAGGTGGAGGAGGATGACGACGCCGACGACGCCGAGGAGGACAGGGACAGCGTCGTCGGCCAGTCGCGCGCGCGGCGCAGGCGCAGGCGCGATGCGCAGCAGGCGGCACGCAAGCGCCGGCGGTGCCGCGGGGCGAGCGATGCAGAAGCGCCCGATCCTCAACCGCCCGACATCGGCGTCGACGTCGACGTCGCGGTCGTCGGTGGCGTGCGCGTGCACCTCGTTGTGCCGCGCCCGTCGCCGACCGACACGCACTGCGTCGGCAGCGGC
>JANMGB010000268.1:0-12304 GCA_031374415.1 Burkholderiales bacterium
TTGCGAATAAGAGAATGGACTTGCAGCGATTGCGGCGCGGTACACGACCGTGACGTGAACGCAGCCAAGAACATTCTCGCGGCGGGACATCGCCGTCTTGCAGAAGGAATCACCGTCTCTTCAGGGCGGTGAGGATGTCAAGAGCTGCAAAGGCTTGGTGGCTGGCGGACGGGGGCAATGGTCGAACGCTACGCTCACTTGGCGCCAGAAGCCTTGGAGGGTGCAGCGAATCGGCTCGATGCGTTCAGCGGCTACGTTTTGGCTACGCCAGAAACAAAAAAGGGTTAGCCGAATGGGGCTAACCCTTTGAATTGTTTGGTGGCCAAGGGCGGAATCGAACCACCGACACGCGGATTTTCAATCCGCTGCTCTACCGACTGAGCTACTTGGCCGAAGCCGCGCAGTATACACCACCAGGCCCTTACACCGTACTGCTGCGCTTGTTGCGCGTGAGGTCGACCCCCAGTTGCTTGAGCTTGCGGTAAAGATGGGTGCGCTCCAGCCCCGTTTTTTCGGCGACGCGGGTCATGCTGCCGTTTTCCTGGGCCAGGTGAAACTCGAAGTAGCTCTTCTCGAACACATCGCGGGCTTCACGCAAAGGACGGTCCAGATCGAAACTTTGCGCGGCTTGCGGCCCCGCCGACGCCATGGGCAGGCTCATGACATGGGCGTGGTGCATCGAACTTTGTCCCAATGCCGAGTAGCTCACCCCTTCAACACGGGCCGGTGCGCTGGCCGCTGCACGCGGCGTGGGCTTGACGAGGCTTTGCTCAACAGCACGCAGCAGCTTTTGCATCGTGATGGGCTTCTCGAGGAAGGCCGACGCGCCGTATTTGGTGGCCTCCACAGCGGTGTCGATCGTGCCGTGACCACTCATCATGATCACCGGCATGGTCAGCTGGCCGCTTGAGCCCCACTCTTTGAGCAGCGTCACACCGTCCACATCGGGCATCCAGATGTCAAGCAATACCAGATCCGGACGTTGTCGCTCTCGGAAGCTGCGCGCTTGCGCCGCGTCTTCCGCCACGTCAACGGCGTGACCCTCATCAGACAGTATTTCGGACAAGAGTGCCCGAATTCCAAGTTCATCATCAACGACAAGAATATTAGCCATGGAACCTTATAGAGCCCGCGGTTCAGAAGAATCGGTCACAGCAATGATGCTGTGAGGCGGCGCAAATTTTGAAAATGATAACGAAACTTGAGCACCTTTGATGGATGGGTCGTCCACAGGGGCCCCTGTTGGAGGGCCATTGGACACCACTGAGGTGCTCAAATTGGCAATTCTCACCCGAGCGCCGTGTTCATCGGCAATTTTTTTTACGACGGCCAACCCCAGCCCCGTGCCCTTGCTCTTGGTGGTGATGTAGGGCTCGAAGGCGCGCTTGAGTACTTTCTCCGGAAATCCGGGGCCATTATCCGCAATGTTCAGGCGTACAGCCCGCAGCTCGCCTTGCTCGCCGCGTGTGGCCTCGGTGCGCACGAGCACGCGGCCGTCGGGGCGGTCGGCCACCGCATCGAGGGCGTTTTGCACCAGGTTGTGAATGACCTGGCGCAGTTGGGTGGTATCACCCTCGATGGCAGGAAGGTCTTTGCTGAGCTCCGCACGCAATTGACCGGACTCCTGCGCGGTGCCGTAAAGCGTCAAGACCTCTTGCACCAGGCTGTTGAGGTCGATGCTGGTCAGGTGGACCGCAGGCAAGCGCGCATAGTCGCGGAACTCGTTGACCAAGGTCTTCATGGCCTGCACCTGGTTGACGATGGTACCCACGTAGCGCACGAGCATAGCCTGGTCGGTGCCCTCGAGTTTGGCTTCGAGTTTGTGCTGCAAGCGCTCGGCCGACAACTGAATGGGCGTGAGAGGGTTTTTAATTTCGTGCGCCAAGCGCCGGGCCACTTCGCTCCAGGCCTCGCTGCGCTGCGCGGAGACAACCTCAGAGATATCGTCAAAGACCATCAAACGCGCGCCATGGGGCAAGGTCGCCCCACGCACCAGCAGGGTCAAGGGTTCGCGGTCGGGGCCGGGCCCAGTGGGTTGGAGCACAAACGAGTCCTGCCACTGGTCGCGCTCGCCAGCCTCGGGGCTGCTGGCATGCAAATCAAAACGTTGCCACACTGACTGGGCAAACGCCTCCAGACCGGGCACCTCGTCAAGCCGGCGCCGGTGGTAGGCCGACAAGGGCAGGCGCACGATGCGTGTGGCCCCCGGATTGACCGTGTCAATGCGTCGCTCACGGTCAAACACGATCACACCCGCGGTGAGGTTGTCGAGGATGGTCTGCAGGTTGGTGCGCGCCCCCTCCACCTGCGCCACACTTCGCTCGGCCAAGGCGCGCGCATCAGCCAATTGTTGGGTCATCTCGGCGAATGAGCGGGTCAGCCCGCCGAGCTCGTCTCGCGAGGCAAAGATGGGCTTGGCACGGAGGTCACCCTCGGCCACCTGACGCATGCCCTCGGCCAGCAACAGCAGGGGCCGCGCCAGTTGATTGGCCACAGTCACGGCCAGCAAGAGCGCCGCAAAAATCGCCAGTATCAGGGCCAAGGTCAGCGTGCCGATGTACATCTTGCGCAAGCCCAAGCGGGCCAATGAGCGCTGTTGGTATTCGCGGTAGGCCGACTGGACCGACAAAGCGTTGGCCGCAAAATCAGCGGGCAGCAACTGCGTCACGTAGAGGTAACGGTCTTGGCGCGAGAGGTCAATGTCGGTACTGGGAATGAAGGCCAAGGCGCGAATGCGCGGCAGCCCTCGGCCCTCGGTGTTGGGGCTGGTGTCGTCCTCCAGGCCTTCAAGGTGACTCACGACGCGCGCATTGCGCGCCTCGCGCAGCAGATTGGCCGCCGGGCGCTCGGGCGCCAAGGACGAGGATGAGCTGCCGGCAGAGGCCAGCGCCTGACCATTGGGGCCAATGATGGCAATGTCTTGGGCGGACAACTGCTCGCGCAAGCGCTCCAGGGCCAGGGCCTGGCGGGTGCCGCGCACCTCGCCCAGACGCTCCGCTGCACTTTGGGTTTTGCTCGCCAGATCGCTGACCTGCGCGTCCAGCGTGCTGCGCCCCAAAGCCAAGCCCGCATCGAGCGCTCCTTCGACCTTGACATCGAACCAACTCTCAATGCTGCGTGAGACGAACTGGTAGCTGACGGTGTAGATCAAGACCCCTGGCAATACGCCCACCAGGGCGAAGAATGCAGCCAGCTTCAGCAGCAAACGGCTGCCGAATTTGCCGCGCAAGACACGCAAGTACAAGCGCACCGCGGCGATCCCAATGACCAACAGCAAAATACCCGCGACAGCCACGTTGACCCAGAACAACCACGCATAGTGGCGCTCGTAAAATGCACGGTTGTTGGTGGCCACCGCCAGCACAAAAGCCAGCACCAGGCCCGTGCCGATGGCCGCCACCATCGAGATCAACAACGCCCAGCGTGAAGCCTTGGTCATGCGAAGAGTCCTGACAACCGCCCGCGCAGGGCACCCGGCACGGGGTTCATTCGCCTTCGCTCAAGGGCGGCAGGGGCATCTTCTTTTGGATGAACAGCGCCCAATCTGATTGCCCGCCGATGCCAATTTGCAGGGGGCGGGGCAACTGTGAGGTGTCGAGCTGGTAGGAAAATTGCAACCGGTAGTGACCAGAAGCGGCCAAATCGGCAGGCTCAGCCACGGTCCAGCGAGAAACCCGTTGCAGTGACGCCAGCGCCTCCGACAAGGAGTCGAAGTACTGGGTCAGAACGCCCAGGCTCACTCGGTATTGGCGCGTCAGGGGCTGGTATGAAAGGCGCCACGTGCGCAGGGCCCCCGCCACGCGCAAATCGCGCCAATACCAGCGCTCACGAAACACCTGGGTTTCGGCCACAAAGTGCAAAACCACGCCTTTTTGCAGGGCTGCCTCCACTGCGGGACTCAGCTCAAAAGGCACCTTGAAATCAACATGCACCCCCGTGTCGGTGCGCACGACCTCCACACTGGCATCGGGCTGGGCCCAAGCTGGCAGCGCCAGGGCCAACCCCCATAGGCCCCAGGCCAACCAGATGCACGCACACGTACACCGTCGGCCCCACCGGCAAACAAATTGATTCACATCAGGGCGACACCAAGGTGCCAAATCAGGCAGGATCCACATCATCTAAAGCCATTACATCATCGCGCCTGGACAGAATCCCGCCTCAGCGCCAACAAATTCCGCATTGAGAAATAATAAAGGGGCGGATGGACCCCATGTCGCACCCAGACCACGCAATAACCGCACAATTCGGGGTTGAACCTCGTGTTAAAAAATTCGTCCAATCCTGGCAGGGGGTCCGTCACCTCTGACATTGGTTTTTTTACCCGGAGTCTTTGCCTGCCATGAAACCTCGTACCAAACGCGCCCTCGCCATCGGCGTGGGCCTGAGCATTTTGGGCGTGGCCACCGCTCTGGTGCTCAACGCCTTCAACAGTAACTTGGTGTTTTTTTTCAGCCCGACCCAGGTACTGGCCAAAGAGGCCCCGCTGGATCGCAGCTTTCGTTTGGGTGGTTTGGTCGAGATGGGCAGTATCGAGCGTGACGCAGTGGGCCTGAGCGTGAAATTCAGGGTGACCGACACCGCACAAATAATTCCCGTGACCTACACTGGCCTGTTGCCTGACTTGTTTCGCGAAGGCAAAGGGGTGGTGGCGCAAGGCAAGCTGGGTGCTGACGGCGTGTTCCGGGCCGACACGGTGTTGGCCAAACACGATGAAAACTACATGCCCCCAGAGGCAGCCGAGGCCATCAAAAATGCCCGCCCCAAAGCCTCTGGGCCTGACGGGCAGCCCATCAACACCTTGGCCACAGAGCGCCCCACCGGAGCCCAACCATGATCGTCGAGCTGGGGCACTTCGCCCTGATGTTGGCCTTGGCCATGACCTTGTCGCAAAGCGTGCTGCCACTGTGGGGGGCCCACCGCGGGCAAGTGGCCTGGATGGCGCTGGCGCGGCCGTCGGCCTGGGGCCAGTTTGCGTTTGTGGCGATCGCTTACGGCTGCCTCACAGCCGCCTTCATTGACAATGACTTCACGGTGCTGCTGGCCGCTGAGCACTCCAACTCACAGCTGCCACTGCTCTACCGCATCACCGCGGTGTGGGGCAACCACGAAGGCTCGATTTTGTTGTGGGCCTTGATTCTGTCGGGTTGGACTTTGGCGGTGTCCTTGCGCTCAAAGCAGTTGGATGACGCCACGGCCTCGCGCATTTTGGGCATCATGGGGCTGGTGAGTTGCGGCTTCATTTTGTTCACCTTGTTGGCCTCCAACCCGTTCGAGCGTTTGCTCCCGGGCGCCCCGGACGGCAAGGACTTGAACCCCCTGTTGCAAGACCCGGGCATGGTGATCCACCCACCCATGTTGTACATGGGCTATGTGGGCTTTGTGGTGGCGTTTGCTTTCTCAGTGGCCGCCTTGTTGTCGGGCCGACTGGACAGCGCCTGGGCACGGTGGTCGCGCCCCTGGACCACGGTGGCTTGGTGCTTTTTGACGATAGGCATTGCCCTGGGCAGCTTCTGGGCTTACTACGAACTGGGCTGGGGGGGCTGGTGGTTTTGGGATCCGGTTGAAAATGCGTCGTTCATGCCCTGGCTGGCTGGCACCGCCTTGATGCACTCGCTGGCCGTGACCGAGAAGCGCGGCGGCTTCAAGATGTGGACCTCGTTGTTGGCGATCATCACGTTTTCCTTGTCGCTGCTGGGCACCTTCTTGGTTCGCTCTGGGGTGCTGAGTTCGGTGCATGCGTTCGCCACCGACCCGACACGGGGCCTGTTCATTTTGATGCTCTTGTCCGTCGTGGTGGGGGGCTCGTTGGTGTTGTATGCCTGGCGCGCACAGAAGGTGGGGTTGGGCGGCTCATTTGCCCTGGTGTCGCGCGAGTCCATGTTGCTGACGAACAATGTGTTGCTCCTGGTGGCCATGGCCGCAGTCCTGTTGGGCACGCTGTACCCCCTGATCATCGACGCCTTGGGCATGGGCAAATTGTCAGTGGGGCCCCCTTACTTTGAGGCGGTGTTTGTGCCCCTGCTGGCACCGGCTTTGTTCTTGATGGGCGTGGGCCCCATCGCTCGTTGGCGTCAAGCCGATGCGCTGGATCTGGCACGCCGGCTGCGCTGGGCCGCCGGCGTCAGCGTGCTCAGCGCAGCGCTGGCACCGTTGGTGTGGGGGCGCTGGTCGCCCATGGTGGCCCTCGGCATGTTGCTGGCGGCTTGGATCACCAGCACCGCGATCGTGAATCTGTGGCTGCGCTTGTCGGCCCACAGTGCACCCAGCCTGTGGCAACGCCTGCGCGCTCAGACGGGCAGCTACTACGGCATGTTGATGGCCCACGTGGGCGTGGCAGTGTTCATCGTCGGCGTGACGGTTGTCAGTGGTTACTCCAGCGAGAACGATGTGCGCATGGAGCCCGGACAAAGCGCCAGCGTGGGCGGCTTTGACTTCAAGCTGGATCAGGTCATGGACTTGCAGGGGGCCAACTACACCGCCTCACGCGCCCATTTGACCGTGACCCGGGACGGCAATGACGTGGCAGTACTCACCCCGGAGCGCCGCATTTACACGGTACGCCGCATGCCCATGACGGAGGTGGCCATTGACCGCAGCCTGACACGCGACTTGTACGTGGCCCTGGGTGAACCTGTCAGCGCCACCGCCTGGAGCGTGCGCCTGCACCACAAGCCGTTTGTGAACTGGATCTGGCTGGGTTGCGTGCTGATGGCTTTGGGTGGCGTTTTGGCCGTGCTGGATCGACGCTACCGCGTGCAGCGTGTGGCGGTGCCAGCACCGCTGCCCTCGCCTGGCGCAACGCCGTTGGGTGGCCCGGTCGTGGAAGCGCTGTGATGCAGCGCCGGATGGGGTGGCTGGTCAGCGTGGTGGTGTTGGGCATTGGAGTGGCCCTGGTGGCTTTGTTGGCGGTGGGCCTGAAACTCAACCCCCGTGAGGTGCCCTCGCCGCTGATCAACCAGATTGCGCCCGCATTTCAGTTGCCCAGGCTGGACGATCCTCAAGCCAGGCTGTCACCCCAAGACCTGCGAGGTCAGGTGTGGATGCTGAACGTGTGGGCCTCGTGGTGCGTGTCATGCCGGCAGGAACACCCTTTGTTGGTGAGCTTGGCCCAGACCGGTCGCGTGCGCCTGTATGGCCTGAACTACAAGGACCAACGCGACGCGGCACAAGCTTGGCTGGTGCGCCACGGTAACCCGTATGTGCACTCCATGTCAGACACCGAGGGCTTGGTGGGCATTGACTACGGTGTGTATGGCGTGCCTGAGACGTTTGTGATCGACAAGGCGGGGGTGATCCGGCACAAGCACATTGGGCCGATCACGCCCCAAGCCCTGCGTGATGTTTTGTTGCCTTTGGTGGAGAAGCTCAATGCCTCTTGATGAGCAGGTGTGCAATCGGCGTCGGATGGTTCGACTGGGTATGGGCTGGGCCGCGTTGAGCACGGGCGCGGCGTGGGCGCAGCTGCCTACCGCTTCTGCTTCTGCGCCCTTGCCTTCGGCCAGTGCCAGCGCAAGCCAAGCCACGCCCCTGGCATCCGACCCCGCCCTGGAGGCTCGGGTCATGGAAGTGGCCCATGAGCTGCGCTGTTTGGTGTGCCAAAACGAAACCATTGCAGGCTCGCAGGCCGAGTTGGCACAAGACCTGCGCAAGCAGATTCGCCTCAAGCTGCAACAGGGCCAAACCCCGGCCGAGATCATCGACTTCATGGTGGCACGGTATGGCGAGTTTGTGCGCTACCGGCCGGCCCTCAAGGGCACCACCTTGATGCTGTGGGCGGGGCCGTTTGTCTTGTTGTTGGCTGCCTTGGCGGGCTTGGCCTTCGTGATTCAACGGCGGCGGCAAGTGCCGGCCGTGGCCTTGAGTGACGCGCAGCGGGCTCAGGCCAAGGCCTTGCTCACCCCCCCTTCCCCACCGACTTCATCATGATAATTTTTTGGTTTACTGCTGCAGGTTTGGTGTGCTTGGCCCTGGCCTTCGTGCTACCCCCTTTGTGGCGCTCGCGCGCGACGGTGGCCCCTGGCGTCGACGTTGGCAACCTGCCGATTTTGCAAGAGCAACGACGCCAACTTGAGCTCGAACTGGCGGCCGGTCAGCTGAGCCCTGAACAGCACCAGGAGGCGCTCGATGAGTTGGGGCAGCGCGTACTGGACGAGGTCACGACCAAGGAGCCGGCGGTGCCCTCAGCCCGCACGCAGCGAAGCCCTTGGGCGGGTGTCTGGGTGGGGATTTTGGTGCCTGCCCTGGGGCTGGGTTTGTATGCGCACCTGGGCGCGCCACAAGCGATGGACCCCACAAGTTGGCAAGCCAGTGCGGCATCGCAGCCTGACGTGGGCGAACTCAACGCGATGGTCGACAAGCTGGCCGAGCGCATGAACAAAGAGCCGCAAAACATCGAGGGTTGGACGCAACTCGGCCGTGCCTATGCCTTGATGCAACGCTTTGAAGAGGCCAGCCGAGCCAACCAGCATGCCATCGCCATCTCGCCACCCAACGCACAGTTGCTGGTCGATCAGGCCGATGTGCTGGCCATGCTGCAGGGGAAAGACACGTTGGGAGAGCCGGAGAGACTGATTGTGCAAGCCTTGCAGCTTGACCCGCGCAACCTGAAGGCTCTGACCATGGCAGGCAGTGTGGCGTTTGAGCGCCGAGACTTCGCACAAGCCATTCAGTACTGGGCGCGGGCTCTGCCCATGGCACCCGCAGGCAGCGACTTGGCCAACATGCTCGAAGGCAGCCTGGCAGCCGCACGCAGCGAAGCCCAAGCTTCAGGCCAGACAGCTCCCGCGCCAGCCGGCTCGCCCATGGGCAATGCCGGCGCGGCCGCCGAGGCCACAGCCCCTGTCAAGGCCACCCAGCTCACGGGTATCGTGCGGCTGGCACCCGCCCTGGCGAGCCGTGTGAGTCCAGGCGACACGCTGTTTATTTTTGCGCGGGCGGCCCAGGGCCCCCGGATGCCCTTGGCCATCGTGCGCGCCACGGCACAAGGGCTGCCTTTGAAATTCACGCTGGATGACAACACCGCCATGTCGCCCCAAACCAAGTTATCGCAATTCGAGCAAGTGATCGTGGGGGCCCGCATTTCGAAGTCAGGCCAGGCGCTGCCCCAAAGCGGCGACTTGATCGGGCAAAGCGCACCAACCAGCCACACCAGCCAGGGGCTCGAGATCACCATCGACAGCGTTCAGCCGTAAACGGACGTCGACGAACGAAAATTCCATGCACAACTGCCGTGCGCTGTTTCACAACCCCGTCAAGGCGTCCAAGTGGGGGATGTTCGAACGGCGGCGCGGCCCCTAAGATGGCTGCGTGAACGATCACCCTCCCATCATCAAACAGCTGCCTCTGTTCCCCTTGCCCTCGGTGTTGTTCCCTGGGGGCTTGTTGCCATTGCGGATTTTTGAGGTGCGCTACCTTGACATGATCAAACGCTGCCATCGAGCCCAAGTGCCCTTTGGCGTGGTCGCGATCATGCCCTCGCCGTGGCAACAGGCCGCGCGGCCGTTTTTCGAAGAGTCGCGCCTGCGTGACGACGATGATGATGGCCTTGAGGGCTTTGCGCCCGAAACATTTCATCCGATTGGCAGCCTGGCCTACATCAAACACCTGGCGCACCCTCAACCTGGCGTGATCGACGTTCGCTGTACAGGTGCTCAACGCTTTCAAATCCACGCCTGTCAACAGCGGCGTTTTGGCTTGTGGGTGGCCGATGTCGCGCTGCTGGACGATGACCCCACCATCCCCGTGCCGCCCGACCTGATCCCCAGCAGCGAGACCTTGCAACAACTGGTGCGCAGCATGGAGCAGCAGCTGGACAACATCTCACAGATGCCGATGGCCCTGCCTTACCACTGGAATGATTGTGGCTGGTTGGCCAATCGGTGGTGTGAACTGCTGCCGGTTGACGTTGAGCAGAAGCAGCGCTTGATGTCGCTGGACAACCCCCTGGTACGCCTGGAGTTGGTCACGGATTTGTTGGATCAGATGGGCTTGAGTCAGACTCAACAGTCTTGACGGGCTGGGGTGGCGGTGGGGGTGACGTCCAGACCTCGACCAGCGCATGCTCGCACGACTTGAACACCACATAGGCGACGAGGCTGCCGTAGCCTGACACCAGCAGCTCCATCAGTTGGCGCAAAGCCCCGTCCATCAAGGCTTGCCAGCCATGCTCCGTGAGCAAGCTCAGGTTGGCTGCAAGCACGTGGACCAGATTCACTGAACCCAGCCCAAACACCAAAAACGACAGGCCCATCACGGCAAAGCACACAGCCGGCCGCGACAACACCCATCGGTGAAAAAAGCGGTGCATGACGCTCCTCACGCCAAGCGCCATGGGGCGGGCCAGCCATCCACCAGCCAGGCCTGCAAGTCACCCACCACGGCGGCTGCCGCTTGGGCTTGGCCCACCTGCTCGGCCGCCGTTGCGCACAGCCGTCAATACAGCGCTGATGGCTGTTTTACATTCAGACATACCCTTACAGGCGTTTACGCCGGAGCCCTTGACAGCGCCAGCGGCGCCAACAACGAACAGTGCGACAGCAGGGGACGCGATGGCGATGCCAGATTGGAAAGATTGCACGAAAGGCTGCCTTTAGGTGAGGGGGTCGGGTTCGATGCCGACGGCGTTTGAGCCACCGCGCGCTGACCGGTGCCAATGTGTCAATCCCCAGCAGCGGTTCTTACAGTCGGCTGCAAAACTCGACCCAGGCTGTTGGAGGGGGGTTTGCATCCCTTACCGAAGAATCGCTCCACCGGGGCTGTCCGGCCTGAAGGCCAGGGTTTTAAAATTATGTCGTTTTTTTGATGACAGTCAATGCGCAAAGCTGGATCGTGAATAGTTACAAGAAGCAAAACTCCAGCGCCGCCAGGGGGACTCGCCCATTTGGGGGGGGAGACACCGAGAGCAAGCCGTCGCTAGAATCCGCCCAAATCAAACAGACCCCCGTTGACGAAGCACCCATGAAAAACCTCACTCTGCCGACCTGCCCGCCACCTTTCCACTTTGTTGGGCCCCTGGTCCTGGCTGCCACCTTGGCAGCTTGTGGTGGGGGCGGGGGTGACGACTCTTCTGCTGAAGCTTCAGGTCCGGTGGCAGCAACCCCAGCGCAGCCTCCTGTTCAGGCTCCCGTTCAGGCTCCTGTTCAGCCTCCTGTTCAGGCTCCTGTTCAGGCTCCGGTGATGCCTCCCGTTCAGCCTCCCGTGAGGCTGCCCCCACCTGCGGTCGCGGGCACACCCGCGGTCATGATGAAAGAAGCGGGCACCAACCGGAGCATCACGTTGTCAGCAGACGGTTTGACGGTGACGTCTTTCGGGTCTGAGATCAACCCGGACTGCGACGCGCGCAGGGGTGCCTATACAAACCCCATATTCAATGATCCCACCTATGGCAACGTCGCCTGCCACAAACGTGCGGTTCGCGCCAACGCTGGCGTTCGTCCCGGTGAATTCCTTTATTTTGAAGGCGTGCGCTTGGTGGCCCCACAAAACTTCGCTTTCGGTATCACCCGGCGAAACGACGACATCAATCCGCTGTGCTGCTACGCAGGGGGCTACGGTGAAGCCACCCCTGCCCATCCACTGGCTACGCCTTCGATGTCGGTTAACACGGTTGGCGGTGCGTTTGTGAGTTTGGTGGGGCGCTATGGTTTTTCATCGGAAGAGGCTGTTGCGACGATCTACTACGGCTTAGCGATCGACTATACCGGCCCTAACCCGGTGATCTTTCTGGTGAGTCGGACAGCCACGGGCTCGATGTTGGTAGGTCGCTTCGCAACCACCGGCTTCAATGGCGTTGAGGCCGTGCCCATGACGTATGGCCATACGGGCCTCAATGCCGCCCAGGCTGGGGTGGCCTCGGTCAACTTTGGCCAAATGCCTTTCCATTACAACCAACCCGAACTGCGCGCCAAGTTGCGCGCGGTGTTGATCGGGTACGGCGCCAGCGAAGCCGAGGCCACGACCAAGCTCAATCAGTTCAAGACAGGTGTGGTCACTCGCTAATGTCTCGACACAGCTGACAGGCTTTAAACCCGGTACTCCGCCTCAGTGAATTTGAAAGGCTGATTCGCCAAAGCGAACGGGTGGCGCATTGGCAAGCTGAGCGTGCAGGAGCGCATGACGCGGGGATGTTGCCCCTGAGCCACCATCCTGGATCCCCGCCTGCGCGGGGATGACGGGCACAAGCGGGGATGACGGGCACAGGCGAGGATGACGGGCACAGGCGAGGATGACGGGCGCAGGGGTTGGCATCTCCCCATGTCATTCCCGCGCAGGCGGGAATCCAGCAGCCTGTGCACTTCAACAT
>JANMGB010000274.1:0-37669 GCA_031374415.1 Burkholderiales bacterium
TTACTTCCGCACGACGGACGTGACGGGTGCGGTTGAGTTGCCCAAAGACAAAGAAATGGTCATGCCTGGCGACAACGTGAGCATCACGGTGAAGCTGATCAACCCGATCGCGATGGAAGAAGGCCTGCGCTTCGCCATCCGTGAGGGCGGTCGCACCGTGGGTGCGGGCGTCGTGGCCAAAATCATCGAGTAAGTGGTTCCCAGCTAAGTTGATTCATCCACAGGGGCGTAGCTCAATTGGCAGAGCGCTGGTCTCCAAAACCAGAGGTTGGGGGTTCGATGCCCTCCGCCCCTGCCAAGTGGCCTGACAAGGCGCTTGGTTGTGAATGAATCACTGAGCAAGTGAGTGAAATGATCGATGGCAAGGGCCCGCAGGACACGTTCAGTGTTCGCGGGCTTTGCTGCTGAAAAACGGCGGAGCCTTTACCGGTTCTGAAAATTGAAGTGACAAAAAGCGTATCCAACGTTGAGGTCGAAACGGTCAGCACCACTGCCGACAAAGCCAAGCTGATAGCGGCTGCAGCGCTGTTGATCGGTGGCGTGGTGGTGTTCTACGTGCTCGAGCCACAAGACCTCTGGTTGAGGGTGTTGGCTTTGTTGGGGCTGGCGGCCTTGGCGGTGGGGGTGTTTTTCACCTCCGAGAGCGGCAAGGCCCTGATCGCCTACGGCAATGACTCCGTGCGCGAAGTACGCAAAGTGGTCTGGCCCAGCCGCAAAGAGGCCATGCAAATGACCGGCTACGTGTTTGGCTTCGTGGTGGTGATGGCCTTGTTTTTGTGGCTCACCGACAAAACCCTGGAATGGGCCTTTTACGACTTGATCTTGGGATGGAGGCGTTAAGCCATGGACATGACTGAGCAAACCGACGATAGCGCGCCGGTGGTTGATGCCCTGATGCCGGTGGCTGTGGAGCCTGCGCCTGCGCTCGTTGTTCCCAGCACCAAGCGTTGGTACGTTGTGCACGCCTACTCCGGCATGGAAAAAGCCGTTGAGCGCAATCTGCGTGAGCGCATTGACCGCGCCGGCATGCAAGACAAATTTGGCCGCATCCTGGTGCCGACCGAGGAAGTGGTTGAGCTCAAAAACGGCAAAAAATCCGTCACCGAGCGCCGCTTTTTTCCGGGCTATGTGCTGGTCGAGATGGACATGGCCGACGACACCTGGCACTTGGTGAAGCACACCAGCAAGGTCACCGGCTTTGTGGGCGGTGCGCGCAATCGGCCCTCACCGATCTCCGAAGCCGAGGTCATGAAAATTGTCAACCAGATGCAAGAGGGCGTCGAGAAGCCGCGTCCCAAGGTCGAGTGGCAAGTCGGCGAGTTGGTGCGGATCAAAGAAGGCCCCTTCACCGACTTCAACGGCGCGGTCGAAGACGTCAACTACGACAAATCCAAGGTTCGCGTCTCGGTCACGATTTTCGGCCGGGCGACCCCGGTCGAACTCGACTTCGGCCAGGTCGAGAAGGTTTAATTTGAATGCAGGCTTGCGGGGGGCCTTGAACCTCCCCGCCGTTGCTGGCTGGTGACGTGACACCAGCGCGAGGAGCCCAGGGCGTTGATCCTGGGCGTTTGCACTCACCGGGTTGGTTTGTTCAACCCTAGTTAAACAAAGGGCGCCTTCATGGCCAAGAAAATCATCGGCTTGATCAAGCTGCAAATTCCGGCGGGCAAAGCCAACCCGTCGCCCCCGATCGGTCCAGCGCTGGGTCAGCGCGGTCTGAACATCATGGAGTTCTGCAAGGCGTTCAACGCCCAAACGCAGAGCATGGAGCCTGGTCTCGTGTTGCCCGTGGTCATCACGGCCTTCGCTGACAAGTCTTTCACCTTTGTTCTCAAAACACCGCCTGCCACCGTGCTGATCAAGAAAGCGATCAAGCTTGACAAGGGTTCGCCGCGCGCCAACTCGCAAAAAGTCGGCAAGCTGTCGATGGCGCAAATCGAAGACATCGCCAAGACCAAAATGAAAGACCTGACGGCTGCCGACTTGGCTGCCGCAGTTCGCACGATTGCAGGTTCAGCCCGTTCCATGGGCGTCACGGTGGAGGGTCTCTGACATGGCCAAACTGAGCAAACGCCAAAAAGCATTGGCTGGCAAAGTCGATACCACCAAGCTCTACACCCTGGACGCAGCGCTTGCGCTGGTCAAAGAGTGCGCCCAGGCCAAGTTCGATGAGTCCATCGACGTGGCCGTGCAGCTCGGCATTGACGCCAAGAAGTCTGACCAAGTGGTTCGCAGTTCGGTCGTGCTGCCCAACGGCACCGGCAAGACCAAGCGCGTGGCTGTGTTCGCCCAAGGCGCCAAGGCTGAAGAAGCCAAGGCCGCCGGCGCTGACCTCGTCGGCATGGAAGACCTGGCTGAGCAAATCAAAGGCGGCAATCTGAACTTTGACGTCGTGATCGCCTCGCCTGACACGATGCGCATCGTCGGTACCCTGGGTCAAGTGCTCGGCCCCCGTGGCCTGATGCCCAACCCCAAGGTCGGCACCGTCACCCCGGATGTCGCGCAAGCTGTGCGCAACGCCAAGGCCGGTCAAGTGCAGTTCCGTGTTGACAAGGCCGGCATTGTGCACACCACCATTGGTCGTCGTTCCTTTGATTCAGACAAGCTCGCCGGTAACCTGCGTGCCCTGATCGAGGCCCTGAACAAAGTCAAACCAGCGACCAGCAAAGGCATCTACCTGCGCAAGGTCGCCTTGTCGTCCACCATGGGCGTGGGCGCGCGGGTGGAAGTGGCCTCCATCATGGCCCCAGCGGCTTAAGCACGACGCAATGCAAGTCGGCCTTCCACGTCGAAACGAGTGGACTGGCCAGAGTCAACAAGATCGAGTCGAGCGCTTGTCTGGCGCTCGAGGGTGAGTTTGGTGGGCTGTGAAGGGAGTGCTTTGGCGCTCGTTGCACAGGCCATCCAAGACCGCAGGCGTGACCCCAGGGTCACTTAATCGACAGTGAGTCACGGGGCTTTTCCAGCTCGTGAGCCTCACTGGCAGCCCGCGCAGATGGCGGTCCCGCTGAGAAGGATGATGATCCTGAACAAACGGTCGCTGAACTTTGGTGTGTCCGAGGGTGCGCAAGCACTCGAAGGCACGTGGATGTGAGGAGCAGACCTTGAGTCTCAATCGCAACGAAAAACAGACCGTGGTGACGGATGTGGCGGCCCAAGCGGCCCGCTCGCAGACGTTGGCGCTGGCTGAGTACCGTGGCCTCACTGTGGAACACTTGAATGCGCTGCGCAAGCAAGCGCGCGAAAAGGGCGTGTACCTTCATGTTTTGAAGAACACGCTCGCCCGTCGCGCGGTGGCTGGCACGGCATTCGAAGTGGCCTCAGAGAGCATGGTTGGCCCGCTGATCTATGGTTTTTCTGAAGACGCCGTCGCCGCGGCCAAAGTCATTGCTGACTTTGCCAAAGGCAACGACAAGCTGGTGGTCAAGGCCGGGGCCTATGGGGGCAAGGCTTTGGACGCAGACGGGGTGAAAGCCCTGGCCGCGATCCCCACCAAGGAAGTGCTCTTGTCCATGTTGCTGGGCCTGATGCAATCGCCTGTTTCACGCATGGCGCGTGTGCTGGCGGCATTGGCCGAGAAGCGTGGCGAAGGCCAAGAACCTGCCGAGGTTGTCGCCGAAGAAGCAGCACCCGCTGCTGACGCGGCACCTGCTGCCGATCCAGCGCCTGCTGCTGACGCCGCACCAACCGACGCCGCTTGATCTCTCGTCTTCAAACCATTCACCGTCATTCATTTTTTATATTTAGGAGCCAAACATGGCATTCGATAAAGACGCATTCCTGACCGCCCTGGACAGCATGTCCGTCATGGACCTGAACGACCTGGTCAAGGCCATTGAAGAAAAATTCGGCGTGTCCGCTGCCGCCATGGCTGCCCCGGCTGCTGGCGGTGGCGCGGCTGCTGCAGCCGTTGTGGAGCAAACCGAGTTCTCCGTCATCCTGAAAGAAGCCGGCGCCAACAAGGTGCAGGTCATCAAGGCCGTGCGTGAACTGACCGGCCTGGGCTTGAAAGAAGCCAAGGATCTGGTCGACGGCGCACCGAAGCCTGTCAAGGAAGCCTTGCCCAAGGCCGATGCTGAAGCCGCCAAGAAGAAGCTGGAAGACGCTGGCGCCAAGGCCGAGCTCAAGTGATTCGGGGGGTGAGCGTCCCAGGTGCGTGCGCCTGGGTCAACGCCCCTTGCTAAGACAAGGCTGGTGGTTCGTTGGGGCCACCAGCCTGCTGTGTTTTCCCAACACGACCCTTTGGGGGCGTGTTGGGAGCTCAAGAGCAGCTGCAAGCCTTGTCAGATTGAACGAACCTGATGTTCGTTGATCTGACAGGTCTTTCAAGTGTTCTTTGATCCGACTGCAAAGAACCGGTTTGGTCGGGCTTTGGTGCAATGCCAAAGTTGTCCGCCAGCGGCTGGTAGTGGCCAGCCACCAAGCTTCGATCAGACCCGTGCGCAGGAAAATAGCGCATGGGGTTTGGAGACAGTCGCCGACGGTACCCTGGCCCAGGCCAGGCAAGGGTCCTGAGACGGAGTGAAAACCACCTATGGCGCAGCACGCAACCCCCTACAGCTACACCGAGCGCAAGCGCATCCGCAAAAGCTTCGGCAAACGCGAAAGTGTCCTGAACGTTCCTTATTTGCTGACAATGCAAAAAGAGTCCTACGTGGCTTTCTTGCAAAAGGATGTTCCCCCGCAAAAACGTAAACCCGAAGGCTTGCAAGCCGCTTTCTTGTCGGCCTTCCCGATCGTCTCGCACAACGGTTTTGTCGAGATGAAGTTCATCGAGTTCAACATGGCCAAGCCCGCGTTCGATACGCGTGAGTGCCAGTTGCGTGGCTTGACCTATGCCGCCGCCGTGCGCGCCAAGCTGCAGATGATCATCTATGACCGCGAGTCCTCGCCCGCCAAGGTGGTCAAGGAAATCAAGGAGCAAGAGGTCTACATGGGCGAAGTACCGCTCATGACCGACTACGGCTCCTTCATCGTCAATGGCACAGAGCGTGTCATCGTCAGCCAGCTGCACCGCTCCCCCGGCGTGTTCTTTGAGCACGACAAGGGCAAGACCCACAGCTCGGGCAAGCTGCTGTTCTCCGCGCGCATCATCCCTTACCGCGGCTCCTGGCTCGACTTCGAGTTTGACCCGAAGGACATCCTGTACTTCCGCGTCGACCGCCGTCGCAAGATGCCGGTGACGATTTTGCTCAAGGCCATCGGCCTGAACCCCGAATCGATCCTGGCGCACTTCTTTGTGTTCGACAACTTCCGTCTGATGGACGAAGGCGCGCAAATGGAGTTTGTGGCCGACCGCCTGCGTGGAGAAATCGCACGCTTCGACGTGACCGACAAGAGCGGCACCGTCGTGGTCGAGAAAGACAAGCGCATCACGGCTCGCCATGTGCGTGCCATCGAGCAGTCTGAAACCAAGTTCTTGGCTGTGCCTGAAGACTACTTGCTGGGCCGCATTTTGGCCCGCAACATCGTCGATGAAGACACCGGCGAGATCATGGCCAAGGCCAACGAAGAGTTGACCGAAGCCCTGCTCAAGAAGCTGCGCGTGGCAGGCATCAAAGACATCCAAGTCTTGTTCACCAACGAGCTCGACGAAGGCGCCTACATCTCGCAAACCCTGGCCAGCGATGAAACCGCCGACCAGTTGGCAGCGCGCGTGGCCATCTACCGCATGATGCGCCCTGGCGAGCCGCCGACCGAAGACGCGGTGGAAGCCTTGTTCAACCGCCTCTTCTACAGCGCCGACACCTATGACCTGTCGCGCGTGGGCCGCATGAAGTTCAACGCCCGCGTGGGTCGCGATGTGCCTGAAGGCCCCATGACCTTGTCCAACGACGACATCCTCGACGTGGTCAAGATCTTGGTCGAGTTGCGCAATGGCCGTGGCGAAGTCGACGACATCGATCACTTGGGCAACCGCCGTGTGCGTTGCGTCGGTGAGCTGGCTGAAAACCAGTACCGCTCAGGCCTCGCCCGGATCGAAAAAGCCGTGAAAGAGCGTCTGGGTCAAGCGGAAACCGAAGCCCTGATGCCGCATGACCTGATCAACTCCAAGCCCATTTCTGCGGCCTTGAAAGAGTTTTTCGGTGCCTCGCAGCTCAGTCAGTTCATGGACCAAACCAACCCCCTGTCGGAGATCACGCACAAGCGTCGTGTCTCCGCGCTGGGCCCAGGCGGTTTGACCCGTGAGCGTGCTGGCTTTGAAGTGCGTGACGTGCACCCCACCCACTATGGCCGCGTGTGCCCCATTGAAACCCCGGAAGGCCCGAACATCGGCCTGATCAACTCGCTGGCGCTGTATGCGCAGCTCAACGAGTACGGTTTCCTGGAAACCCCTTACCGCCGCGTGGTCGATGGCAAGGTGAGCAACCAGATCGATTACTTGTCCGCCATCGAAGAGGGCAAGTACGTGATCGCTCAGGCCAGCGCCACCTTGGGTGTGGATGGCAAGCTGATCGACGAATTGGTCAGCGCCCGTGACAACGGTGAGTCCATCCTGACCTCGGCCGAGCGCGTGCAGTACATGGACGTGGCCCCCACCCAGATCGTGTCGGTGGCTGCTTCCTTGGTGCCTTTCCTGGAGCACGACGATGCGAACCGCGCCTTGATGGGCGCCAACATGCAGCGTCAGGCGGTGCCGACCTTGCGTCCTGAGAAGGCGCTGGTGGGCACGGGCGTGGAGCGTGTGGCAGCCAAAGACTCGGGCACGGTGGTGGCGGCTCGTCGCGGCGGCGTGGTGGACTACGTGGACACCAACCGCATCGTGATTCGCGTCAATGACGCGGAGACCGTGGCCGGTGAAGTTGGCGTCGACATCTACATCCTCATCATGTACCAACGCTCCAACCAGAACACCAACATCCACCAGCGTCCCATCGTGCAGCGTGGCGACAAGGTCGAGTCCGAGGACATCATCGCCGACGGTGCCTCCACCGACATCGGTGAGCTGGCTTTGGGCCAGAACATGCTCGTGGCGTTCATGCCTTGGAACGGCTACAACTTCGAAGACTCGATCTTGATCAGCGAGCGCGTCATTGCTGACGACCGCTACACCTCGATCCACATCGAAGAATTGGTCGTGATGGCGCGTGACACCAAGCTGGGCTCGGAAGAAATCACCCGCGATATTCCGAACCTGAGCGAGCACCAACTGGGCCGTCTCGACGAGTCCGGCATCGTGTACGTGGGCGCCGAAGTCGGCCCCGGCGACACGCTGGTGGGCAAGGTCACGCCGAAGGGCGAGACCACCTTGACGCCTGAAGAAAAGCTCTTGCGCGCCATTTTCGGCGAGAAGGCGTCCGACGTGAAAGACACGTCACTGCGTGTCGACCAAGGCACCAGCGGCACCGTCATCGACGTGCAGGTCTTCACCCGTGAGGGCATCCAGCGCGATAAGCGTGCACAGCAGATCATCGACGATGAACTCAAGCGCTATCGCCTCGACCTGAACGACCAGCTCCGCATCGTCGAAGCTGACGCGTTCGACCGGATCGAGAAGCTGTTGGTTGGCAAGCCTGCCAATGGGGGCCCCAACAAGCTGAGCAAGGGCAGCGCCATCACCAAAGACTATTTGGCGGGCGTTGAGCGCTTCCACTGGTTTGACATTCGTCCCGCTGACGAAGACGTTGCCAACCAACTCGAGTCCATCAAAAACTCGCTGGAGCAAACGCGCCACAGTTTCGATTTGGCCTTTGAAGAAAAGCGCAAAAAGCTCACCCAAGGCGACGAATTGCCCGCCGGTGTGTTGAAGATGGTCAAGGTGTATTTGGCCGTCAAGCGCCGCCTGCAGCCAGGCGACAAGATGGCCGGCCGTCACGGCAACAAGGGCGTGGTCTCCAAGGTGGTGCCTGTCGAAGACATGCCCTACATGGCCGACGGCACGCCCTGCGACATCGTGCTCAACCCGCTGGGCGTGCCTTCGCGCATGAACGTGGGCCAGGTGCTGGAAGTGCATTTGGGCTGGGCGGGCAAAGGCATTGGCCAGCGCATCGGCAACATGCTCCAAGAGCAGGTCAAGGTGGCTGAGCTGCGCAAGTTCCTCGACGAGCTGTACAACCAGTCCGGTGGCCGCACCGAGCGTCTTGAGCATCTCAGCGACACCGAGATCACCGAGATGGCCAAAAACCTCAGCCACGGCGTGCCCTTCGCGACGCCCGTGTTTGACGGTGCTGCCGAAGAAGAAATCCGCGGCATGCTCAAGCTGGCCTACCCCGACGACATCGCCAAGGCCAAGGGCTTGACCGACACCCGTACCCAGGCCACTTTGCACGACGGTCGCACGGGCGATGCTTTCGAGCGTCCCGTCACCGTGGGCTACATGCATGTCTTGAAGCTGCACCATTTGGTGGACGACAAGATGCATGCCCGCTCCACCGGCCCGTACAGCCTGGTCACCCAGCAACCGCTGGGCGGCAAGGCCCAATTCGGTGGCCAGCGCTTCGGTGAGATGGAAGTGTGGGCCTTGGAAGCCTATGGCGCCGCCTATGTCTTGCAAGAGATGCTGACTGTGAAGTCCGATGACGTGAATGGCCGCACCAAGGTGTACGAGTCCATCGTCAAGGGCGAGCACGCCATCGAAGCCGGCATGCCCGAGTCGTTCAACGTTCTTGTCAAAGAGATTCGGTCTCTGGGCATCGACATTGAACTTGAACGCAACTGACAGGAAAGGATCCGACCATGAAAGGTTTACTCGACCTCTTCAAGCAATTTACTCCTGATGAGCATTTCGATGCCATCAAGATCGGCCTCGCCTCGCCGGAGAAAATCCGCAGCTGGTCGTTCGGCGAAGTGAAAAAGCCTGAAACCATCAACTACCGGACCTTCAAGCCTGAGCGTGATGGTTTGTTCTGCGCCAAAATTTTTGGCCCGATCAAGGACTACGAATGCTTGTGCGGCAAGTACAAGCGCCTCAAGCACCGCGGCGTGATCTGCGAGAAGTGCGGCGTCGAAGTGACGCAAACCAAGGTGCGTCGCGACCGCATGGGTCACATCGACCTGGCCGCACCTTGCGCGCACATCTGGTTCCTCAAGTCGCTGCCCAGCCGCTTGGGCCTGGTGCTCGACATGACCCTGCGCGACATCGAGCGCGTGCTCTACTTCGAAGCCTACGTGGTGGTGGACCCCGGCATGACCCCGCTGAAGAAATTCGGCATCATGACCGAGGACGACTTTGATGCCAAGCGCACCGAATTCGGTGACGAATTCATCGCGCTCATGGGTGCCGAAGGCGTCAAGAAGCTGCTCGAAGAAATCGACCTCGACGTCGAGATCGAGCGTCTGCGGGGCGACATGACCGGCTCCGAGCTCAAGGTCAAGAAGAACTCCAAGCGCCTCAAGGTGATGGAAGCCTTCAAGAAGTCCGGCATCAAGCCCCAGTGGATGGTGATGGACGTTCTGCCCGTGTTGCCGCCGGACCTGCGTCCGTTGGTGCCGCTGGACGGCGGTCGTTTTGCGACCTCTGACCTCAACGATTTGTACCGTCGCGTCATCAACCGCAACAACCGCCTGGCCCGCCTGCTCGAACTCAAGGCGCCCGAGATCATCGTGCGCAACGAAAAGCGCATGCTGCAAGAAGCGGTTGATTCGCTGCTGGACAACGGCCGCCGTGGCAAGGCCATGACCGGCGCCAACAAGCGCGCACTCAAGTCCTTGGCCGACATGATCAAGGGCAAGAGCGGTCGTTTCCGCCAAAACTTGCTGGGCAAGCGCGTCGACTACTCCGGTCGTTCCGTGATCGTGGTGGGCCCGACACTCAAGCTGCATCAGTGCGGCCTGCCCAAGCTGATGGCCCTGGAGCTTTTCAAGCCCTTCATCTTCTCGCGCCTCGAGGCCATGGGCATTGCCACCACCATCAAGGCGGCGAAGAAGGAAGTCGAGGCCGGCACCCCCGTGGTGTGGGACATCCTGGAAGAGGTCATCAAAGAGCACCCCGTGATGCTCAACCGCGCACCGACCTTGCACCGCTTGGGCATCCAAGCGTTTGAGCCGGTGTTGATCGAAGGTAAGGCCATCCAGCTGCACCCCTTGGTGTGCGCGGCGTTCAACGCCGACTTCGACGGTGACCAAATGGCCGTTCACGTGCCTTTGTCCATCGAGGCCCAGATGGAAGCCCGCACGCTGATGCTGGCCTCCAACAACGTGCTGTTCCCGGCCAATGGCGAGCCCTCCATCGTTCCGTCGCAAGACGTGGTGCTGGGCTTGTACTACGCCACCCGTGAGCGCATCAATGCCAAGGGCGAAGGCTTGATCTTCTCCGACGTGGCCGAAGTGCACCGCGCCCTGGACAACGCCGTGGTGGAGATCACCTCCAAAATCAGCGTGCGCCTGACCGAGTACACCAAGAACAAAGAGACCGGTGAGTTCACCGCCTCGACCCAGTTGGTGGACACCACGGTAGGGCGTGCTTTGTTGAGCGAAATTTTGCCCAAGGGCTTGCCCTTCAGCAACATCAACAAGGCGCTGAAGAAGAAAGAAATCTCACGCCTCATCAACACCTCGTTCCGCAAGTGCGGTCTGAAGGAAACGGTGGTCTTTGCTGACAAGCTGTTGCAAGCCGGTTTCCGTCTGGCCACGCGCGCCGGCATCTCCATCTGCATCGACGACATGTTGGTGCCGAAGGAAAAAGTCGCCTTGATCGAGCGTGCCGAAAAAGAAGTCAAAGAAATCGAGCAGCAATACATCTCGGGTCTTGTGACCTCTGGCGAGCGCTACAACAAGGTGGTCGACATCTGGGGCAAGACGGGTGACGAGGTCGGCAAGGTCATGATGGCCCAGCTCTCCAAGCAAAAAACTATCGACCGCCACGGCAAGGAAGTGGAGCAAGAGTCCTTCAACTCCATCTACATGATGGCCGACTCTGGTGCACGCGGCTCTGCGGCGCAGATTCGCCAGTTGGCGGGCATGCGGGGCCTGATGGCCAAGCCAGACGGCTCCATCATCGAGACCCCCATCACGGCCAACTTCCGTGAAGGCCTCAACGTCTTGCAGTACTTCATCTCGACCCACGGTGCGCGTAAGGGTCTGGCCGACACGGCGCTCAAAACCGCCAACTCCGGCTACCTGACCCGCCGCCTGGTTGATGTGACGCAAGACTTGGTCGTGATCGTCGACGACTGCGGCACACAGAACGGCATGAACATGCGTGCCTTGGTTGAGGGCGGTGAAGTCATCGAGTCCCTGCGCGACCGCGTGCTAGGCCGCGTGACCGCCACCGAAGTGGTCAACCCCGAGACGCAAGAGACCGTGTTGGCGGCGGGCGAAATGCTCGACGAAGACGCGATGGACCTGCTCGAAGCTGCGGCGGTCGACGAGGTCAAGGTGCGCACCGCGCTCACCTGTGACACCCGCTTCGGTATTTGCGCCAAGTGCTATGGGCGCGACCTGGGCCGCGGTGGCTTGGTGAACCAAGGCGAGGCCATCGGCGTGATTGCGGCGCAATCCATCGGCGAGCCGGGCACCCAGCTGACCATGCGCACCTTCCACATCGGTGGTGCGGCCTCACGCGCCGCGGTGGCCTCCAGCGTGGACGCCAAGTCTGACGGGATCATCGGCTTCAACGCCACGATGCGCTACGTGACCAATGGCAAGGGTGAGTTGGTGGTGATTTCGCGCTCTGGCGAGATCGTCATCACCGACCCCCACGGCCGTGAGCGCGAGCGTCACAAGGTGCCCTACGGCGCCCTGTTGGCGATCAAGCCCGACCAAACCATCAAGGCCGGCACCGTCCTGGCCAACTGGGATCCTCTGACGCGCCCCATCATCACCGAGTTCGCTGGCCGGGCACAGTTCGAGAACGTCGAAGAAGGCCTGACGGTGGCCAAGCAACTTGACGAAGTCACGGGCCTGTCGACCCTGGTCGTGATCGATGCCAAGCGTCGTGGCTCACTCAAGGTCGTGCGTCCGCAGGTCAAGCTGCTCGATGCCCAAGGCGTGGAAGTCAAAATCCCCGGCACCGACCACTCCGTGACCATTGGCTTCCCCGTGGGCTCGCTGATCCAGATCCGTGACGGCCAAGACCTCGCCCCTGGCGAAGTGCTGGCGCGCATCCCGGTCGAAGGCCAGAAGACCCGCGACATCACCGGCGGTTTGCCGCGTGTGGCCGAGCTGTTCGAAGCCCGCACCCCGAAAGACAAGGGCGCATTGGCCGAGATGACTGGCACGGTATCCTTCGGCAAGGAAACCAAAGGCAAAGTTCGCCTGCAGATCACCGACCCTGAAGGCAAAGTGTTCGAAGAGCTCGTGCCCAAGGAAAAGAACATCCTGGTGCACGAAGGCCAAGTGGTCAACAAAGGCGAGTCGATTGTGGACGGCCCGGCCGACCCACAAGACATCCTGCGTTTGTTGGGCATTGAAGAGCTCGCACGCTATATCGTTGACGAAGTGCAAGACGTTTACCGTTTGCAAGGCGTGAAAATCAACGACAAGCACATTGAGGTCATCGTGCGCCAGATGCTGCGGCGTGTCCAGATCGTCGATCCGGGCAACACGGCCTACATTGCGGGAGAGCAAGTCGAGCGTTCTGAGTTGCTGGACACCAACGACAAGATGGTGGCCGAAGGCAAACTGGTCGCGACCCACTCCGACGTGCTGTTGGGCATCACCAAGGCCTCTTTGTCCACCGACAGTTTCATCTCAGCGGCGTCCTTCCAGGAAACCACACGCGTGCTCACCGAGGCTGCCATCATGGGCAAGCGCGACGAGCTGCGTGGCCTGAAAGAAAACGTCATTGTGGGCCGCCTGATCCCTGCGGGCACCGGCATGGCCTTCCATGCTGCACGCAAGGCCAAAGAAGAAATGGACGACGCCGAGCGTCGCGCCATCACCCAGCAAGAAGCCCAAGAACTGGCGTCAGCAGAGCTGGAAGCCATGGAAACCGGAGGGGGCAGCACCACGGAGTGATTGCAGAGGGTCTTGCGGCCCTGTTGCAAAAAAGAGGCGGCTTCGGCCGCCTCTTTTTTGCTTGTGCGGTGGCCGAGATGCAGTATTTTCAGGGTCGCCTGTGCCAGGCCCCCCCCGACGGCGGTGAGGCTGCGCGTGGTGGCTTGGCTGGCTTTTGTTAGGCGTCCTCCTGCTTGGCCGGACGGCGAATGCACAGGATGCCGTGACCTTGCGTGCGGACCAGGGACGCTACGAATTGGGTCTGAACCTCGCCTACCTCGAAGATCCGAGCGGTCAGTGGGGCATTGAGGGCGTGCAGGGCGCCTCGGTTGCGGCGCAATTCAAGGCGTCGTCGTCTGGCCGATTGAACTTTGGACTCAGCAAGTCCGCCTATTATTGGCTGGGCTTGGAGTTGCATAACCTGGATGCGCCCAGCAGGGAGTGGCTATTGGAGACCGGCTATCCCATGCTGGATCACGTGGACACGTACTATGTGTTTCCTGATGGGCGCCGGGAGGTTCATCGCCATGGCGACTTGATGCCGTTTTCCGCGAGGGAACTCAAACACCGCAATCCCGTTGTCCGTGTTCCTTTGGCACCCCAGGAGCGCATTCAGGTGGTCGTGAGAGTTCAGAGCGAGAGTTCCCTGCAAATCCCGCTGTATCTGTGGCGTCCCGACAGCCTGGCAGCCGCGAACCACGACGCCCAGATCGCGCTGGGCATTTTCTACGGCATTTTGCTGGGCATGTTTTTGTACAACCTGCTCATCTCTGTGTCGATGCGGGATGTGGCCTACCTCTACGACGTTCAGTACGTCTTCGGATGGGTGCTATGTCAGGCCGCTCTCGACGGTGTGGCCTTTGAGTACCTGTGGCCGGAATGGCCCTGGTGGGGCAGCCGCGCCAACATTTTCTTTGTCTTTTACGCGGCGCTATACGTTGCCAAACGCCAGGGCCGCAACCAAGTCGTGGCGGACGAGACCCGCCCCAAAGCTGTGTCCGGGGGATAGCCTTTAAGCCAGCGACGCTCTACCCTGGTCGGGTTTGAGTTCCCAAAATGGCGGACATCGACGTCTCGTGGAAAAGATGCGATGGGCTGCTCAGACGTGTGGGAACCGGGCACAACAGTCGCCGAGTCCTGTGCGGGTGTAAGGCTGAGCAGCGGGCACCCAAGTAGGTGGTGCGCAAATGATCCGCGGACGCTATGATTCGCCATTAAGTTGTCGAATGTAAACGATGTCTGCTGCCACCCTTATGTTACCACGGGCCAATGATCATGATCGCCTCTGGGTTGGTGTTTTGCTCGCCTTGGGCGGGGCAATTGCCTTTTCGGTCAAGTCCATTGTGGTCAAGCTGACGTTTCTTCACGGCGTGGATGCGGCGACGGTGGTGGCCTATCGCATGATCTTCGCGCTACCGTTTTTCCTCGGTATGGCTTGGTGGTCGGGCCGTGGAAAACCTCCCCTGACTTTGGCCGATTGGATGTCAGTCTGTATGTTGGGGTTTTTCGGCAGCTATTTGACGTGTGTGTTTGACTTTGCTGGGCTGCAGTACATCACAGCCAGTTTAGAGCGCTTGATTGTTTACCTCACTCCCACGTTGGTCCTGCTTTTGAATGTGGTGGTGCTCAAGAGAGCATTTCATTGGCGTCAAGTGTGGGCGTTGCTGGTCAGCTATGGCGGGGTGTTGTTGGTCTTTGGCCGCGAGGTTTCGTTCGCTGGCGAAAACGTCAAGCTCGGGGCGGCCTTGGTTTTTGCCAGTGCGGCGTGCTATGCCATTTACCTCACTCACACCGGTGAGGTGGTGCGCAAACTGGGTGCGACGCGTTTGGCGGGCTTGGCCTCGTCCTTTGCCACTGTCTTGTCGGTAGGGCATTTCTTTGTCACCAACCCCGTGACCGATTTGTGGGTCCCAAGCGAGGTGTTGTGGTTGTCCTTGCTTAACGGCACCTTGTGCACGGCCGCACCGGTGTTGATGGTCGTGATGGCCGTCGGCCGCATTGGCGCTCCCCTGGCAGCCCAGTGTGGAATGGCGGGGCCGGTCTCGACGATTGGGTTGGGGGTATTGCTTTTGGGCGAGCCTTTTACCTCGTGGGAGGCTGCTGGGACGTTCTTGGTGCTTGTCGGGATTTGGATGCTGACCCGCGCGCAGAGCAAGCTTGCACCCCCTGCGTCGGCAAAGGCTTGAGCCTCCAGCGAAGATCACTGTATTCGTCCAAGCCATTGGGAGCCCTCAGATGGAAATCTTGAACTGGGCGGAGTCGTTGCCCACGCCTTGGAAAAACGGTGGTGGGAGTGTGCGTCCAGTGGCCACACATCCACCTGGTGGTGGCGTCGGGAGTTTTGATTGGCGCATTAGCGTGGCTGAAATCGAAGCTGACGGGCCCTTTTCGGCATTTCCGGGCGTGGACCGATGCTTTGTTTTGCTGCGCGGATCGGGCGTTCGACTGACGCCCGATGCGGGTTTGGCGATGGTATTGACCGAACCTTCGCAGATCGTCCATTTCAGTGGTGAGTCGAGTGTTGAAGCGACTTTGGTGGCGGGCCCAGTCCAAAATTTGAGTATCTTGGTGGCGCGCAGTTGTTACCAAAGCATGGTGTTGTCCATCAACGGGGTCGGCGAACAACATTTCGAGGCCGGGCAGGGCGCCTTGGTGTTGTGTCTGGAGGGTGATGTGGCGCTGACTCCGCTCGGATCGGATGGCGTGACAATTCAGGCAGGACAAGCCCTGCTATGGCGGACGCATTCGCCGTCTTGGACCCTGTTCGCCGCGACGGCGGCAACGCGTCTAGTGGTGGTGCGGCTGAATCGAGTGGGCCAGTAAGGGCTCGCGCCACGTCAATTTCGAACTTTGAGAGATGGCTTGTTTTCGTGCTGTTGTTGCGGCCCTGGGGCCGAACGGATGTCGGTAGCATTGGCCTCGAGCTTGCGCTAAGTTGTCCGCGCAAGCGTCGTGACTTCGAAGCCGCGAGGTATTGCCGATGAGTCCCGTAATTGACGTGACGCGCCCGCCCAAACCCCCCTCCTCGCAGCCGTCTCAATGGTTGTATGGCAAGGGGGGGGTGGCTGGCTTTTTGCTTGGCCTGGCATTGATCTTGGCGAGTGGTTCTGTGGCTGCGGAGCGTTTACGCATCGTGGGGGGGTTGGCCAATGTCAACCAATACACTCGTCACGAAGAACCTTTTTGGACCCAAGAGCTGCCTCGACTCACCGGGGGAAGGCTGACGGCCGAGATTGTCCCATTTGACCGTGCGGGTATCCGGGGTGAAGAGATGCTGCGGCTGATGCAGTTGGGCGTTGTCCCGTTTGGCACGGTGTCTGTCGGCTTGGCAGCCATGCAGGAGCCGTTGCTGACGGGGCCAGATTTGGCCGGCTTGAACCCCGACTTTGAATCCGTGCGCAAGTCGGTGGCAGCCTATCGTCCGGTGCTGGATCAGACGCTGCGAGACCGCTACGGTATCGAGTTGTTGGCGGTCTATGTCTATCCAGCTCAGGTGTTTTTTTGCAAGAAATCCATGATTGGCTTGGCCGATCTATCGGGGCGCCGTGTGCGGATCTCCAGTGCGCATCAGGCCGACTTCATTGAAGCTCTCGGCGGTGTGCCTGTGCGAACGCCCTTCGCCGAAATTGTTTCCAACGTCAAAAGCGGCAACGTTGACTGCGTGATCACCGGTTCCATGTCGGGTAACACGATTGGGCTTCCCGAACACACTAGCCACCTTTATACGATGCCCATCAGTTGGGGGATGTCGATATTTGGTGCCAACGCTAGTGCCTGGGAAGCGTTGCCGGCAGACACGCGGGTGACCTTGAAGCAGGCCCTGTCCCAACTTGAGCGATCTGTTTGGGAAGAGGCAAGGCGCGAGGCGAGTGACGGGATCGCCTGCAATACGGGTAGCGGCAGCTGTGTGCAAGGGCGTCGATTCACGATGAACGAAGTCAATCCCAGCAGCACCGATGAGTCTCAACGGCGCGCGCTGTTTGCGAGCAAAGTGCTGCCAAGTTGGTTGGTGCGTTGCGGGACGGCCTGCGCCCAGGCTTGGGATGCGCACATGGGCCCTGTGCTTGGGGTCAGGGCCCGTTAGCAACTATGCCCCGTCAAGCGCTTCATGTCAGAGCCATATTGTGGACCGCGGTCGCATTTTTTGTGGCGGCGGTTGTTTTGGCCGCGGGTGTTTTAATTGATCGTGGACGCCACGATGCTTTGTCCGAGGCTGGCGGTCGTGCCGAGCAGTTTGTCAGCGGTGCAGAAGCCTCACTGAACCGCGCTTTGCTGGGGGTCGACTTGTTGCTGGCGGGCGCAGGCTCGCTTTTGCAGCCCGCTATCAGCGCGGATGGGCGCTGGGATTCGGCTGCCGCCGACCGTTTACTCAAGGACACGCTTCGACGCAGCCTGGTCGCCAACGACTTGGTGGTGCTTGGGGAGCAGGGGCAGGTCATTGGCGCCGCCCAGCCCTACAGTCAACGCATGGGTTTCGGTGCGCCTGCCTCGTTTGTCGCTGCGGTGTCGAAGAGCCCAGCGGCCCCCATGGCGATCAGTGCACCTTCGGTGAATGCGGCTACGGCCGAGCGCGTGATTTACTTGGCTCGTGCGGTGCGACTGGTCAATTCGCGTACCGTGATTGTGGTCGCTGAAGTTCCCGTGTCCTTGATCGCCAGCCCGCTTGCGCAAGCCAGTCAATTCGCCGGCATGCAGGTCACGCTGGAGTCCAGTGAAGGCCAGTTGATTGCGAGCGTGCCTCCCGATGACCGCCTGCTCGCCCGTAAAATTTCCCCGCCGTTGGATGAGCGTATGGCCCAAGGAGAGGTGCTGCGGGCAGCCTCTCGGCTGGGTGGCGACCCCGCCCTCGTGGTCGCCCGGCCCACGCTCTACCGCTCGCTCTTCGTGGCGGCCAGCATACCCGTGGAGGCAGCCTTGTCGGGGTGGCGAGATGATCGGCGCGATATTTTGCGGGTGGCCGTATCGTTCATCGTGATGTTGTTGGCCTTCGGGGCCTTCCTCCATTGGGACATGACTCGGCTGGCGCGTGTGCGTGCGGAAATTGCCGACGCCAAAGCCATGTTGGATCAGGCTTTGGGGTCCATGGCTGACAGTTTTTTGCTGTGTGATGCGCAGGAACGTGTCGTGGCTTGGAACAACCGGTACCTTGAAATTTCCCCTTGGCTGCGCGGCGCGGTCGCGCCGGGCGTGCCTTTCCAAACCTTGGTTGAAATTGCAGCGCCCTACCTCTTGCCTTTGGGCACCACGGGCGATCACCAGTCCTGGGTGGCCCATCGCATGGCCATCTACCGCAGTGGTCAGGGCATGTATGAACAAGAGATGGTCAATGGTGTCGTGTTGCAGGTGATCGAGCGCCGTACCCCTGATGGCGGCATCGTCAGTGTGATGCGTGACGTGACGGCGGCGGAGCGTGCTTTGACTCTTGCCAAGGCGGCCGCTGAGGCGGCCAATGAATCTAAGTCGCAGTTTTTGGCTGCGATGAGCCACGAAATCCGCACCCCGCTGAATGGGGTTCTGGGCATGAATGGCTTGCTATTGAAGACGAATCTGACACCGGAGCAGCGACGTTTTGCCGAGCTGATTCGAACTTCAGGCCAAACCTTGCTGACTTTGATCAATGACATCCTCGACCTGGCCAAAATCGAGGCGGGTCGCATGGTGCTCGAAGTGACAGACTTCGATCCGGCCAATGCCCTGGCGGAGGTCGCTTCGCTGTTGTCGGTGCGCGCCCAGGGCAAAGGTTTGATGTTGACGATGTACATCGCGCCAGATGTGCCTGCGGTGGTGCGAGGTGATGTGAGCCGGTGGCGGCAGGTGTTGTTCAATCTGATCGGCAACGCACTCAAGTTCACCGCCCAGGGCGGCGTCGAAGTCCACTTCAACCATCGCGCCTTGCCTGATGAGCGCGTGGAGCTGGAGATCGCCGTCAAAGACACCGGCATCGGCATTCCACCGGAAGCCATGGGCAAATTGTTTGAGCGGTTTGTGCAGGTCGATGCCGCCACAGCGCGACGTTACGGCGGCACCGGTCTGGGCCTGGCCATCAGCCAAGAGATCGTGGGTTTGATGGGGGGACGCATCGATGTTCACAGCGTCGTGAACCAGGGCAGCACGTTCACTGTCGTGGTGCCCCTCGAGCGAGGTGACCTCATGCAGCTCAAGACCTCGGACTCGACGATTTCTGGTGGGTCGGAGATGGGTGGTTTGCGGATTTTGGTGGCCGAAGACAATGGTGTGAATCAGATTTTGATCAAAGCTTTGCTGGACAACATGGAGCATTTCAGCGACATCGTCTCCGACGGTCGGGAGGCTGTGGCCCAAGTTCAGCGCGCACACTACGACCTGGTGCTCATGGACATCCAAATGCCGGAGATGGATGGCGAGACGGCCACGCAGGCCATACGGGCGCTTGAGGGCAGTGTGGCTTCGATCCCGATCATCGCCATGACTGCCAATGCGATGGTCGAAGACCGCACCGCCTACCTGGGGTCGGGAATGAACGACTATGTGTCCAAGCCAGTCAATGCGCGTTTGCTGCGCGCTGCGATGGCCAGGGTGATGCAGGCTTGCGACTTGGCTTGACCTTGGTCACGGGCCCATTGGGCTATCAGGCCGCTGGGGCCAGCCACTGCGCATACAGTGCGTTGTCGGTTGCGTAGCACGCGCACGCGGCCCCCTCTAAACCCGAACGGTCTAGCACCCGCAGTTCGCCGCGGTGGTACTCGATCAGACCCATCCGTTGCAACGCACCGGCGGCCGCTGTGACGCCCACGCGCCTTACGCCCAGCATGTAGGCCAAGAACTCGTGCGTTAGCTGAAACTGGTGGGTCTGTGCACGGTCTTGGCTCATCAACAGCCAGCGCGCTAGTCGCGGGCCAATCAAATGGAAGCGGGTGCAGGCCGCGGTACCCGCCTGTTGGGCCATGAGGACATACAGGTGCCGTTGCACCCCACGGCGCAGGCCGCTGCTGCGGGCCAGCGCGGCCACAAACGCCGGCACGCTCAGTCGCCACGCCTCACCTGGCCCTTGCACCAAGGCCCGCCAGGGCCAGGCCACCACACCCAACAGCGCATGACCACCGAGCATGCCCTCGCGGCCCACCATGCCCACTTCGACGCCGGTATGTCCCTTCAGCAGCGCCACCATCGAGATGTAGCCGCTGTGGGGAAAATAAACATGGCGCTGCACCTGTCCTGGCTCACCCAACACTTCAGCCATTTGCAGCGGTACCACCTCACCGGCCTTGATCAGGCTGGCGCGGTCAGCTTGGCTCAAGCTGTCGATCAAACGGTTTTGGGTGGCAGACACGCGGGCTTCTCCAGCACCGCAGAGTGGCGATGAATCCGGGCAGTGTGCGCGCTCGGTGGCGTTTTGGCTGTCTGCCAACGAACAAAGGTGGGACCCGACACTCGTCGCTCGCATCTGAGTTGCGCCGATCTGTATCACCCAGCGCGCCACGCCGGCGCAATTTATGCAGCCGTCATGTCGGGCAGCAGCCGGTCGTATTCCTTCTTCACCACGGCATAGCACTCACAGGTCCGCCGCTCCAGACCGGGTCGGTCGAGTACCGTGATGTGGCCGCGCGCATAGCGGATGAGGCCGCCCGCCTGCAGTTTCAGCGCGGCTTCGGTGACCCCTTCCCGGCGTACACCGAGCATGTTGGCAATGAGCTCCTGCGTCATCACGAGCTCATTGCCGCGCAGACGATCCAAGCTGAGTAACAGCCAGCGGCACAGTTGCTGATCGAGCGAGTGGTGGCGGTTGCAGACGGCAGTCTGCGCCATTTGCGTGATGAGGGCTTGCGTGTACCGCAGCATCAGGTGCATCACCGGCCCATTGTGATTGAAGGCGTCATTCATGGCGCGGGATCTGAGGCGGTAGCCACGACCCGCGCTTTGCACCACGGCACGGCTGGGCGTGCTGTGCCCCCCCAGGAACAGCGAGACGCCCACGACACCCTCGTTGCCGACGACAGCGATCTCGGCAGAGTGGCCGTCTTTGAGCACGAACAGCAAGGAAATAATGGCTGTCGTCGGAAAGTACACATGACTGAGTGTGCGGCCCGATTCGTAGAGAACCAGGCCCAGTTGCAAATCAACAGGCTCGAGCAGTTCAAGCCAGGGCCGCAGCACCTCATCTGGCAGGGCGGCCAGCAGTTGATTTTCCTGAGCGTCAGACGAGGAGACCATGCGCAACCTTCTATGAGATAAGGGTCAGGATTGGCAATGGTTGTTCGCCGCGAATCGGATGAGTGTAGCTGGGGCAGGGGCAAACCCTTTGTGCGCTGCCGCACATAGCGAGAACCCGCAGACGCGACAAGCGCGGTGGCCTCGCCGGTGGAAAGCTTCTTGTACCCCGTCGCGTTGAATTTGAAATGTTGAATTGTTGCGGGGGCCATGGCGAAGTACACAGGCTGCTGGATTCCCGCCTGCGCGGGAATGACATAAGGAGATGCCAAGCCCCGCGCCCGTCATCCCCGCGTAGGCGGGGATCCAGGAGGGGGCCTCTGGCTCACTCAGGCGGGGCACCACGCAATCTGCCTGTGTGCGTGTCCCAGCGAACAGACGCCACCTGGCAAGGGGGGCAAGCTGCACCCCTGGTGCACAGCGATCACTGCGCCCATACCAGGAGCCCATCATGAACATTCGTCATCGAGCCATCGCCACCGCCGTCATTTTTTCCGTGACCACCGTGCTCAGCGCTTGCGCGTCAACGCCCACCACAGAGGGAACGGGCGAGTATGTCGATGACACCGTCATCACCACCAAGGTCAAGGCGGCAGTGTTCAATGCCCCCAGCCTCAAGTCGGCTGAGATCAATGTCGAAACTTTCAAAGGTCGGGTGCAGCTCAGTGGCTTTGTGAACTCACAAGATGACATCGACGCAGCGGTTCGGTTGGCGCGCGGCGTGTCGGGTGTGAGCGCGGTGACCAACAGCATGCGTCTGAAATGAGGATGCCATGATGCACAGCGTCTTACTCAGCCGTAAAACCATGCCTCCCCGAGACTGCGACTTCGACGCCCCGGGTTGGCGTGTGCGCGTCGAGTTGAAAATCACTCTAGAGTATGAGGTCGTTAGCCCTCGTGGCGCGGATTTCATCTTTCATGTTCATGCGGCACACACCCCACGTCAAACCGTGACGGCCGAGAGTTTGCAACTGAGTCAGGCCATTTTGGCGCAGCTCCACACCGACCCCATGACGGGCAATCGCGTTTTATGTTTGCATGCCTTGCCCGGGCCGTTGAGCTTGGTCTATGCGGCCACGGTGGATTTGGTTCACCACAGCGCAGACCCGTCCACCCTGCGTGAAGTGCCCGTGAGTGAGCTCCCCGCTGAGGTGCTGGGCTACCTCTACCCCAGTCGCTACTGTCAGTCTGACCGCTTGGTCGCACGGGCCGCGAAAGAGTTCGGCCACCTGCCGCCGGGCTATGGCCGCGTGTTGGCCATTCGCGACTGGGTGCGCCAGCATGTGAGCTTTCAATCAGGCAGCTCCAACGGGGGAACCTCGGCACTGGACACCTTGGTGGGTCAGGCGGGCGTATGCCGTGATTTTGCGCATCTGATGATTGCACTTTGCCGCAGCCTCAACATTCCCGCCCGGTTTGTCACGGGCACCGACTATGGCGCAGACCCTGCCTTGGGTCCACCTGACTTCCATGCCTATGTGGAGGCGTATGTGGGTCACGGCTGGTACATTTTTGACCCCTCAGGGACCGGTATCCCGATGGGCTTTGCCCGCCTGAGTACCGGGCGTGACGCCACAGACGTGGCCTTCGCCACGATTTTCGGCGCCTTCACCTCCAAGGCGCCTGTCGTTCACACCCGGGCGATTGAGGACATGCGGCACCACATCGTCTTGCCCCGACATCAATCGCAGGCGCTGTCCAGCGACCCCGGTTACCCGCGCAGGGGCCATGTGCTCAGTGGCCTGATGCAAGATTCGGGGGGCTTGTCGCTGAAGCACCGCAAGCTGCCTTCGGTCGAGTCGGTGTGGTGAGTGGGCTCAGGTGGGCGGCGCGACAGGCCGCATGGTGGGCGGCATCAGGCCGGCGCCCACCCGCTGCGCCGCGTGCAAGAGGGCTTGCAGCGAGGCGCTGACGATGTCGGTGTCGTGCCCCACGCCAAAGCGCGAGCCCGTTGTCCCCGCCAGTGCCACTTCAACCACGGCCATGGCGTGGGCAGCGGCGCCGCTGCCCACCGCACGCTCCTCAAAGTCCACGATGCACAAGCCCCAGCCGAGGGCGTTCACTGCCGCATCCATCGGCCCGGCTCCTTGGCCGTGCAGCGCATGTCTTTGACCGTTCACGCTGATCTCCAGAACAATCGCTTGGCCCTTGGGGTGGGGGCTCAGTTGGTGGCTGACATAGCGCAGCACGGGCTGAGCGGTGTCGGTGGGCTCAGGCTGCAGGTAGGTCGTCTGGAACAAGGCCCACAACTGCGCCGAGTTCATCTCAGACTCGCTGCTGTCGGTGTACTGTTGAACCACGGCGCTGAACTCAATTTGCATGCGCCGCGGCATGACGACGCCATGATCGCGCTCCAGCAGGTACGCAATCCCTCCCTTGCCCGATTGGCTGTTGACGCGGATCACGCTGTCGTAGGTGCGCCCCAAATCGGCCGGGTCAATGGGCAGGTAGGGCACTTGCCACACCTGGTCAGCGCGCTGCGCGGCCAAGCCCTTTTTGATGGCATCTTGGTGCGAGCCGGAAAACGCGGTGAACACCAAATCCCCCACATAGGGATGGCGCGGGTGAATGGGCAGCTGCGTGCAGTCTTCGATGGTGCGGGCCACGGCATTGATGTCGGAAAAATCCAGACCCGGGTCCACCCCCTGGGTGTAAAGGTTGAGCGCCAAAGTCACGATGTCCACATTGCCGCTGCGCTCGCCATTGCCAAACAGGCATCCCTCAACCCGTTGGGCGCCGGCCAACTGCGCCAACTCCGATGCCGCAACACCGGTGCCGCGGTCGTTGTGGGTGTGAACCGACAGGATCACATGCTCGCGTCGCTCCAGGTGGCGGTGCATCCACTCGACCTGATCGGCAAACACATTGGGTGTCGCATTCTCCACCGTGGCGGGCAGGTTGAGGATGATGGGTCGTCCGGGTCCGGCATCCCACGCGCGGATGGCCGCATGGCAGGCACGCAATGACATGGGCAATTCGGTCATGCTGAAGGTCTCGGGCGAGTACTGCAACACCCACTCCGTCTGCGGCTGGGCATCCGTGAGCCGCTTGAGGATCCTCACATGACGCTCCACCAAAGCAATCACTTCGTCTTCGCTCAGGCCAAATACGATGTTGCGCCAGGCGGGGGCGGTGGCGTTATAGAGGTGCACGATCGCACGCCGTGCACCCTGCAGCGAGGCCACCGTGCGCTCAATCAAGTCTTCGCGCGCTTGTGTGATCACCATCGGGGTGACCTCTTGACCGAGGTGATCCTCCTCAATGAGGCGCCTCACGAAGTTGAAATCAGTTTGTGAAGCGGCGGGGAACCCGACCTCAATCTCCTTGAAGCCCACCTGCACCAGGGTGTTGAACAGGCGCAATTTGGTGTCGCCGTTCATGGGTTCAAACAAGGCTTGGTTGCCGTCGCGCAAGTCGGTCGACAACCAGATGGGGGGTGCAGTCAACACGCGGCTCGGCCATTGGCGGTCTGCCAGCGCAATAGGGGGGAAGGGGCGGTACTTGGTGTGTGGATGAGAAATCATGACAAAGCCAATCGAATCACAGAGAACACAGGCTTGCACTGAGGGTGCAATCGGGTGTCTCCCCTGCCGTCACACCGCAAGGGCGGTGACGGGTTCGATGGCCGGGATCAGGGGGAGATCAAAAAGGGCGCTGGGGGTACGTTGCGGGCGAAGCCTTCGCAGGTACCAGGCGCCAGTCGAGCAGACCCCGGCCTGGTGTCAGGTCTAGTAGACCTGACAACGCTAGGCTTAGCGATAGCGAAAGGGGGGGCGTCGATAACATAGGGGGCTATGCTAACCGGCCGCCGCCGCCAGGTCAAACGCCCGGTCTTATGCGTCCCGGTGGCACGGCCCACTGGCAAGTCCCCGCATGAATCGAACGCAGGCCACTCCTTGGCATCGCCAAGTCTCACTTGATTGGCGACAATAGGAGGGCGGAGTGAGCGGTGGCTTGCCGTTCGCTGAGTCCACCAAGCCCATACCCACAACAAACAAGGCAGGCAGGGAACCGTTCGATTTCAGCAAACATTCGACCGACCTGAAGGTCGGTGTGTGGGCTGTTGGAAGGGGTTTGCATCCCCTGCCTTTGAGTCGCCCCTTCGGGGCTCTCCGGCCTGAAGGCCGGGGTTTCAAACCTATGTCAGTTTTTTGATGAAACATCTTTTATTGCTTGGCGGGGGGGCGGCACACCTCCAGGTCTTACGTTCCTTGGCCCGCGGCAGCTTGGCCTCGGCACACGTGAGCCTGGTGGTGCCGTTTCCACGCCCCGTCCCTGCGGGCCGGCTGGCCGGCTTTGTGGCTGGCCACCACAGTGTGGACGAAGGCAGTGTGCTCTTGCCTGATCTGGCCAATGCGGCCAATGTTCAATTCGTTCTCGCGCAGCCCACGGCGCTCAACGTTGCCGAGCGCACCGTGACCCTCGCTGATGGTCGCGTGATGGGCTACGACGTCCTGAGCTTAGACACCGGGCCCGTCATGAATCGCGATGCGATCCCGGGGGCACGCGGCCGTGCGCTGTTTGTGCGTCCCATTGAGCACTTCGCCCAACTCTGGGGCGGCTTATTGCAATTGGCCGCGGAGCGGGCTTTGAGTGTGGTGGTTTTGGGCGGCGACGCTCTGGCTGTCGAGCTCGCTTTGGCTTTGCAGTGCCGCCTGAACACGCAGGCCCGTGTCAGCCTGGTCACCGGTGGCGCGGCGCCCTTGGCCGAGCGCTCGGCGGCCGTGCAGCAGCATGGTCGTGCGGCCCTTAAGCGCTTGGGCGTGACCGTTATCGAGGACGCTTGTACCGACATCACCGCCGCCCACGTGGTTTTGCGTGGGGGGGGGCGTTTGGTCTGCGATGCGCCAATTGCCGCGTGGGCGCCGGATGCGCCCACGTGGTTGGCCGACAGCGGCTTGGCCTTGGATGCGCACGGCTTCGTGCTGACAGGGCCCACACTGCAAAGCAGCTCGCACCCGGCCGTGTTCGCGGTGGGTGAACTTGTATCGCGTGCTGATTTGTCACCCGGACAGGGCCTGAATGCTGCTCAGGCGGCCTCGACCTTGAGCACCAACTTGCGCCGCCATGTGTCCACGGGTCAACTCATGCGCCACTCGTTCACGAGCCACGTTGTTGATTTTGTCAGCTGCGCTGACCGACGCGCCATCGTGTCCTGGGGCGACTACACGGCCGAGGGCCGCTGGGTTTGGCGCGTGAAAAACTGGCTCGATGGGCGCCGAACCGCGCGTCAGGCCGCTTGAGGGGGGGGGCAGGCCGGCTCAATCCGAGCCAGGCTGATCCGACCCCACGCTGGCCTTGGCCTGCAACTGCTCCAGCAAGCGCAGCCGGCCGCGCCGCAACACCATCACCTCAATCGCCAGCGCAGCGAAGCTCACGCCAAACGAGCCCCACACATACAGGCCATACCCACCCATCGCCAGGAACTCGGCCAGACTGGCCCACTGAATGCTCAAGTCTGTCAGGCTCATGTCAGAGTCTCCCGAACCCAGGTGGCATGCTGTTCGCGCTCCAAAATCAAATTTCGCGCGCGCATCAGCGTCACAGCAATCGAGTACATCCAAAACGCCAGCGCCATGATCAACATGCCCATCAACATGGGTGCGGCCATGCTCGGCGCCTGGGTCAGGCTGACCGACGCTCCCTGGTGCAAGGTGTTCCACCACTTCACGGAAAAATAAATGATCGGCACATTGATCACCCCCACCAAGGCCAGCACGGCCGCGGCCCGATCAGCCCGTCTCACATCATCGATCGCAGCGTGCAGTGACAAGTAGCCGATATAGAGAAACAGCAAAATCAACTCGGACGTCAGGCGTGCATCCCAGACCCACCAAGTGCCCCAGGTGGGCTTGCCCCACAAGGCCCCGGTCCACAAGGCAATGAAGGTCATCAAGGCCCCGGTGGGTGCCAGGGCCAAGGCCAACACCGAGGCCAACCTTGCGTTGAACACCAAACCCACCCCCGCCCACAGTGCCATCGCCACGTAAATCACCATCGACATCCACGCCGCTGGCACGTGGATGTAAATAATCCGGTAAGAGTTGCCCTGCTGGGCATCGGTGGGCGCCAGCAGCATCCCCAACACCAAGCCCGCCACGGTGAGCAACGCCGCGAGGGCGCTGAACACCGGAATGGCCCGGCCCGCGAGGGGGTAAAAGCGCTGCGGCGCCGCGTAGTGAAACCAGTTCATGAACACCCCCCCATCAGGTCAGTATCAAGGCGCGTATTGTGCCCGCCTCATTCAAGCGAAATCCGCAGCGCAGTCGACGCTGCGAACGGCGCCAGCACCAGCGCCACCAGCAACATCGCCCCCAGCACTGAAAAATGCCCCCCCACCGCCAGCCCTGCCACACTGTCTTGCACGGCCGATGCGCCAAAAATCAGCACGGGCATCACCAAAGGCAGCACCAACAGCGACACCAGGACGCCCCCGCCTCGCACCCCCACCGTGAGGGCCGCGCCAATGGCCCCCACCAAACTCAGCAAGGGGGTGCCCAGCAGCAACGATGCACACAACACAGCGATAGCCTGCCCGGAAAGGTCAAACTGAACCGCAATCACGGGCGAGGCCACCACCAGCAACAACCCTGACGACAACCAATGGGCCAACACCTTGCCCATCACCAAGACGGGCAGAGGCGTGGCACTGAGCAACAACTGCTCCAAGGTGCCGTCTTGGTAATCGTCCGTGAACAAGCGGTTCAACGACAACATCGAGGCCAACAATGCGGCCACCCACACTACGCCTGGCCCCAAGGTGCGCAGCAGGGCCGGCTCCGGCCCCACGCCCAAAGGGAACAAACTCACCACCATGGCAAAAAACACCAAGGCGGCGCCTGTGTCAGCGCGACGGCGAAGGGCCAGTTTCAGGTCGCGGCGAAAAATACCCCAGCCCCCCGCCAGCCACGACACCGAGGGCAGCTCAGGCAAGGGGGTCGTGCTCACAGGGCAATACTCATCTCAGACACCGGCGCGCTCCAACTCACTGCCTGGTGACTCGTCAACACCACAATGCCACCTTGTTCCAGGTGCCGGGCCAGGGTGCCCACCAGCCAAGCTGTGGCGGCGGTGTCCAGGGCATTGAAGGGCTCGTCCAGCACCCACAGTGGCGCCAAGGCGCTCAAAGGCAGGCGCGCCAAGGCCACGCGCTTGCGTTGCCCTTGCGACAACGCTCGGACGGGGACTTGGGTGCGTTGAGTCAAACCGGTTTGGGCTAGCGCATTCTTGGCTTGCTCAGGGCTGACGGCTGTGCCATTGAGCAGCAACGCGGCCTGAAGGTTCTCGATGGCGCTCAGGTCATCCTTGAGTGCTGGGGCATGCCCCAGGTACACCAACTGCTGGTTGAACGACGTACCCCAAGCCGGCAAGGCGTTCCCCCGCCACCGCACCTCACCCTGAGCCGGTGGCACCAGGCCACACACCGTGCGCAGCAAGCTGGTTTTTCCTGCGCCGTTGGGGCCCTCAACACGCAGCAAGCTGCCATCATCGATCTGACGCGACAAGCCAGTGAACAGCGAGCGCCCACCGCGACGACATTCGAGGCCCAGCAACTCCAGGCTGCTCACAGGCCCGTGCCCAGCAGGGCCTCACGCACCCGGCTTGTCGAAAGCACCTCGGGCAACAGCACCGGCTCTTTGCCAGGGCGAAGCAGCACATAGACCGGCACCCCATTGCGTCCCAGGCGGGTCAGCGCCGCCGTGATCTGAGGATTGCGGTCCGTCCAGTCAGCGCGCATCAGCACCACCTTGGCTTGCGCAAAGTCCTGCATGGTTTGCTCTGAGTGCAAAACCAGCCGCTTGTTCACTTGGCAAGTCACGCACCAAGCCGCGGTGAAATCAATGAACACCGTCTCACCGCGCGCCAAGTGATCGGCCACGGCGGCCTCATCAAACGGCTTCCAGGCTGCGGCTGCGTCGTTGGACAGGCGGGCCCCAGAAGCGCCGCTTTGGGGCTGCGCCGAAGGCCACCCCCAACTCACCAAACCTGCCATGGCACCCAGCAACAGCGTGCGTCGAAACCAATGATCCGTCCCCTGGTTGGCGGGCCCGTTCAGCATCCAGATCACCCACGCCACCCCCACCAACACCAACAGCGCGGTGCTTGACTCATCGATGCCTGTTTGTCGTCCCAGTACCCACAACAACCACACCACCGTGGCGAACATGGGAAAGGCAAGCATTTGTTTCAGTCGAACCATCCACATCCCCGGGCGGGGCAGGCGATGACGCCAGCCCGGCAGCACCGTCAATGCCACGTAGGGCAAGGCCATGCCCAACCCCAACGCGGCAAACACACTCAAACTCACCACCGTGGATTGCGTCAAGGCAAAGCCCAGCGCAGCACCCATGAACGGTGCCGTGCAAGGGCTGGCCGCGACCACTGCCAACACCCCCGAGGCAAACGCATCCACCGTCGGTCGCTGGTCGCGCCAATTGGCCAAGGCTTGCGGCGTGATATTGACCAGCTCAAACGCCCCGAGCAAATTCAGTCCCAACAAAAAGAACAGCAAAGCCAGCCCAAACACCACCCCTGGCTCTTGCAACTGAAACCCCCAGCCCACGGCGCTGCCCGCCTCGCGCAATGCCAGCAAGGCCCCTGCCAAGGCCACAAAGCTCAACACGACCCCCGCGCTGTAGGCCAGCGCGTGCGCACCCAATGAGCGGCTGTCACCGTGCTGAGCCAAGCTCAACAACTTGATCGACAGCACAGGAAACACGCAAGGCATTAGATTGAGCACCATGCCGCCCAACAAAGCCATGCCCAAGGCCGCCCAGACGTTCAATGTGGCACTTTGTGTGGGCTGGCTCAGCGTGGTGGTGGCGGTCAGCAGGTCGGGCAGGTGATCCGACTCAGGCAAGGGATTCAGCTGCGGAACTGCCTTCACTGTGGCCACAAACTCACCGGCGGCCGCGCTCATGCCCCACACCGTCATCTCGCCGGGGTTGGCGGGTGGGGCCACCACCGTGCTGCGCAAGCTCGCTGGCAAGGTGACATCCGGCAACAGCCGCAACTTCACAGCGTAGCCTTGGGGCGTTCGGTAGACCTCATGGCGGGCGGTCTCTAACAGTTGCGCAGCATGAGGAAACAGTTGAATGGGTGGCAACTTATCGGTTGCAGACAACTTGCCCGAGGTTTTGTTAAGCACCAACAAGGCCTCCCGGCCGGCGTGCAACAACTCGGCGCTCCATCCTCGCAAGGGCTGGGTTTGTGCGGCTGCATTGCTGGCAAACGCGGGGGTCGCGGCCGTGGCGCCAGGCGTGACATCTTGGCCCACCACCGGCAGCTGCAACTCCAAGTCAACCGACTCGGGGATGCACACCTCCTTGCACACCAACCAGTCCGCGCGCGCGCGAAGTGACAGCGTGTCGCCCGGCTTGGCCGACGCCGGCGGCGTGAAATTCAAGGGCAGCAACAGCTCCCCCTCGTACCCATAATTCATCAGGGGCCCCACCGGCAGCCGTTGCGGCACGGGCCACTCGATCTCACCGATCCGGGAGCCCGGCGGGAGCTGCCACGTCAGCCGGGTCGGCAGGCCCGAGTCACCCGGGTTGCGCCAATAGGTGTGCCAGCCCGGCTGATGCGTCAGATTCAGGCCCACTTGCAACACCTGACCCGCTTGCACGGCGCTGCGCTCAGCCACCAGTTCAGCCACCACATGGGGGGTACGCATCGGCGCCGCACCAGCGCCCATGGCCCAAGCGGCCAGGCCTCCGACCAGCATCTGCGCTATCCACCGTCTCATCTGGCCACTCCTTTGACGACGCGCGACACCGACGCCGGGTTTATTTCTCCACGAAGGCCCGCTCAATCACATAGTGACCACGGCGGCTCATATTGCCCTCGGTCATGCCCATTGAGTCAAGCAGGGTTCGGGAATCTTTCAACATCTCGGGACTTCCGCACAACATGAAGCGGTCGTTCTCCGCGCTCAGCCGCGGCAGCCCGATGTCATCACACAACTTGCCGCTTTCCAACAGGGCAGGGATGCGCCCCTGATGGTGGAACGCTTCCCGAGTCACTGTGGGGTAATACAACAACTGCTTACTGACCTGCTCACCAAAAAATTCATTGTTGGGCAGCTCCTGCGTGATGACCTTGTCATAAGCCAACTCATTGACCTGACGGCAACCATGCACCAGCACCACCTTCTCAAACTGCTCATAGACATCCGGATCGCGAATGATGCTCATGAACGGAGCGAGCCCCGTGCCTGTGGACAACAAATACAACGTTCGCCCGGGGAGCAAGTTTTGCAATAACAGTGTGCCAGATGCTTTGCGCCCCACCAAAATGTGTTCGCCGGGCTCGATGTGTTGCAAACGAGAGGTCAGTGGCCCATCCTGCACCTTGATGCTGAGAAACTCGAGCGTCTCTTCGTAGTGAGAGCTCACCATGCTGTACGCCCGCATCAAAGGCCGACCCTCGACAGTCAACCCGATCATGGCGAATTGGCCACTTTGGTACCGGAAACTTGATTCACGCTCAGTGGTGAAAGAGAAAAGCCGATCCGTCCAGTGGTGAACGGTCAGCACTTTGGCTTCAAAAAAGTTGCTCATGATGGAAAATAAATCTCAAAAAATGCACGCGCAGCTCACCTGCAGGCAAGATGCTGAGCATAGCGTTAACCCCGCCCCTGCGGGATTTTGGGGGCACCCGTCAGATCAAGGCCATCGTCCGGGCCAGTCATTTTCCATGCACTCACTCCTGCGCTGCGCGTTGATCGTCCTGACCTGCAACCCCTGGGCAGTGTTCGCCCAAGACCTCTGGGTGGCTGCTGCCATCAGCTTAAAGCCCGCCCTGCAGGTGCTGGGCCAGCGTTTCGAGGCTGAGCATCCCGGGGCTCATGTTGTTTTCAACTATGCCGCTTCAGGCGTCTTAGTGCAGCAAATCGCACGAGGTGCCCCGGCAGATGTCTTGATCACGGCCGATGACGACACCATGGACCGCGCGATCCAAAAAGGCTTGTTGGTGCCCACCACGCGGGTGGTGTTGGCGACCAACCGCCTGATCCTGATCGCCCCCAGGAAGGCATTGCAGCCCCTCCAAACCCTGCAAGACATCACCTCACCTGCAGTGCAACGCATCGCGGTGGGCCAGCCCAAGACGGTGCCTGCCGGCCGTTACACCCAACAGGCCTTAGAGCGCCAGGGCCTGTGGGAGTCGTTGCGTCCCAAGTGGGTCTGGTGCGAGTCAGCACGACAGGTCTTGACCTATGTGGTGCTTGGCGAGGTCGAAGCAGGCTTCGTCTACGAAAGCGACCTGAGCATCGAAAAAGACAAAGTCCGCCTGGTGGCCGTGGTGGATACCCCCACCCCTGTGCGCTACCCCATGGCCCGCACTGCGGCGTCCACCCAGCCTGACCGAGCCAATGCATTCATGGCCGCCCTGCGCAGCCCATGGGCCCAGGCCGAGCTCGCCCGCCACGGATTCCGGGCACCCTGATGGGGGATGTCTTCAGCCTCGTCCCATGGGCCCCCTTATGGCTTAGCCTGAAAGTCGCGGGCTGGGCAACCTTGGTGGCTGGGACTGTGGGGGTGGCTCTGGGCTGGGGGCAGGCCCGATACCGCTACCCTGCTCGGGAAGTCATTGATGCGGTGCTCACCCTGCCCATGGTTCTACCGCCCACAGTCTTGGGCTACTACCTACTGGTCCTGCTCGGCCGTCAGTCGGCGTTAGGCCATTGGTTGCAAACCCAATGGCACATCCAACTCATCTTCACCTGGCAAGGCGCCGTGGTGGCCGCTTCGCTGGTGGCACTGCCGCTGGTGTACAAATCAGCGCGCGTGGCCTTTGAGGGCGTACCGCCCTCGCTGGAAGACGCGGCACGCGTGCTTGGCCTGCCCGAGTTGGCCGTCTTTCTCCGCGTCTCGCTCCCCCTGGCCTGGCGTGGCATCACGGCGGGTTGTCTGCTCGCCTTTGCCCGCGCGATGGGCGAGTTCGGGGCCACCCTGATGGTGGCGGGCAACATCCCGGGGCGCACACAAACCTTGGCCGTGGCCGTCTACGATGCCGTGCAAGCGGGCGATGACAAGCTGGCCCACCTGCTCGTCATCATCACCTCCATCACCTGCGTGACCCTGTTGCTGGTGGCCGGGCGATTGATGCGGGGCCGTTCATGAGCTGGCAGGTCGAACTCCATTGGCGCTTGCCCCCGGTACGCACCGACCAGAGCGCCTTCCATCTGCATGTTCAATTTGAGTCAGCGGCTCGACGCATCGTTCTCTTTGGCCCCTCAGGCACAGGCAAAACCCTCACCCTGCAATCCCTGGCCGGCTTACGGCGGCCGGATGCTGGCCACATTCACTGGGGCGGCCGCCTATTTTTTGATGCCGCGGTGGGCGTGCATGTCCCCGCGCGCCTGCGTCGTTGGGGCCACATGGCCCAAGACTACGCTCTGTTCCCGCACCTCAGCGTGGCGCAAAACCTCGGCTTTGGCCTCACCACCTGGGGGGGGCGCCTGCCTGCTGCAGCCCGACAGGCCGTCGACCAAGCCATAGAGCAATTCCAACTCCAAGGCCTGCGGCACCATCGTCCCCATCAACTCTCTGGCGGTCAACGGCAACGTCTGGCCCTGGCCCGCGCCCTGATCCAGTCCCCCGACGTCTTATTGCTGGACGAGCCCTTCGCCGCACTCGATACGGAGTTACGAGTCCAAGTTAGAAATGACCTTCTCGCCTGCCAAGAGCGCCTCGGCCTGAGCCTCGTGCTCATCACCCACGACCCGCAAGACATCCAGGCCCTCGGAGCCACCCCGGTTCACTACTGCTTTGATGCCAACAAGGTCCAACGAGGTGCGAAAGCCAGGCTCCACTCCCCCACCACAGGCACTGGCTGACAACTCACAAGCCAACGCCGAACACTTGATGCCGCCTACGTCAAGCGAGGCGGTCTGGTCTACCAGTCGTCCATCGTCGGCACAGCCCGCGACCCCGACATTGCGCAAATGTTTTTCTCCAATCTGCGGCTGGCGCCATAATCTGCGCACATGCCCGGTCTCCTGATCATCGCCCACACGCCCTTGGCCACTGCTCTCAAAGCGGTGGCCCAGCACACTTTCCCAGAGCGGGCCCAGCTCCTGGAGGCCTTTGACGTGGGCCCCGACATGGCCCAAGAAGAGATTGAAGCCCATACCCGGCGCCTGCTCCACCGTGTCCGCAACCCTGATGCCCTCATCCTCACCGACGTTTTTGGTGCGACGCCCTGCAACGTCGCCCAACGTTTGGCTCAGGCCACGGAGGAGGGCCACCAAGTTAAAATCATTGCTGGCGTCAACGTTCCCATGCTTTGGCGATCCCTGTGTTACGAAGACGAGGCGCTTGACGCCATGGTGGCCCGCGCCATGGCGGGGGCCACCCAAGGCGTGATGTCAGTGGGCATTCCCAAGCCCCAAAACCAAGCCCTCAAAGGCACAAGCCATGATCAAGGCCACGCTCACCATCAGCAATAAGCTCGGGCTTCACGCGCGCGCCTCTGCCAAATTCACCAAACTCGCGGGCTCCTTCCGCAGCGAAGTCTTCCTCACCCGCAACGAGCGCCGCGTCAACGCCAAAAGCATCATGGGCGTCATGATGCTCGCAGCTGGCATGGGCAGCCAAGTCGAGCTTGAAGTTGAAGGCGAAGACGAACAACTGGCCGCCGAGGCACTCTCCGCCCTGGTCAATAACAAATTTGGCGAAGGCCAATGACCTCAGCGTACCAGCTGCCTATGGGCCTGCGAGTCCGTCATTCAGCGTGACGGCCGCGTCGCATCCGCATGACAATCGACATCACGCTCAGGCGTTTCGGTGCTGGCGCAGGGCGGTTCTGAATTCCTGGATGCCGGCCCACCTTTGACGGCGCTCTTAGGTTCGCGAGGGGGAAGGTTGGCAGAGGCAAGTCACGCATAGACGGCTCCCGATTGTGAGTTGACCGCATCCTGATCGCTCGCAATGACGCCATCATGACCTGGGCATGACCAGTGCATGACAGGCCCGATATTCGCGAAAGTGCCATATCATCAAAACCTGGATGGCGCTAGCATCCCCGGCATGAGCATCCAAGTCTTCGGTCTACCCGTATCGCGGGGCATTGCCATCGGCAAAGCCGTACTCATTGCGTCCAGCCGCCTAGACGTCGCGCACTACTTCATCGATCCGTCGACCATCGACACCGAAGTCCTGCGCTTACGTCACGCCCGAGACCTTGTTGCCAACGAACTCTCCAGCTTGCAGCGTGAGCTCCAAGCTGATGCGCCACCAGAGCTCTCGGCCCTGCTCGACGTGCATCTGATGCTCTTGCGAGACGACTCACTCACCGCCGCCACCAAACACTGGATTGTTGAGCGGCACTACAACGCTGAGTGGGCGCTGTCCGCCCAACTTGAAGTCCTGGCCCGTCAATTCGACGAAATGGAAGACGACTACCTCCGGGAGCGCAAGGCTGATCTTGAGCAAGTCGTTGAGCGACTGATGCTGGCCCTGACAAAAAGCTCGACGGCCCTGCACCTGCGCATGCCCTCCAAAGAGCCGGGCCACGAAGAGCCCCTCATCCTCGTCGCCAACGACATCGCGCCAGCCGACATGCTGCAATTCAAGCGAAGCGTCTTCACCGGCTTCGTCACGGACGTCGGCGGCAAAACCTCGCACACAGCCATCGTGGCTCGCAGTCTGGACATTCCTGCGGTGGTGGGTGCTCGCGAAGCCAGCCGCATCATCCGCCAAGACGACTGGGTTGTGATTGATGGAGACATGGGTGCCATCATCATCAACCCCTCGCCCATCCTGCTGGAGGAGTACCGCTTCAAGCAGCGCCAAAGCGACCTTGAAGGCTTGCGTTTGGCCCGGCTGAGGCACACACCGGCAGTCACCCTTGACGGGGAGCGAGTCACGCTGCTTGCCAACATCGAGCTTCCAGCGGACGCTGGTCCTGCCCTTGAAGCCGGCTGCGCGGGTGTAGGCCTGTTCCGTTCCGAATTCCTATTCTTAAACCGAGGCGGCGAGTTGCCTGGCGAAGACGAGCAATACGAAGCCTACCGTGCCGCCGTCGAGGCCATGCAGGGCATGCCTGTGACCATCCGCACCGTCGACGTAGGCGCAGACAAGGCCCTGGAGCGCCTGTCCGTCAGTGAGCTGCGTCACGAACACACCCTCAACCCCGCGCTCGGCTTGAGGGCCATCCGCTGGAGCCTCTCCGAGCCGGCCATGTTTCGCCAACAGCTCCGAGCCATCCTGCGGGCCAGCGCCCACGGCCCCATCCGCCTCTTGATTCCCATGGTCGCCCAATGGAGCGAAGTTGCACAGATTTTTGAAGCGCTGACCCGCGCCAAGCAACAACTACAAGATGCGGGCAAGCCGTTCAACGACATTGAAGTCGGTGCCATGATTGAAGTCCCTGCTGCGGCCATGATGGCGTCACAGCTACTCACCCGATTCGACTTCCTCTCAATTGGCACCAACGATCTCATCCAATACACCTTGGCCATCGACCGCGCTGACGAAGCCGTTGCGCAGCTCTACGATCCCTGGCACACAGCCGTCCTCCAGCTCATCTACCGAACCATTCAACACGGGCGTGCGGCACAGAAAGACATTTCTGTTTGTGGCGAGATGGCTGGCGACCCTCAATTTACCGACCTACTGCTTGCCATGGGTCTGCGAAGCTTCTCCATGCACCCTGCGCAGGTCTCCCGGGTCAAGCAGGTCATCCTGCGAGCCCGAGCCCACTGGGCCGAGCCAGTGATCGAGCAAGTCATCACAGCAGACGATCCACAGCACGCCTGGCTCGAGCAAAAAACCCTCCACGAAGTCAGTGTTCGTCCTGAACGCTAAAGAAAATTCCCGAAACCACAAAGATTGGTGCTAAAGTAGCGGGCTTGGCTGATTACAGCGATGTCGCAAAGCGGCTCAACGTAAACAGTCGATCACCAAAGATTGCTAAAGACAAAGCAGTGTGACAAAAAGACGATCAAAAGTCTTGACGCGAAACTATGCGGCATGTCACAATCGTCGGCTTCGCTACCCCGAGGCGGTCTGGTTTAGTCGTGTTGATCCAGTGAGGCGCATGCCAAGCCGGCCAGCAAGAAATAACCGGGCAGTTGACAGGGTAATAAAGAAATTGTCATAATCTAAGGCTTGATTCTTCGAAATCAAATCGCGGCGAGTGCAGCAAGTTACACGGCAGCAATAACCGAGTGTTTGACAAGGAAATGAAAAAATTAGTATAATAGAAGGCTAAGTTCAAAATAAGTTGCCGAGTTAGTCGCAGCAGGAAATAAAAAGCAGCGACGATAATAACCAAGCAGTTGACAGTGAATTAGAGTCTAGTATAGAATAGAAGAATCAGCCAGATAAAACTGGCCGACAAATCAGAGAAATCTGAACGCTCTTTAAAAATAAACAGCCGATAAGTGTGGGCGCCACGAACGCAAGTTTGTAAATATTAAGTGGCGCTCACTGAAAAGAGTAATCAATTCATTGAGTTGCTAAAGATCGAACTGAAGAGTTTGATCCTGGCTCAGATTGAACGCTGGCGGCATGCCTTACACATGCAAGTCGAACGGCAGCACGGGAGCAATCCTGGTGGCGAGTGGCGAACGGGTGAGTAATATATCGGAACGTGCCCAGTA